>JBBQSX010000173.1:0-7932 GCA_038213545.1 Burkholderiales bacterium
AAGAAGAAGGCCAGCGCTACAAGGCCACGTTCCTGGGCTCGGGCGCCCTCACCGGCCACTTCAACCCGGCCTGGCTCGACCAGCAGGACGCCGACGGTGTGACCATGCGCGCCGCCATGCAGCACGCCGGCCTGCCGGCCACGCTGGAAGCCATCGGCGCACTCCAACGAGATCCGTCGACGTACCTCGGCTTCGTTGAGGTGCACATCGAGCAGGGCCCGGTGCTCAACGAGATGGGCCTGCCACTCGGTGTGGTCACCTCCATCAACGCCAGCGTGCGTTACCAGTGCGAAGCCATCGGCATGGCCAGCCACGCCGGCACCACGCCCATGAACCGCCGGCGCGATGCCGCCAGCGCGGTGGCCGAGCTTGCGCTCTACGCCGAGCAGCGCGCCTCGGCCGACGGCGATTCGGTCGCCACCATCGGCATGCTGCAGGTGCCGGGCGGCTCCATCAATGTGGTGCCCGGTCGTTGCCGTTTCTCGCTGGATCTGCGCGCGCCCAGCAATGCGCAGCGCGACGCGCTGGAGCGCGACATCCTCGAGCAGCTGCGCGCCATCTGCGAACGCCGCGGCATCGGCCTCACGCTGGAGGAAACCATGCGCGCCGCTGCCGCACCGAGCGCGCCCGCCTGGCAAGCCCGCTGGGAGAAAGCCGTGACCGGCTTGGGTGTGCCCCTGCACCGCATGCCCAGTGGCGCTGGTCACGACGCCATGAAGCTGCACGAGGTGATGCCGCAGGCCATGCTGTTTGTGCGCGGTCTCAACAGTGGCATCAGCCACAACCCGCTGGAATCCACCACCAGCGACGACATCGAGCTGTGCGTCAACGCCTTCTCGCACCTGCTCGAGCAGCTCGCCAACGAACATCGCTGAAAAACCACCGTGCCTGTGGGCCCTTCGACAGGCTCAGGGCGAACGGACACCACCCGCCACCAACAACCTCCTCCGTTCGGGCTGAGCTCGTCGAAGCCCTCACCAACCATGACCCTTCATACCCAACTCGACGCCTGGATCAACGCCCATTTCGACGAGGAAGTGCGCTTCCTGCAGGAGCTCGTGCGCGTACCCACCGACACGCCACCCGGCAACAACGCACCCCACGCCGAACGCACGGCCGAGCTGCTGGCGGCCATGGGCCTCAACGCCGAGCAACACGCGGTGCCAGCGGCCGAAGTGCAAGCTGCCGGCCTCCAGAGCATCACCAACCTGATCGTGCGCAGGCCCTATGGCCCCGGCAAAACCATTGCGCTCAACGCACACGGTGATGTGGTGCCACCGGGCGAGGGCTGGACACACGACCCCTACGGCGGCGAGATCGCGGACGGCAAGATCTACGGACGCGCCACCGCCGTGAGCAAGTGCGACATCGCCAGCTTCAGCTTCGCCATCCGCGCACTCGAGTCGCTGGGCGTCCAGCTTGCTGGAGGGGTGGAATTGCACGTCACGTACGACGAGGAGTACGGCGGTGAGGTCGGCCCCGACTGGTTGTTGAAGAAGGGCCTGACCAAGCCCGACCTTATGATCGCCGCGGGTTTCAGCTACCAGGTGGTGGTGGCGCACAACGGCTGCCTTCAACTCGAAGTGACGGTGCACGGCGACATGGCGCACGCCGCCATTCCCGACAGCGGCACCGACGCGCTGCAAGGCGCGAACCACATCCTGAACGCGCTCTACGCGCTCAACACCGACTACCTGAAGATCACGTCGAACGTTGAAGGCATCACCCACCCTTACCTCAACATCGGCCAGATCACCGGTGGCACCAACACCAACGTGATCCCGGGCAAGGTGGTGCTCAAGGTCGACCGCCGCATGATCCCCGAGGAAGACCCGGCCGAGGTGGAAGCGTCCCTGCGCCGCACCATTGAACAAGCCACGGCCAGCTTCAACCCGCCACGCGGTGGCCGCGCGATCCGTGTGGATGTGAAACGCATCCTGCTGGCGCGCGCACTCAAGCCACTGCCCGGCAACCGGCCGCTGGTGGAAGCGATCCAGAAACATGGTCAGGCCGTCTTCGGCGAAGCCATTCCTGCTGTGGGCACGCCGCTGTACACCGACGTGCGCATCTACGGCGAACACGGCATCCCCGGCGTGATCTACGGCGCCGGCCCCCGCACGGTGCGCGAGTCGAACGCCAAACGTGCCGATGAGCACCTGGTGCTGGAAGACCTGCGGCACGCCACCCAGGTGATTGCAAGAACGTTGTTCGATCTGCTGCAGCCCGACTGATCCCCCCTCTTGCACCGCTCCCGGCCAGGGGCACAATGAAACACACAACAACGGTCACAGGAGACACACATGACCCCCGCCGAAGAGGCCCTGCGCGACGCCGCGTTTGAGTACCACCGCACGCCCTCGCGCGGCAAGATCGCCGTCACCCCCACCAAACCCCTGTCCAACCAGCGAGACCTGTCGCTGGCCTACTCGCCCGGTGTGGCCTACCCGTGTCTCGCCATCGAGGCCGATCCCACGCTGGCAGCCGAGTACACCTCGCGCGGCAACCTCGTCGGCGTGATCACCAACGGCACCGCAGTGCTCGGCCTGGGCGACATCGGCCCGCTGGCCGCCAAGCCGGTGATGGAAGGCAAGGGCTGCCTGTTCAAAAAGTTCGCCGGCATCGATGTATTCGACATCGAGCTCGACGAAAAAGACCCGGACAAGCTGGTCGAGATCATTGCCGCGCTGGAGCCCACGCTCGGCGGTATCAACCTCGAAGACATCAAGGCCCCCGAGTGCTTCTACATCGAGAAAAAGCTGCGCGAACGCATGGGCATCCCGGTGTTCCACGACGACCAGCACGGCACCGCCATCATCTCGGCCGCCGCCCTGCTCAACGGCCTGGAGCTGGTGGGCAAGGACATCGGCGCTGTGAAGCTGGTGGTGAGTGGCGCGGGCGCGGCCGCCATCGCCTGCCTGGACGTGATGGTGGGCCTGGGCGTGGCGCGCGAGAACATTTTTGTCTGCGACTCCAAGGGCGTGATCTTTGAGGGCCGCCCCGGTGGCTACGACGAATCGAAAGCGCGCTACGCGCAACAGACGGCGTTGCGCACCCTGGCCGACGCGGTCAGCGGCGCCGATGTGTTCCTGGGTTGCTCCGCGCCCGGGGTGCTCACCGCCGAGATGGTCAAGACCATGGGCCCCAAGCCCATCATCCTCGCGCTGGCCAACCCCGAGCCCGAGATCCGGCCCGAGCTGGCCAAGGCCGTGCGGCCCGACTGCATCATCGCCACCGGCCGCAGCGACTACCCCAACCAGGTCAACAACGTCCTGTGTTTCCCCTACATCTTCCGTGGCGCGCTGGACTGCGGCGCCACCAAGATCACCGAAGAAATGAAGCTGGCCTGCGTGCGCCAGATCGCCGACCTGGTGAAGAGTGAAACCAGCGAAGAAGTGGCCAACGCCTACGCCGGGCAGGAGCTCAGCTTCGGGCCCGACTACATCATTCCCAAGCCGTTCGACTCGCGCCTGATCCTGCGCATCGCGCCCGCCGTCGCACAAGCAGCCGCAGACTCAGGCGTGGCCACACGGCCGATCCAGGACATGGACGCCTACCGCCAGCAGCTCGGCCGCTTCGTCTACCAGACCGGCATCCTGATGCAGCCGATCTTCAACGCGGCCAAGGCCCTGCCGAACAAGCAACGCGTGGCCTATGCCGACGGTGAAGACGAACGCGCGCTGCGCGCGGCGCAGATGGCCATCGACGACCAGATCGCCTTGCCCATCCTCATAGGCCGCCCGGCCGTGATCGAGGCGCGCATCGCCAAGGCCGGCCTGCGCATGAAGCTCGGGCAGGACGTGCTGAACGTGAACCCCGAAGACGACCCGCGCTTTCGCCAGTACTGGGAGCATTACCACCAGCTCATGGGTCGCGAGGGCGCCACGCCCGAGGTGGCCAAGGCGGCGGTGCGGCGCTCCAACACCATCATCGGCTCGCTCATGGTCTCGCTGGGCGACGCCGACGCGCTCATCTGCGGCCTGGTGGGCGGCTACATGACGCACCTGGAGCGCATCGACCACGTGCTCGGTCGCCGCGAAGGCGCGGGACTCTACGCGTCGGTGAACGCACTCATGACCGACCGCGGCCCCATCTTCATTGCCGACACCTATGTCAACGAGGTGCCGAGCGCCGAAGAGCTGGCCGAGATCGCCTGGATGGCGGCGCAGGAAGTGCAACGCTTCGGCCTGCCGCCCAAGGTGGCGTTCCTCTCGCACTCCAGCTATGGGTCGAGCAAACGAGCCTCCGCACGCAAGATGGCCATCGCCCGCGACCTGTTCGTGGCCGCGCATCCCGAGATCGAGTGCGACGGCGAGTTGCACGGCGACGCCGCGCTGCAGCCCGAGATCCGCAGCGCTTACCTGACCGACACCACGCTCACAGGCTCGGCCAACCTGCTGATCTGCCCCAACCTGGACGCGGCCAACATCCTCTACAACGTGATGAAAACCACCGCCAGCGGTGGTGTGACGGTGGGGCCCATCCTCATGGGAGCGGCGCGCACGGTGCACATCCTCACCCCGGCGGCGACGGTGCGGCGCGTGCTCAACATGACTGCGCTGGCGGCGTCCAGTGCGCAGGGCCTGCCTGGAAACTGAGCCCGTGCGGTGAGCTTGCAGAGGGACGCCAAGGCGTCCCTTTTTTCGTTCACGCAACTTACGAGCGCGCGGGCAACGCCGCGTCGAACCACCCATCAGAAACCGGGTTTCCCCTAACCCTCTCATTCAAACGTACACATAAACTGTATACACATTTGCATGCATTGAGGGAAACATCCATGTCCAGCACCGTCCACCCCGTTGATGAAGTCCTGCCCACCGGCAAGCTCACTGCTCTTGGCCTGCAACACGTGCTGGTCATGTATGCCGGCGCGGTCGCCGTGCCACTCATCGTGGGCCGCGCGCTCAAGCTCAGCCCCGAACAAGTGGCCATGCTGATCTCGGCCGACCTGTTCTGCTGCGGCTTGGTCACGCTGATCCAGGCCCTTGGTGCCACGCAGTGGTTCGGTATCAAGCTGCCGGTGATGATGGGTGTGACCTTCGCGTCGGTGGCACCCATGGTGGCCATGGCCAACAGCAACCCCGGCGTGCAGGGGGCGGGCCTGATCTTCGGCGCCATCATCGGCGCGGGTGTGGTCTCCATCCTGATTGCGCCCATCGTCAGCCGCATGCTGCGCTTCTTCCCGCCCGTGGTCACCGGCACCATCATCGCGGTGATCGGCATCAGCCTCATGCGCATCGGTATCAACTGGATCTTCGGCAACCCCTTCGGCCCCACCGCGCCCAGCATCCCCAGCCCCGAGCACCTGCAGTGGCTCGACGCGGTGAAGCAGGCCTCTGCCAGCGGTGCCGTGCCCGAATTGCCCAAAGGGCTGGCCATCGTGGGCAGCGTACCCAACCCCGCCTACGCGCAGATGCCGCACATCGCCATCGCCGCCGTCGTGCTGGCGTCCATCCTGCTCATCGCGAAGTTCGCACGCGGCTTCATTGCCAACATCTCGGTGCTGCTGGGCATCGTCATCGGCGGTGTCATTGCCACCGCTGCCGGCCTCATGAATTTCGACAAGGTGGGCAAGGCCCATTGGTTCGATCTGGTGCTGCCGTTCGAGATCGCCACCCCCATCTTCGATCCCATCCTCATCCTCACCATGAGCCTGGTGATGATCGTGGTGATGATCGAATCCACCGGCATGTTCCTGGCCCTTGGGGACATGACCGACCGCAAGATCGACCAGAAGGCGCTCACTGCCGGCCTGCGCACCGATGGCCTGGGCACGCTGATTGGCGGCATCTTCAATACCTTCCCGTACACCAGCTTTTCGCAAAACGTCGGCCTGGTCGGCGTCACCGGTGTCAAGAGCCGGTTCGTCTGCGTGGCCGGCGGCGTCATCCTCATTGTTCTGGGCCTGCTGCCCAAGATGGCCGCGCTGGTCGAGTCGTTGCCGACCTTTGTGCTGGGAGGCGCGGGTCTGGTGATGTTCGGCATGGTGGCGGCCACCGGGATCCGCATCCTCGCCGGCGTGGACTACAAAGGCAACCGCAACAACCTCTTCATCGTGGCCGTGTCCATCGGCTTCGGCATGGTTCCGCTGGTGGCACCCAATTTCAAACAGTGGATGCCCCACGGCATCCACCCGCTCATCGAGTCGGGCATCCTGCTGGCGTCCCTGAGTGCCGTCCTGCTCAACTTGTTCTTCAACGGCAGCCGGGGCGACACCGCAGCCGCCGTCAACGCCGCCAAACAGGCCGAGGCGCACTGAAGCCCGTGGTACCCGTCAATCAAAGGCCCCAGCAGGGGCCTTTTTCATTAGCGGAATCACCCCAAGGTGGTCCACGCCAAGTTGGTGCGCCGTGTGGCAATCTGCGTGGCCAAGCCCGCCTCGGCTTCACACTCACGATCTGCTGCCAACTACTTGGCCAATCGGGCAAATGTCTTGCGAAACTTCGCCACCTTGGGCGCGGCCACCATCAGGCAGTAGCCCTGGTTGGGGTTGCGCTCGAAGAAATCCTGGTGGTAGGCCTCGGCGGCCGAGTAGTTGTCCAGCGCCGTCACCTCGGTCACGATGGGTTTGCCGTAGGCCTTGTCGCGCGTGAGCTCGTCGATGAGGTCTTGCGCCACCGCCTGCTGTTCGGGTGTGGTGAAGTAGATGCCGCTGCGGTACTGCGTGCCCACGTCGTTGCCCTGGCGGTTCAGCGTGGTGGGGTCGTGGATCACGAAAAAGATCTCCAGGATCTCGCGCGTGCTGATCTGTGCCGGGTCGTACTCCAGCCGCACCACCTCGTTATGACCCGTTGTGCCGGTACACACCTGCTCGTAGGTGGGCTGCTTCACGTGGCCGTTGCTGTAGCCCGACTCCACATCGGTCACACCCTTGACCCCCACGTACACCGACTCGGTGCACCAGAAACAACCACCGCCCAAAACCAGAACCTGCTTGTCGCTCATCGTTCTCTCCATGTGTTCTTCATGTGCATGTTTGCCCGCGTTGGTCGCGCCGCGCGCAGGATTCTTTCAACGCCTCACTGTAGTGGTTGGGCAAACCCGCGCACCGCGCCCAGAAATGCCCCCAGCGCGGCCTGGTCTCTGTCGGTCTTCCACAGGCATTGGGTCTCGTAGGGCGGTGTGTCCACATCCAGCGGCACGAACACCGCGCCCGGCAGCCCGGCCTGCTGCGGCGCCGCCGGTACCAGCGCGCAGCCCAGCCCCTGAGAGACGATGGACACCACGCTGAGCCAGTGCCGCAGCTCAAAGCGGATCTCGGGCGAAAACCCCGCGTCGGCACACAGGCCGAGGATGCGCTCGTGGTAGTCGGGCGAGACCGCGCGCGACACCACAGCGAACGGCTCACCTTGCAGCCGCGCCAGAGACAGCCGCTTGCGTTTTGCCAACGCATGGCCCACCGGCAGGCAGGCCACGAACGGCTGGCTGGACACCAGGATTTGCGAAAAACCCGCCGGCACGCGCGTGGTGTGCACGAAGCCGATGTCCAGCCGCTCGTGCATCAGGTCGATCAGCTGGTCGCTCGAACTCAGTTCACGCAGCACCAGCCGCAGCTTGGGGTGGTCCACTGCAAAGCCCTGCAGGATCTGCGGCAGCCCGCGGTAGAGCACGGTGCCGGCAAACCCGATCTGCAGACTGCCCAGCATGCCTTGCGACACCTCGCGCGCTTCCCGCGCGGCCAGGCCCGCCTGATCCAGTAACGAACGCGCCGCCGGCACAAACGCCTGCCCCGCCGCGGTGAGCTGCACACCCCGGCTGTTGCGGGTGAAGAGCTGGGCTCCCACCGAGGCTTCGAGCTGCTGGATGTTGAGCGAGAGCGGCGGCTGGGTGATGGCCAGCCGCTGCGCGGCGCGGCCGAAATGCAGCTCTTCGGCCAGGACCAGAAAGTAGCGCAGGTGGCGGAATTCCATGAATAGCTTTCCTGTATGGACGGAT
>JBBQSX010000174.1:0-7754 GCA_038213545.1 Burkholderiales bacterium
CCTGCTGGCTGCCCGTGGTGATGAGCACCTGCGCCGGGTCGACCGCCCAGGGCAGTTGCGCAGCCACGGCCTCGCGCAGTGGTGCATACCCTTCGCTCGCGGCGTACTGCAGCGCGGCATGGCCGTCTTCGCGCAGCACCTTGGCGCAGGCCTCGGCGAAAGCGCTCACCGGGAAGGTTTTCGGCGAGGGCAGGCCGCCGGCAAAACTGACGATGCCGGGCTTCTCGGTGATCTTGAGGATTTCACGGATCACCGAGGGATTCATGCGCTCGGCTCGGCGCGCGAGCGTCCAGGGGGTGGCTGCTTGGATGGGGGTGGGCAGGTCGTTGGGCTTCATGGTTCTCTCCGGTCGATTCCGTTCAAATCCGTTCGGCTTGTGGTGGCGTGTACCGGCATCTTTTTACCGATGAAAACGGTGGCGATCACGGCCGCCGCAAAGCCGAGCGTGAGCGCGTCCAGCCGTTCACCGAGCAGCGGCACGGCAAACAGCATGCCCAGGAAGGGTTGCACCAGCTGCACCTGGCTCACGCGCACCGTGCCACCCAGGGCCAGACCCCGGTACCAGGCAAAGAAGCCGAGCCACATGGAAAACACGGCGGTGTAGGCAAAGCCCCACCAGGCAGAGGCCTGGAGCGTCGCCTGCGGACGGGTGTAAGCGGCGATGGGCAAGGTAAGTGGCAGTGCGATCACCAGCGCCCAGCAGATCACGTGTTCGGCGCGCATGTGTTGTGACAGCCGCGCACCATGGCCATAGCCCACGGCGGCGCACAGCATGGCTGCGAGCAGCAGCGCGTCGGCCGGGTGGACGGACAGGCCCGCCCTGCCCGAGCGCAGCACCGCGAAGCCCACCACCAACGCACTGCCCAGGGCCGCGCAGAGCCAGAAACCTGCAGACGGGCGCTGGCGGTGCAGCAATGCGCCCACCGCCGCCGTGGCCAGCGGCAGCACACCCACGATCACGCTGGCGTGCACCGCTTCCACGTACCGCATGGCCACCGAGGTGAACAGCGGGAAGCCGAACACCACCCCCCCCGCGGTGATGGCCAGGGGCAGCAGGTCTTCGCGCCGGGGCAGTGGTGCGCGCGTGGCGACGAGGAAAGTGGCCGACAGCAGCGCGGCCACCACCGCCCGCCCGAGCGCCACGAAAACGCCCGACATCTGCGGCGCGTCCAATGTGCCCACGGCCAACCGCGTCATGGGCAACGTGAGCGCGAAGATGGTCACGCCCAGCAGGCCAAGCAGGAGGCCTTGGTTGGCCGGGAGGTCGCGCCAGCGTGGCGGGTGCAAGGTGTGTGAGCTCATACGGTGAGCATCCACACTGCGGTGCCCACCAGCACCAGTGCCATTGCACGGTTGAACCAGACCAACCGCCGTCCTTGCGTGAGCCACTCGCGCAGCAGCGAACCGGCCACTGCGTAGGTGAAGTTGCTGATGAAGGCAAAGAACACCATCACCCCGCAAATGATGACCAGCCGCTCACCCGGGTTGGTGGCGGGTTGTCCACTGGCATTGACCACCCAGCCCGCGGTGAGCGTGAGCGCCAGCATCCAGGCCTTGATGTTGAGGAACTGCAGGCCCACGCCTTGCAGGAAGGTCACATCCAAGTAAATCGGGGTCAGATTCCAATTCAGCCCTGGCTCGGGTGGGGTTCGAATTTGGAATCTGACCCCCATTAACTTCCAGGCCAGCCACAGCATGTAGACCACGCCCAGCAATTTCACGCCCCAGCGCAACGCGGGCATGCCCACCACCAGCGCACCCAGCCCGAGTCCGCAGGCGAGCATCAAAAGGGTCCAGCCGGTGGGCACAGCGAAGCAAAAGCGCAGCGCTCGTCGCAAGCCCAGGTTGGCCGCGAGCGCTGTGGACAGCATGGTGTTCGGCCCAGGCGAAAAACTCATCGCTGTGCAAAACAGGAGCAGGGTGGTCAACTCGGTGGCGCTCATGTGAAAGGGGCGTGGAGCTTGTCGGTGCGGGAAGTTCAATGTAATCTTCACGCCAATACACCACCAATACAGTTGACCAGCGCAGTCGGAAAGCTGTATTGGTCGCTCCGGCAGTACAGACCCGCCCGCAAGGACACCCCGCCATGCTGATGAAGACCTCCGCGCAATCCCTGACCGAACAGCTTGCCGTGCGTTTCGCCGACCGCATCCGCAGCCGTTTGCTGGCGCCCGGTGCGCGCCTGCCTTCGGTGCGCCAATGTGCCGGGCAGCACGGTGTGAGCACGGCCACGGTGGTCGCGGCGTACGACCAGTTGCTCGCTCAAGGTCTGGTGCACGCGCGCAAGAACCGGGGCTTTTTCGTGCGCGAGATGCCCACAGCGCGCAGCGATGGCGGAGCCTCCGAGACCAAGGCGGCGCGGGTCGGTGTTTCGCCCATCAATGCCACCGCGCTCATCCGCGGCATGTTTCACAAGGTCAGCAACAAGCCGCATCCCGGCATGGGCGTGTTCCCGCCGGACTGGCTGGAGTCCACCTTCATGCCGGCGGCGGTGCGCAAGGTCACCAGCACGCGCGCGCTGCAGGATTTTTCGCTCCAGTACGGCGAGCCGCTGGGCGACAGCGGCCTGCGACGCGTGCTGGCGCAAAAGCTCGGCACGCTGAGCATCCACACCGAGCCCGACCACATCATCACCACCGTGGGTGCCACGCACGCGCTGGACATCGTGAGCCGCACGCTGCTGCGCGCAGGCGATCCGGTGATGGTGGAGGAGCCGGGCTGGGCGGTGGAGTTTGCGCGCCTGGCCGCACTCGGCATGCGCATCCTGCCGGTGCCCCGGCGCGCTGACGGACCTGATCTGGACGTGATGGCGAAGTACTGCGAGGTGCACAAGCCCAAGCTGTACGTGAGCGTGAGCGTGTTCCACAACCCCACCGGCTACTGCCTTTCGCCAGGCGGCGCGCACCGCCTGCTGCAGCTGGCCAACCAGCACAACTTCCACATCGTCGAGGACGACACCTACAGCCACATCGCGCCCGAGCACGCCACACGCCTGAGCGCCCTGGATGGTCTGCAGCGCACGATCTACGTGAGCGGGTTTGCCAAGATCCTCGCGCCCAACTGGCGCATCGGGTATCTCGCGGCACCACCCGCGCTGGTGGAGCCGCTGCTGGACACCAAGCTGCTCAGCACGCTCACCACGCCCGCGTTGCTGGAGAAGGCGCTGGCCCTGTGCATTGAACAAGGCCAGTTGCGCCGCCACGCCGAGCGCATCCGGACCCGCCTGGACGCGGCGCGCGCCCGCAGCGTGAAGCTGGCTCTGGCGGCGGGGTGCACGTTCGCGGCCGAACCGGTGGGTCTGTTTGGCTGGGTCGACACCGGCGTGGACACCGACGCGCTGGCGCAGCGCATGCTGGACGAGGGTTACCTGATCGCGCCCGGGGCCTTGTTCCACGCCGCGCGCGCGCCCAGCACGCTCATGCGCATCAATTTCGCCACCACGCAGGACGCGACCTTCTGGCGTGTGTTCGCCCGGCTCACCCGGGGCGAACGCACCACCGCTCAGTAGGTGGTGGCGGGTGGATCGGTGCTGCCGAAGAGGTCTGCGCCCTCGGCGTTGAGGATGCGCGCGAGGATGCGGTCGATCTTTCTGGCTTCGGCCCGCATGAGCGGCAAGGCCCGGCCGAACAGGCTCCAGTCGCCCGCGCGCGCCGCCAGCTCCAGCCCCTTGGCCAGGCGGGCACCGCGCTCGGCGGTCATGCTGCCCAGCGAGCCCTTGAGGCCGTGGGCGTGCGCCACTGCGGCCGAAGCGTCGCGGATCGCCAAGGCGTGCTGCATGTCTTCCAGGCGGGACACCAGATCGCTGCGCATGGCCATGGCCAGCTGCTGCAAGGTCTCTTCGTCGCCGTCGAGGCGCCGGCGCAGTTTCTCCACATCCAGAGCCTCTGGCGAAGCGACCGGTTGGACGTGTGCCCGCTCGGTACCGAGGGGCGATGGCGAACTGTTGGGTGCGGTGCGAGAAGGTCCCGTGGCCATCGACTCCAGCACGCGATCGACTTCGCGCATGAGGGCCTGCGGGCTCACCGGCTTGGGCGTGTAGCCGTCCATGCCTGCGCAAAGGCAGCTTTCGCGATCGCCCGGCATGGCATTGGCTGTGACCGCAATGATCGGAGTGCGCTTCAGCCGTCGCCTGGTCTCCGCCTCGCGGATCATTTGCGTAGCCTGCAGTCCACTCATGCCGGGCATTTGCACATCCATGAGCACCAGGTCGACACCGCCTTGCTCCCATTGCGCCACAGCCTGTGCGCCGCCGCGCGCCACGCGCACGATGCAGCCCAGACGCAGCAGCAGCTGGCGCAACATCATTTCGTTCACCGGGTGGTCTTCGGCGAGCAAGACAACCATGCCGGCGTAGCGCGGTCCGGCATCTGCGATCTCCAGCAGTTCCATCGGCGCGCTCAAGGGCCCGCTGTTGTCGACCGGTGCTTCCTGGAGCGGCAGCGTCAGCGTGAAGGTACTGCCCTGACCCAGTTCGCTCTGCAAGTCGATGCTGCCGCCCATGAGACCCGCCAGGCGCGCGCAAATGGCGAGACCCAGACCGCTGCCACCGTAGCGGCGGGCGGTGGAGGCATCGGCCTGGGTGAAGGCTTCAAAAATCGTTGCCTGCTGTTTGCGCCCGATACCCACGCCGCTGTCCTGCACCTTGAGTTGCAGTTGATGCCGCCCCTGGTCTGCCGGTTTCGGATGGGACACCAGCACCTCGATGCGGCCGTGGCGAGGCGTGAACTTGATCGCGTTGGACAGCAGGTTGCCCACCACCTGCCCCAGACGTCCGGGGTCTCCCATCACCCACTGCGGCAGGTCCGGGTGCAGCGTCAGCTGGAAGTTCAGCGGTTTGGCCTGCGCCTGTTCGGCGTAGGGACCGGTTGCGTCCTGCAGCGCGCGGTGAAGATCGAAGCGCGTGTGTTCGATGTCCAGCTTGCCCGCTTCGATGCGAGACAGATCGAGGATGTCGTTGAGCAAGGCCAGCAGCGAGTGTGCCGAGCTGTCCATGAGCGAGAGCCAGCTGGCCTGTTCGGCGTTCAGCGGCGAATCCATGAGCATTCGCGTGAGACCCATCAGCGCATTGAGCGGCGTGCGCACCTCGTGGCTGATGTTGGCCAGAAACTCGCTCTTGGCCCTGCTGGCCTTTTCTGCCAGCTCCCTGGCCTGTGCGCCGTCCTGTTCAATGCGTTTGCGCTCGCCGATGTCGGCCAGCGTGCCCATGAGCCGCAGCGGTTTGCCCTTGGGGTCGTGTTCGGCCACCATGCCGTGGATCTCGACCCACATCCAGCCGGTGGCCGTGCGTACGCGGTGTTGCACCACAGCGCGTTGTTCGCGGCCTTCGAGCAACGTCTTCATGGCGGTCCGCAGCAGCGGCGCGTCGTCGGGGTGCAGCCGCGACGTCAGGGCTTCGATCGTCCAGTACGCGTCCCTGCCGATGTCGCCGATCAATTCACCCCAGCGAGCCGTGAGGAACATCTGGGAAGAGGGCAGCTGCCAGTCCCACAAGGCCAAACCGGCGGCATCCACCGCCATCTGCAGCCTGTCACGGGTTTCGTCCAGCGCCTCTTCGGCCAGCAGGCGGCTGTGGGCTTCGCGGTGCACCGAACTGCGCAGCCGGTCAAGTTCGCGGTTCTGCCGCTCCACCTCGGACAACAGTTGCAAGGTGCGCGCCTTCTCCTGCGCAAGCTCGTTGAGCGCTCGCTGCAGATCCAGAGCCAGGCGGTCAGTTGTCATGGGCCATTGTGTGAGGTCTCGGCAGCGTTAGCTCAGGCTGAGCAGCGCGTCAGCTTCCGCCAAGCACCTCCCAGCGCTCCATTGCACGAAGCCATTCAGCCTCGATATCGGCATGGCGCGCACCAAGTTGAGCCGCTCGGGCCGGGTCGGTGTTGAAAAGTTGACCACCGCCCAGCTCGTTGTCGACGCTGGCCTGCTCCGCCTCCAGGGCTGCAATGCGCGCTGGCAGACCGTCGAATTCCCGCTGCTCCTTGTAGCTGAGCTTCTTCTTGTTGTTGGACAGGGCTGCAGCCGGCGCTGGTGCCGCAGACGCTTTGGTCACCGTCACGGCGTTCTGCGCATCGCGCCCGCGCTGCAAGGCTTCCGATCGGGCCGACTGTGTCATCCAGTCCTGCACGTCGCCCACGTACTCTCTCCAGCGGCCCTCGCCCTCAAACACCAGCGTGCTCGTCACCACGTTGTCCAGGAAGCGCCGGTCGTGACTGACCAGGAACACAGTGCCTTCGTATTGCTGGAGCAAATCTTCGAGCAACTCCAGCGTGTCGATGTCCAGATCGTTGGTCGGTTCGTCCAGCACCAGCACGTTGGCCGGGCGCGCAAACAGGCGAGCCAACAGCAGGCGGTTGCGCTCGCCACCGGAGAGCGTGCGCACCGGCGCGTTGGCGCGAGCTGGCGAAAACAGGAAATCGCTCAGGTAACTTTTCACGTGCGTGCGCTTGTTCCCGATTTCGATCCACTCGCTGCCCGGGCTGATGAAGTCTTCCAGCGTGGCGTCCAGGTCCAGCTGGTCGCGCATCTGGTCAAAGTAGGCCACGCTGACTTTGCTGCCCTGGCGCACCGAACCGCTGGTGGGCACGAGTTCACCGAGAATGATCTTGAGCAGCGTGGTCTTGCCTGCTCCGTTGGGGCCGATCAAACCGATTTTGTCGCCGCGCAGGATGGTGGCCGAGAAATCGCGGATGACCGTGCGCAAGCCACCGTCAACGGTCTGGAACGATTGCGTTACCTTGTCGAGCTCGGCCACGATCTTGCCGCTGGCGCTGCCGCTGGCCACCTCCAGTTTCACGCTGCCCAGCGCGTCGCGGCGCTGCGCGCGCTGTTCACGCAAACGCTCCAGCCGCGTGATCCGCCCTTGCGCACGGGTGCGCCGAGCTTCTACGCCCTTGCGAATCCACACTTCCTCTTGGGCCAGCAGCTTGTCGGCGCGCGCACTGATCACCGCCTCCTGCGCCATCTGCTCTTCCTTCAACAGCTGGTATTGGGCAAAGTTGCCCGGATAGCTCAGCAGCCGCCCGCGGTCCAGCTCCACCATGCGCGTGGCCACTCGGTCCAGAAATGCCCGGTCGTGGCTGATCGTCACCAGGCTACCCATGTATTCCAGCATCAGGTCTTCCAGCCAGGTGATGCTGTCCAGATCCAGGTGGTTGGTGGGTTCGTCCAGAAGCAACACGTCGGGCCGGCTCACCAATGCCTGGGCCAGTGCCACACGCTTCTTGTTGCCGCCTGAAAGTTCACCCACCTTCACATCGCCTTCCAGGTGCAGGCGATGCAGCGTTTCTTCCACCCGCTGTTCCCAGTTCCATGCGTCCAGCGCCTCAATGCGGTTCTGCAGCGTATCAAGGTCAAGACCGTCGGCGCCGCTCAAATACAGATCGCGAGCCGCGCGAGCATCGGCCAGGCCCAGGCTGGCCGCCTCAAACACAGTGGAGTGCAGATCGAGAATCGGTTCCTGAGGCACGTACGCGATCCGCAAGCCCGTTTGCACCTGCAAGGTCCCATCGTCCGGCTTCTCCAGAGACGCCAGGATCTTGAGCAGGGACGACTTGCCGGTCCCATTGCGCCCGATCAGGCCGACCCGCTCCTGGGTCTCCAGCGCAAAGTCGGTGTGATCCAGGAGCGCCACATGGCCATAGGCCAACTGTGCGTTTTGAAGAGTGATGAGTGCCATGCAAAGCCCGAGACAAAAGAGCCGCGATTATCCCTGCCGTCCATTGGGCGGTGCGTAGCTCACCAATATGGAAACAGTGCCTTGAGAG
>JBBQSX010000175.1:0-7754 GCA_038213545.1 Burkholderiales bacterium
CGGCGCGCTTTTCGGATCGCGCTCGGCCCAGGACGAGTAGTACTCGACCAAGGGGCGGGTCTGGGCGCTGTAGACCTCGAGCCGCTTCTTGACGGTTTCTTCCTTGTCGTCTTCGCGCTGGATCAGCGGCTCGCCGGTCACGTCGTCCTTGCCGTCGACTTTGGGCGGGTTGAACTTGACGTGGTATGTGCGGCCCGAAGCGGGATGCGAGCGACGGCCGCTCATGCGTTCGATGATGGCGTCGAAAGGGACGTCGATTTCCAGCACGTAGTCAAGCTTCACGCCGGCCGTTTTCATCGCATCGGCCTGCGGGATGGTGCGGGGGAAACCATCAAACAGAAAGCCACCTGCGCAGTCGGCTTGGGCAATGCGTTCTTTCACCAGGTTGATGATCAGGTCATCGCTGACCAAGGCGCCCGACTCCATGACCGACTTGGCCTGAAGACCCAGTGGCGTGCCCGCTTTGACTGCGGCGCGCAGCATGTCTCCGGTTGAAATCTGGGGAATGCCGTACTTCTGGCAAATGAACGTCGCCTGCGTCCCTTTGCCGGCTCCCGGGGCGCCCAACAAAATCAGTCTCATCGCTTTCCTTCTTTGGTGTTTCAATGGCTCGGCCGCTTGTCTCCGGCGGCTGCCCTGGGCGTTGGGCCGGGGCGTCCCGTCGAGGATAGCATGCACATCCTCGCGCCTCGCTTACACGGTCCGGCCCGAAAAGGGCTTCCCTGCAGGGTATGCGATCACCCTTGAGACAGCAGCCGGCGGACCCGTTCCAGGTCTTGCGGTGTGTCAACGCCGCCGCCCGGCGCGCTGGTGCTCAGATGCACCGCAATGCGCTCGCCATGCCACAGCACACGCAGCTGTTCCAACGATTCTGTGGCTTCCAGTGGCGCAGGTTCGAGGTCGGGAAAACGGCGCAAAAAACCGGCGCGGTAACCGTACACGCCCACATGGCGCAGGGGGCGGGGCGATGGCAACGCAAATGCTGTGCCGCTGGACATGCCGTCGCGCCAACAAGGGATGGGCGCACGGCTGAAATACAAGGCTGTTCGCTGCCGGTCGAGCACGACCTTGACCACGTTGGGGTTGAGGAAGTCGGCCGGATCCTCGATGGCATGTGCTGCCGTGCTCATGACGCAATCGGGCCTGGTGTGAAGTTCTCGCGCAACAGCGTTGATGAGAGCGGGCTCGATCAGGGGCTCGTCGCCTTGCACGTTGACCACCACCTCGCCATCTGCAAGCCCGAGCAGGACGCAGGCTTCAGCCAGACGATCGCTGCCGCTGACGTGGTCGCCCCGGGTCAGGATCGCGCTGACGCCGTGGGCTTCGCAGGCCTGCACGATACGCGCATCGTCGGCTGCCACCACGCAGCGTTGGGCAGTGCTGCGCTTCGCTTGCCGCGCCACACGCACGATCATGGGCACACCGCCAATGTCGGCCAGGGGTTTGTCGGGGAGGCGGGTGGAGGCCAGGCGAGCGGGAATCAGGACCGTGAAGCGCCCGGGGACCTCGTGCAGGCTCATGGTTGCGGGTAAGGCGCGTTGGGCCGGGTGGCTTCCTCGTCGGTCAACGGGCGGGCTTCGTGCTCCAGCAAGATCGGAATGCCGTCGCGTACCGGGTACGCGAGGCGCGCGCTGCGCGACAGCAGTTCCTGGGTGTCGCGGTTGAAGATCAGGGGCCCTTTGGTCACGGGGCAGACCAGCAGTTCGAGCAGTTTGGTGTCCATGGGGGAATGATAGTCGCGCGGCCAGGGGTGCTGGTGCCTCAGGCGCCGTGTTTCAAGGCTTGAAGGCGCGCGTCCAACGCTGTGAAAAAGGCGGGATCGGGCGACAACTCCAGCGGAACGGCCCACACTGACGGGTACCGGCCCGGGGCGCCTGCGGCAACCATGGGAAACAGCTTGACTGCGTCTTTTTCGGTGCAGAGCAGGGGCATCGAACTGTCCTCCAACAAGGTTGCATAGTCCGACTGTGCTGCATGGTCGGGCAGACCGACCTCCAGCGCGGGTTCGATGCCACGGGCGCGCAGCATGTCGAAGAAAACGCCAGGCCTGGCGGTGCCGGCCACAGCGGTCAGGCGCTGACCGCGCAATCGATCCAGCGGGAGGTGTTCGCCAGTGGGGCCGACCGCGTGGTCCGCCAGGCGCCGCGTTGCGTTGAAGGCCTGCGGGTCGGGTGAACGCACGATGGGAGCTCCAGGTGCGTCTTCCCGATGCTGGTGCAGGACCAGTTCAGGCGCTGGTCTGCCACTGCGTGGCCAGGGTTCGCGCAACAAGCCGGCCGGAAGCAGCCAACCGTTGCCCGTGCCCCGGTCGTCGAAGACCACGATCTGCAGGTCCCGGTGCAACGCGAGGTGCTGAAGGCCGTCGTCACACAAGATGACATCCACCTCCGGGTGCGCTGCCAGCAGCGCTTCGGCCGCCGCGGAGCGGTTGGCCGAAACACAAACGGGTGCTTGGGTGCGCATCAGGATCAGGGCAGGCTCATCGCCGCTGTCGTCGGGTGCGGTGTGCGGCAGCACGTGCATCACCTCACTGCTTTGGCGACCGTGGCCTCGGGACACCACACCGGGACTCCAGCCCTGTGCGCGCAGGTGGTTCGCCACCGCGATAACCGTTGGTGTCTTGCCGGCGCCACCGACGACCACATTGCCAATCACCACCACCGGCACGTTGACGTGATGGCCGTGCTTCAGACCCCGTCGGTACAGGCCACGACGCACCGCGGTGAGCGCGCCATAGACCAAGGAGATGGGCCACAACAGCCGAGCCAGCCAGCCGCGCCGCTGCGAGTTGAGCAACCACAAGGCCTGCCAGTGGGCCTGACTCATCTGGGCACGAAAGGAGCCCCTCAGGGCTTGCCGCGGGCCGCGGCGTTGGTCTGCTGCGTTGCAAACGTGATCTGCACCAGGCCGGCGCGCCGCGCAGCGTCCATCACGTTGATCACCGACTGGTGGGTGGCTGCCGCATCGGCGCTGATGATGATCACCGTCTCGGCGTTACCCTCTGAAGCGCCGGCCAGGGCGCTTGTGAGCAGCTCGACGCTCGTGCCTTCCAGCACCTGCTTGTTGACCGAATAACGCCCGTCGTTGCCGACAGCCACCACCACTTCGCGCTTGTTGGTCTTGGGCGCCTGCGCGTCGGCCACCGGCAGGTTGACGTTGAGCTCGGTGAACTTGCTGTAGGTGGTGGTGAGCATCAGGAAGATGAGTACCACCAGCAGGATGTCGATGAACGGGATCAGGTTGATCTCGGGCTCGTCGCGGGTGCCTGGACGGAAGTTCATGGCTTCAGTGCTTGCGCAGGTTCAGCAGGTGGCGGGCGAAGCGCTCCGCGGCCAGTTCCAGGCCGAGCAGGTAGTCGTCGACCCTGCCGCGGAAATAACGCCAGAAGATCAGTGCCGGGATGGCCACGATCAGACCAAAGGCGGTGTTGTACAGGGCAATCGAGATGCCCCGCGCCAACTGCGCCGGATCGCCCATGCCGGGAACGCCACCCGCACCACCGGCGCCCTGCGCACCAAAGATCTCGATCATGCCGATGACGGTGCCCAGCAAGCCCAGCAGCGGTGCGGCCGATGCGATGGTGGCCAGTGCCCCGAGGTAGCGCTGCAACTGCGCCGCCGCCTGGCGCCCTGCGCCTTCAAGGCTGGCGCGCAGATCGTCCTCGCTGGCGCGTGGGTTGCTGTTGAAGGTTCGAAAGCCGCTGGCCAGCACGGCGCCGAGCACGGAGTTTTGTTCAAGTTGGGTCACCACGTCCGGGCCTGGCACTCCGTTGCGAGACACCATGATCGCCTCGTCCAGCAATTTGGGGGGGAGGATTCTGGCTCTTTTAAGGCTGACGAACCGTTCTATGACCAAAGCCAATCCGAGAACAGAACAGATGATCAGTGGCCAGATAGGCCATCCGGCGGCTTGTATGATGGAAAGCAAGTCTGGGCTCCAGGCGTGTGCCGTTGGGTTGCTCGGCGCTAGTCGGTCGACCGATTATGTCTCAGGGGTCGAGCGGTCCCTCCGTCGGCTTTCCAACTCCTCACCCCATCCGTGGCGCCACACGTCAATGTCATGCACAGATTCTGTGGATAACTTTGTGAAGAACCTCGAGAGCAAGCCTTGCGAGCCCGCGCCGAGCCTCGGTTTTGTCAGAACGATCGGCAAACAGGCAGTGCAAAACGCTTCTGAATCAATGCCCTGTCCCCCCAAGGCCACTCGCGCAGGCCTCGTTCACCAGACCACCAGCATCCATGCGGTCTGTGGACATTTTTGCTCGGGAGACGCCCGTGGCTGATGCCTTTTCATTGGCGCAGCCGCAGGCGGTGGGGCGTGTGTGGGCGGTTGGGCCGCTCATGCGAGCGGTGGCGGACGCTCTTGCTGCCCGGTTCAATCCCGTGGCCGTGCGGGGCGAGATTTCGGGCTTTTCGCGTGCAGCCAGCGGACATTGTTACTTTGCGCTGAAAGACGAGACCGGGCAGGTGCGCTGCGCGCTGTTTCGCCGCTCGGCCGATCAGCTCACATTCAGCCCGCGCGATGGCCAACTCGTGGAAGCCCGTGGCAAGCTTGACGTGTACGGCGCGCGCGGAGAGCTGCAGCTCATCGTGGACTCCTTGCAGCCAGCCGGGCAGGGCGCGCTGTTCGAACAGTTCCTGAGGCTCAAGGCCCAGCTGGAGGCCGAGGGCTTGTTCGAGGTGGTTCGCAAGCGGGCCCTGCCGCCGCAGCCCCGCAGCATCGGCGTGGTTACTTCGCTTGGTGCGGCGGCTTTGCGTGACGTGGTCACTGCCCTGCGGCGTCGGGTGCCGCACCTGCCCGTGGTGATCTATCCCGCCTCGGTTCAGGGCGCACAAGCTCCGGGCGAACTCTGTGCCGCCTTGCAGGCTGCCTACCTCCGCCACACCGCGACGGGCGAAAGCGAGGTGCTGCTGCTGGTGCGGGGCGGGGGCTCATTGGAAGACCTGTGGTCGTTCAATGACCCGGATCTGGTTCGCCTGATCGCGCGCGCTCCGATGCCGGTGATCTGTGGCGTGGGACATGAAACCGACTTCACCCTGGCCGACTTCGTGGCCGACTTGCGGGCACCCACACCCACTGCTGCGGCTGAGCTGTGTGCGCCTGCGCGTGAACAGCGGCTGGGTGAGCTGGACTACCTGAGCGAACGGCTGGCTGCAGGCGCGTTTGCCAACATCGACCAGCGTGGTCAGTGGCTTGATCGGCTGGCCCAGCGGATGGGACGCCCCTCGGCGCGCCTGCACGACAGCCTTCAGCAGCTCGGGCGTTTGCAGCACCGTTTGCAAAGCGGCTGGATGCTGACCACCCAACAGCGGCGGAACCGGCTGAGCATGATGCAGACACAGCTCCCTCTGGCACTGCGCCGAGCCATCGACGAACATCGCCAGCACCTGCAGCGCAGCGAACTCTCACTGAACATGCTGGACCCCCAATTGGTGCTGGAGCGCGGTTACGCGTTTCTCACCGATGTTCAAGGCAAAGCGTTGACCCGGGCGGCACAGGCGCAACCAGGACAGGCGCTCACCGCCACGCTGGCCGATGGCGCCCTCGACGTTCGGGTTGAGCCCAACAGTCAGAGACCCTGACACCTTCGCTGCACATTCGCGTGCCTACAATGGCCTTCTGTCTGCGGGTGAGCCCACCCGGTCGGCGAGATTTTCCACAACACCACTCACGAGGAACCCCATGGAACACACCCTGCCCGCATTGCCCTACGCCCTGGACGCCCTGGCCCCCCATTACAGCCGCGAAACGCTCGAGTTCCATCACGGCAAGCACCACAACGCGTACGTGGTGAACCTGAACAACCTGCAAAAGGGCACCGAGTTCGAGGCCATGGACCTCGAGTCCATCGTCAAGAAGTCCAGCGGTGGCATCTACAACAACTCCGCCCAGATCTGGAACCACACCTTTTTCTGGAACTGCATGAAGCCCAACGGCGGCGGCGAGCCGTCCGGCGCGCTGGCCACAGCCATCACCGCCAAATGGGGCAGCTATGCCGCCTTCAAGGAAGCCTTCGTGAAGTCCGCTGTAGGCAACTTCGGCTCGGGCTGGACCTGGTTGGTGAAGAAGGCCGACGGTTCGGTGGACATTGTCAACATGGGCGCCGCCGGCACCCCGCTGACCACTGGCGAGAAGGCCCTGCTGACCGTGGATGTGTGGGAGCACGCTTATTACATCGACTACCGCAACGCTCGCCCCAAGTTCGTGGAAACCTACTTGGACAAGCTGGTGAACTGGTCGTTTGCCGAAGCCAACTTCGCCTGAGGCGCATTGCTGGATGACGGGGCTCGAAGCGAAAGCTTCGGGCCCTTTTTGTTGGCCCCCGCGCGCAAAAGAATACGGAAATTTCACCCTGTATTTTGTATGGTGAGATAAGCGTTCAAAAATCGAGTTTTGGCGTCAGCCCTCGACAGCAAAATCATGGCTGGCTTGATCCGACGCTTCGGCATAACCTGCACAAAGCAGTCGACCCGGCCATACCCCAACAATTTTGGAGACACGCGATGAGCAGCCAGCAACCCACCATCATTTACACCCTGACAGACGAAGCCCCTTTGCTGGCGACCAGTGCGTTTTTGCCCATCATCCGTACCTTCGCAGCCCCGGCCGGTATCAACGTGGCCACCAGCGACATTTCCGTGGCCGCCCGGGTGCTGGCCGCATTTCCCGAGTGCCTGACCGAGGCACAGCGAGTACCCGACCATCTCGCTGAACTCGGCAAACTGACCTTCAGGTCCGAAGCCAACATCATCAAACTGCCCAACATCAGCGCGTCGGTGTCGCAGCTGGTGGCCTGCATCAAGGAGTTGCAAGCCAAGGGTTACGCGATCCCGGACTATCCGGAAAATCCGAAGACCGATGAAGAGAAGGCCCTGCGTGCGCGTTATTCCAAGTGCACCGGCAGCGCCGTGAACCCGGTCCTGCGCGAGGGCAACTCTGATCGCCGCGCACCCCGGGCAGTGAAGGAATATGCCCGAAAGAACCCGCACAGCATGGGCGAGTGGAGCCAGGCGTCTCGTTCGCATGTGTCGCACATGCACTCGGGCGACTTCTACCACGGTGAAAAGTCCATGACGCTGGACAAGGCGCGCGACGTGAAGATGGAGCTGATCACGCAGAGTGGCAAGACCGTCGTGCTGAAATCCAAGGTGTCGCTCCTGGACCGCGAAGTCATCGACTCCATGTTCATGAGCAAGAAGGCCTTGCTGGATTTCTACGAAAGGGAAATCGAAGACGCACACAAAACCGGTGTGATGTTCTCGTTGCATGTGAAAGCCACCATGATGAAGGTATCGCACCCCATCGTCTTCGGTCACTGCGTGAAGATTTTCTACAGGGAAGCCTTCGAGAAACATGGCAAGCTGTTCGATGAGCTGGGTGTGAACGTCAACAACGGCATGGTGGATCTGTACAACAAGATCGCCACGCTGCCCCAAAGCAAGCAGGACGAGATCAAGCGCGACCTGCACGCCTGCCATGAGGGCCGTCCAGAGTTGGCCATGGTCGACTCGGCCAAGGGCATCACCAACTTCCAGTCGCCCAACGACGTGATCGTGGATGCTTCCATGCCCGCCATGATCCGCAACAGCGGCAAGATGTGGGGCGCTGACGGCCGCCTTAAAGACGTGAAAGCCGTGATGCCTGAGTCAACCTTCGCCCGCATTTACCAGGAGATCATCAACTTCTGCAAATGGCATGGCGCCTTCGATCCGAAAACCATGGGAACAGTGCCCAACGTGGGCCTGATGGCCCAG
>JBBQSX010000176.1:0-7742 GCA_038213545.1 Burkholderiales bacterium
CATGCTCTCAAGCGCCAGCACCCGTTCGAGTTTTTTGACTTCGGAGTGCGGCGCCGTTTCTCGGCAGCTTGGCAGGAAGAGGTGGTGGCAACGCTTGCACGCGAGGTGCCCGAGTACTTCAAGGGCACCTCCAACGTTCACCTGGCGAAGAAGTACGGCCTGGTGCCCATCGGCACCATGGCGCACGAATACCTCCAGACCTTCCAGGCGACGGGCGTTCAGCTCAAGGGCTTTCAAAAGGCGGCCTTTGAGAACTGGGTGCAGGAGTACCGCGGTGACCTGGGCGTGGCCTTGACCGATGTGGTGGGCATGGACGCGTTCCTGGCCGACTTCGACCTCTATTTCGCCAAGCTGTTCGACGGGCTGCGCCACGACTCGGGTGACCCTATCGTGTGGGGAGAGAAGGCATTG
Source organism: Burkholderiales bacterium (assembly GCA_038213545.1). Classification (GTDB taxonomy): domain Bacteria; phylum Pseudomonadota; class Gammaproteobacteria; order Burkholderiales; family Burkholderiaceae_C; genus Hydrogenophaga. The sequence goes on from JBBQSX010000176.1 coordinate 412, forward strand.
GCGCACTACGCGCGCCTGAAGGTCAATGCGCACAGCAAACGGCTGGTGTTCTCCGATGGCCTGGACCTGCCGGCAGCACTCAGCCTGTATGGTCGTTTCGCCGATCGCATCCAGACCGGCTTTGGCATCGGCACGAACCTCACCAACGACGTGGGTTTGACGCCGCTGAACATCGTGATGAAGCTGGTGAGCTGCAATGGCCAACCCGTGGCCAAGCTCTCCGACTCGCCGGGCAAAACCATCTGCGACGACGAGACATTTCTGGCCTACCTGCGTCAGGTGTTTCGCATCGAGGGCTGAGACAAGCAGCTGATCAAATTGTCGAATCTCATAACGGCTGGAGATCTTGGCTACCCGCACCGGCTGTTTCAAAAGCTTCAGACTGACGGCTGTAGCCCACCCTTGGAAGGTGAGAGACAGCAGTGCCAGCGATTGCTGCCTTTGGCTCAGTCGGGTTTCAAACGCACTCCATGCCAAAAGCGGTCACTCTTCAGCGTCTTCTGGACGGCTGCTTGCGGACAAAGCTGTCGTAAAAGGCGATCCGTTGCATTGAGATTTCTGGGTGGGTCAAGTTGACTCCTGAACCTTGGAGGGTATGCGCGGTCGTCGCATCAATCGGTAAACCACCGGCACCACCAACAAGGAGAGCAACGGCGCGCTGATCATCCCGCCGATCATTGGGGCGGCAATGCGCTGCATGACCTCGCTGCCGGTGCCCATGCCCCAGAACAGGGGCAACAACCCGGCCACGATGGTGGCCACCGTCATGGCCTTGGGCCGCACGCGAAGCACCGCGCCTTCGCGGATCGCCTCCAGCAGCGAAGGCTCGTCATTGCGCCCGGCGTCCAGCCGCTCCTGCCAGGCCTGCTTGAGGTAGATCAGCATGATCACGCCGAACTCGGCCGCCACACCGGCCAGCGCAATGAAGCCCACCACGCTGGCCACCGACAGGTTGTGCCCGAGCAGCCAGAGGAACCACACCCCACCCACCAGCGCGAACGGCAGCGTCGCCATGATCAGCAGCGCTTCGTCGAAGCGGCGAAAGATCAGATACAGCAGCACGAAGATGATCAGCAGCGTGACCGGCACCACCAGCTTGAGCTTGGCCGTGGCGCGCTCGAGGAACTCAAACTGGCCCGACCACGACACCGAGTACCCGGCGGGCAACACCACCTGCTGCGCCACCGCGCGCTGCATGTCCAGCACCGCGCCGCGCAGGTCGCGCCCGCGAATGTCCACGTACACAAACCCGGCCAGGCGCGCGTTCTCGCTGCGCAGCATGGGCGGCCCATCAGAAATGCGAAGGTCGGCGACATCAGACAACACCAGGCGCTGGCCGCCGGGCGCCACGATGGGCAGTGCGCGCAGCTCAGGGAGTGAGTCGCGCAGCTCGCGCGGGTAACGCAGGTTGATCGGGAAACGTTGCAGGCCCTCCACCGTCTCGCCGATGTTCATGCCACCCACGCCGCCAGCCACGATGTCCTGCACGTCGGCGATGTTCAGGCCGTAGCGCGCAGCGTCCGCGCGGCGGATCTCCACGTCGATGTAGCGCCCGCCCGTGAGGCGCTCGGCCAGTGCGCTGCTCACGCCGGGCACGTCCTTCACGGCTCTCTCGATCTCGCCGGTGAGGCGGTCGATGGTGGTCAGGTCGGGCCCGGCCACCTTCACGCCCACGGGGCTCTTGATGCCGGTGGCCAGCATGTCGATGCGGTTGCGGATCGGGGGCACCCAGATGTTGGAGAGGCCAGGCACACGCACCGTGCGGTCGAGCTCTTCGATCAGGGCCTCGGGCGTAAGGCCAGTGCGCCACTCGTCTCGCGGTTTGAACTGGATCGTGGTCTCGAACATCTCCAGCGGCGCCGGGTCGGTGGCGGTCTCGGCGCGTCCGGCCTTGCCGTACACGCTCTGCACCTCCGGAATGGTCTTGATCAGGCGGTCGGTCTGCTGCAACAGCTCGGCCGCCTTGGACGCAGAGAGCCCAGGCAGCGCGGTGGGCATGTAGAGCAGGTCGCCCTCGTCCAGCGGCGGCATGAACTCGCTGCCCAGCTGGCGCAGCGGCCAGATGCTGACCACCAGCACCAGCGCTGCCACCACCAGCGTGAGCTTCGGTGCTTTCAGCACAGCATCCAGCACCGGGCGGTACAAGGCGATGAGAAAACGGTTCAGCGGGTTGGCCGTCTCCGCCGGTATGCGCCCGCGAATCAAATAGCCCATGAGCACCGGGATCAGCGTCACGGCCAGGCCGGCAGACGCCGCCATGGCGTAGGTCTTGGTGAAGGCCAGCGGCGCAAACAAACGGCCCTCTTGCGCCTCCAGCGTGAACACCGGAATGAAGCTCAACGTGATGATCAGCAGCGAGAAAAACAGCGCCGGCCCCACTTCGGCCGCGGCGTCGCCGATCACACGCCAGCGCGGCTCACCCTGCAGTGTCTGGCCCGGGTGCTGGTGCGCCCAGCGCTCCAGATGCTTGTGGGCGTTCTCGATCATCACGATGGCTGCGTCCACCATGGCGCCGATGGCGATGGCGATGCCGCCCAGCGACATCACGTTGGCATTGATGCCCTGCTGCTGCATCACGATGAAGGCCATCAACACGCCCAGCGGCAGCGACACGCTGGCCACCAGCGCACTGCGCAGGTGAAACAAAAAGGCCAGACACACCAGCGCCACGACGATGAACTCCTCCAGCAGCTTTTCACCGAGGTTCTTCACCGCGCGTTCGATCAGGCCTGAACGGTCGTACACCGGCACGATCTCCACGCCCGCCGGCAGGCTGCGCTGCAGCTCGGCCAGCCGCGTCTTCACCGCTTCGATGGTCTGCAGCGCGTTCTTGCCGGATCGCATGACCACCACGCCGCCCACGGCCTCGCCCTCGCCGTTGAGCTCGCCGATGCCTCGCCGCATCTCGGGCCCGGTCTGCACCCGCGCCACGTCGCCCAGGCGCACCGACACACCAGCGCTGCTGGTGATGAGCGGGATGGCGCGGAAGTCGTCCAGCGTTTTCAGGTAGCCGCTGGCGCGCACCGCGTACTCGGCCTCGCCCAGCTCCAGCACCGAGCCACCGGCCTCCTGGTTGCCGCGCGCCACCGCCTCGGCCACCATCGCTTGCGTCACACGGTAGGCGGCCATCTGGTCGGGGTCCAGCACGATCTGGTACTGCTTGACCATGCCGCCCACGCTCGCCACCTCGGCCACGTCGGGCACGGTCTTGAGCTCGAAGCGCACGAACCAGTCTTGCAGGGCCCGCAGCTGCGCCACGTCCTGCCCGCCCGTTCGGTCGATCAGGGCGTATTGGTAGATCCAGCCCACGCCGGTGGCGTCGGGCCCGATGCTGGAGGTGGCGCCGCGCGGCAGGCGCGCCTGCACTTGGTTGAGGTACTCCAGTACGCGCGAGCGCGCCCAGTACGGGTCCACATCATCTTCAAACAGCACATAGACGAAGCTGTCGCCAAACATCGAGAAGCCGCGCACCGCGCGCGCGCCCGGCACCGAGAGCATGGTGGTGGTCAGCGGGTAGGTGACCTGGTTCTCCACGATCTGTGGCGCCTGACCGGGCCAGGTGGTGCGGATGATGACCTGCGTGTCGGAGAGGTCGGGCAATGCGTCCAGCGGCGTGCGCTGCAGGGCCACCACGCCCCAGGCGCTCAGCAGTGCGGTGGCCAGCAGCACCAGGAATCGGTTGGCAATGCTCCAGCGGATCAGGCCGGCGATCATTTGCCGACCTCCGGCGCCACGCGCTGCAGGCTGGTGATGCGCGGAAAATCGCCCTCCTGCATCTCGAACTCGATCTGCAGGCGGTCACCGGCTTCCAGGTTGCGTGGCTGCTGCGCGCGGGGCGGCAGTTTGAAGTCCATCTGCATCTGCGGCCATTTCAGCGCCGCAATGGGCGGGTGCGTGAGCGTGACCGTGTCGCCGCTGAGCGCGTCGATCACCGCGTCGGTGGTGTAGCGCTGAGCTGTGGACGCAGGCTCCTGGTTGAGCCGCGCCTCCAGCCCGCGCAGGCTGGCTTCGGAGTCAATCAAAAACTGGCCTGAGAGCACCACGCGCTGCCCCATCTGAAGCCCCGCGCTGATTTCGGTCTGGCCGCCCACCTCCAGGCCTGCAGTCACCTCCACCGGGCGGAAACGTCCGCCGTCTTCAGCCACCATCACCACACTGCGCCGCCCGGTGTGAATCACAGCGTCGCTGGGCACCAGCAGCGTGGCCGCGGCCTTGGGGCGGTCCAGCCGCATGCTCACCAGCATGCCTGGCACCAGCCGCCCCTGTGGGTTGGCCAGCTCGACCCGCGCGCGGATGGTGCGCGTGACCGCATCCACCTCGGGCAGCAACGCCTGCACCTGGCCCTCGAAGGTCTGCCCCGGCGCGCCTGGGCTGGTGGTGCGCACGCGTGCACCGGATTGCAACAGCGCGGCCTGGCTCTCGGGCACCGCTCCCTCGGCCCACACCGTGCGCGTGCCCTGCAGGCGCATCAGCGTCATGCTCGGCATCACGGTGGCGCCCTCGCGCACCATGAGCTCGCTCACGATGCCGGCGATGGGCGCGGTGAGCGTGAAGCGCGGCTGAACCACGCTCGATGCCACCACGCGCTCAATGTGCGCGGGCGTCATGCCGGCCTGGCGCATGCGCTGGCGCGCCGCATCCTGCAGTGAGTCGGTGCCTTCACCGCTCAGGCGCGCCAGCGCCAGGTATTCCTCCTGCGCGGCCACCCAGTCGGGCACGTACAGCTCGGCCAGCGGCGCGCCGACAGCCACGCGGTCCAGGGCGGCTTTCACATGCAGCTTCTCCACAAAACCCATGGCGCGCGAACTCAACACCACCTGTTCGCGCTCGTTCCAGGCCACGTTGCCGACCGCCGTCACCTCGGACACCAGCGAGCCTTCAACCACCGGCGCCGTGCGCAGCCCCAGGTTCTGCTGGATGCGCGGGCTCACGCTGACGCTGCTGGCATCCGCCGCACCGCTGCCGGCGTAGCGCGGCACCAGCATCATGTCCATGAACGGCGACTTGGCCGGTGCCTCGAAGTTCTTGCCCGGCACCATGGGGTCGTGGTAGTTCAGGATTTGCCGGCCCGTGGCCGGGTCCACGTCCCCCGCCTTGAGCGATTCGCGGATGTGCCGGCGCGTGGCTTCTTCGCCTTGCGGGATGGTCCACAGCGAAGGGTCGTCGCTGGTGCTGGTTGGCGTTGACGCAGACGACCCGCCTGCTTGCGAGGTGGTTCCCATGCCCTGCCGCATGCCCAACCACCACGCGCCAGCGCCCACAGCAATAAGCGCGGCCACAGCAGCAAGTGCGACGAAAGATGTTTTTTTGTTCATGGCTTCACTCCAGTGGAGCTGTCGGGGATGAGGTATTCGAGTTGAGCCCACAGGCCAGAGGTTTCACGCTCCAGCGCCAGGCGTTCGAGCGCGAGGTTCAGTGCGTCGCGTCGCGCCTGCAGCACCGGGCCCAGGCCTTCGCGCCCGCCCCGGTACGCCGCCAGTGCGGCATCCACGCGCTGTGTGGCCAGCGGCTGGCGCTGCGCATCCAGGTAGGCCAGCCGGTCCAGCCCGGCGCGCCAGTCCTGCTGCCAGCGCTGCACTTGCAGCACACGCTCGCGCGTCTGCTCTTCGCGCTCTGCCTCCAGTTCGTTCACGCGCGCCAGGCGCGCGGCGAGCTCGCGCTGCTGGCGCTGCGGCTTGTCCCACTGCAGCGGCACCGACACGCCGATCGACACCATGTTGGAGAACGCCGAGCCGCGCTGGCTGAACATGATCTCGGCGCTCCAGTCGGGCTTGAGGTCCTGGCGGGCCACTTCGGCCTCGGCGCGGGCCACGGCTTCGCGAGCCTGCAGCGCAACGAGATCGGGCAGGTTGCGCAATGGGTCCGCTTCACCCACCGCTGCGGTGATCTGCCGCATGGGCGGTGGATCGGCCAGCGGCTGGTCCGGCGGCCCACCGGTGAAGCGCGCCAGCGTGAGGCGGGCGTTGGCGCGCTCGGCCTGCGCGCCGATCAGGCCTTGCTCCAGCTGGGCCAGCGCCTCGCGCGCGCTGAAGGCATCGGCCGTGGAGCCTCGCCCACCCCGCAGGGCTGCCTCGGTTGTCTGCACCAGCACGCGCGCCTCGGTGATCTGCGCCTGCAGCAACCCAATGCGTTGCTCTTGCATGCGCCGCTCCAGCCAGGCCTGCGCCGCTTCGGTCTGCAGCACGGCTACACGCTGTGCTCGTTCGCTCAACGCCACGTCGGCCTCGCGCTCGAATCGCTCACCCCGGGCGCGGCGCTTGTCCGCGTTGGGCAGGGTCTGCATGAGCGCGATGGAGCGCATGGTCATGAAGTCGCGCGTGGTGCTGAGGCGATCTGGTCCGTCCACCGGCAGGTTGTCCAGCGACAGGCGCAGCACTGGGTCGGGCCGCTGCGCTGCCGCCACCGCCATCTCGCGTGCGCCTTGCGCGGCGGCGGTTGATGCGTCGAGGCTGCGCGAGTGGGCCAGGGCTGCGCTCACCGCAGCGCTCAGGCTCAGGGGTTCATCGGCGGCAGCGGGTGTGACCAGCACAAGCAGGCCAGCGAGGGCCAGCACGGCGCGTGCAAGAAAAAGCGAAGGGTGTTCCATGTCTGAGCTCCGGAGCAGGCACGCCCGGGCTCAAAAGCCCTGACAGCGCGCGACAGCAGCGCCACCGCCGGGTGGGCTGCGCAGTGCGGGGAATCAGACGGAAGTTGGGGGGCGCCAGAGGCGCGAAGTCGCGCCCGGGGGAAGGCTGCGCCAGGCCGGCGCTTCAGGGTCCTGGGTGACCGAGGTCTGGGCCACGAGGGATGGGAAAGACGGCAAGGCTGCGGCGGGCACGACGCAACTCTGAATACTCTTGCAGGGCTGGCCCGTGCTCTCAAAGGTGGCCATGTCGTTGCAGCAATCGTCCATGGCCTCGGCCAGGGACTCTGCCATCCCGTCAACTTCATCCGCCATGGCCATCATGCCCTGCATGGGGCATGGCGCGGCAACGCCCTGCACTGCCGCAAATCCCTGCAGGGGAAGCAGCAGACACAGGACGAGGGCGAGCAAGCGGCGCATAGCTGGATTCTATGGCGCGCAGACTGACTGCGCTTGCCTGATTGGAGAGCCTGCCCAAACAAGGCACCGTAGACTGTTCAGCGAGAGCCAATCTGTGCTTGGAGGCCAACGTGGACATTGCTGCACATGCGCTGTGGGCGGGAGCGGGCGTCGTCCTGCTGTTACGCCATCGGCCAATACCCGTTGCAACTGGTCTTGCCACTGCCGCAATGGCGGCGTTGCCGGATCTGATGCACATGTTGCCTGTGGCGGCGTGGGCTCTCTTCAACGGGCTGCCGGCCGAGTTCAT
>JBBQSX010000177.1:0-7726 GCA_038213545.1 Burkholderiales bacterium
CCTTCCGGATTCTTCAATCATCGGCCATACCGACAATCTCTGGGCCATGGGCCCTATCGGTCCTTGCGGCTATTGCTCGGAAATCTTCTACGATCAGGGCGACAGCGTAAAAGGCGGCCCGCCCGGCAGCCCCGATGAAGATGGCGACCGCTTCATCGAGATCTGGAACAACGTGTTCATGCAGTTCAACATGGCCGAGGACGGCTCGGTCACGCCACTGCCCGCGCCCTGCGTGGACACCGGCATGGGCCTGGAGCGCCTGGCCGCCATCCTGCAGCACGTGCACAGCAACTACGAGATCGACATTTTCGATGCGCTCATCAAGGCCGCCGGCCGCGAGACCGGCACGGCCGACCTGAGCAACCCCTCGCTCAAGGTGATCGCCGACCACATCCGCGCCACGTCCTTCCTCATCAGCGACGGCGTGATCCCGAGCAACGAAGGCCGCGGCTACGTGCAGCGCCGCATCGTTCGCCGCGCCATCCGCCACGGCTACAAGCTCGGTCAGAAGACGCCCTTCTTTCACAAAATGGTGCCCGACCTGGTGCGCATGATGGGCGAGGCCTACCCCAACCTGGCGAGCCAGGCGCAACGCATCACCGAGGTGTTGCGGGTGGAAGAAGAGCGCTTTTACGAGACGCTGGCCAACGGCATGGAAATCCTCGACGCGGCCTTGTCCGATGGCGCCAAGGTGCTGCCCGGCGACGTGGCCTTCAAGCTGCACGACACCTACGGCTTCCCGCTCGACCTCTCGGCCGATGTGTGCCGCGAGCGCGGCCTGACGGTGGACGAAGCGGGTTTTCGTGCCGCCATGGAAGCGCAAAAGGCCAAGGGCCGTGCGGCCGGCAAGTTCAAGATGGACAAGGCGCTCGACTACACCGGCGAGGGCAACACCTTCGTGGGTTACGAGCAGCTCGACGCCTCCGCGAAGATTGTGGCGCTGTACCTGGACGGCACGCCCGTGGCCGAACTCAAGACCGGTCAACAAGGCGTCGTGGTGCTGGACAGCACGCCGTTTTATGCCGAGAGTGGCGGCCAGGTGGGCGACGAAGGCACGCTTTCCGTTCGCCCTGAGCCTGTCGAAGGGCTCACCGAGGTATCGGCAGGGGCTTCGACAGGCTCAGCCCGAACGGGAATTTTTGCGGTGGGCGACACGCAAAAGATCAAGGCCGACGTGTTTGGCCACCACGGCGCCGTGGTGCAGGGCACGATCAGCGTGGGCGACAGAGTGGCGGCGCAGGTGAACATGGCGGTTCGCGCCGCCACCGTGCGCAACCACAGCGCCACCCACCTGATGCACAAGGCCTTGCGCGAGGTGCTGGGCGACCACGTGCAACAAAAGGGCAGCCTGGTCGATGCCGACAAGACGCGCTTCGACTTCACACACAACGCGCCGGTGACGGACGCGCAGATCCGCGAGATCGAGAAAAAGGTGAACGCTGAGATCGTGGCCAACGCACCGACGCAGGCGCGCGTCATGGACATCGAGTCGGCGCAGAAGACCGGCGCCATGATGTTGTTCGGCGAAAAGTACGGCGAATCGGTCCGGGTGCTCGATATCGGTTCCAGCCGCGAGCTCTGTGGTGGTACGCATGTCAAGGCTGCGGGCGACATCGGCTTCTTCACCATCACCGCCGAAGGCGGCGTGGCCGCCGGCGTGCGGCGGGTGGAAGCCGTGACGGGCCTGAATGCGCTGGCCTATGTGCAGGGCATGGAAGAGACGCTCGGTGGTGTGGCCGGCACGCTCAAGGTCACGCCGGGCGAAGTGCCTGCGCGCGTGGGTGCGCTGCTGGAGCAGATGCGCGATCTGGAGAAAGAAATGAACGCGCTCAAGAGCCGCCTGGCTTCGGCTCAGGGCGACGAGCTGCTGAACCAGGCGGTGGACGTCAAGGGCATCAAGGTGCTTGCCGCGGTGCTGTCCGGCGCCGACGCGAAGGGCTTGCGAGAGACCATGGACAAGCTCAAGGACAAGCTCAAGACCGCTGCCATCGTGCTGGCCGCGGTGGATGGCAACAAGGTACAAATTGCGGCAGGTGTCACCGCCGATTCAATCGGCAAGCTCAAGGCCGGTGAGCTGGTGAACTTCGTGGCCCAGCAGGTGGGCGGCAAGGGCGGCGGCAAGGCGGACATGGCCATGGCCGGCGGCACCGATGCGTCCAACCTGGACGCGGCGCTGAAGTCGGTGCAGGCCTGGGTGGCCGAGCGGGTCTGAGCCTGTCGGGCTCCGGTCGCTTCAGACCAACCACATCCGTTCGTCCTGAGCCAGCCCCCGTTCGCCCTGAGCTTGTCGAAGGGTTTACCAACACCTGGGCCGGGGCTTCGACGGGCTCAGCCCGAACGCGTATTGGCTCAGCCCGAAGGGTGGGCTCAGGCTGAACGGGCCGCTGGCTCGCCCACCACGCCTTCGGCCACGAGGGCGTCGATCTCCGCCTGCGGCAGATCAAATTCACGCAATACCTCGCGTGTGTGCTGGCCCAGCAGCGGCGCGGGTGTGCTGCTGCGATCGGGTGAGGCCGAGAAGTGGATGGGGCAGCCGATGGCGCTCGTGGTGCCGGCTTGCGGATGCTCCACGTTCACCACCATGCCGCGCGCCATGGTTTGCGGATGGCTCAGCGCTTCGCCGATGGTGTGCACCGGCCCGGCCGGGACACCCGCTGCGTCGAACGCCGCTTGCCACTGCCCGCGCGTGCGTGTGCGCACCACCGCGTTCATCAGGTCCACCAGCACACCCAGGTGCGCCATGCGGTCGCTGTTGGTGGAAAAGCGCGCGTCGCTGCGCCACTCGGGGTGGCCGAGCACGTCGCAGATGCGTTCCCAGTTGGTCTGGTTGGCGCCGCCGATGTTGATCCAGCCGTCGCTGGCTTCAAACGCCTGGTAGGGCGCGGTGAGGATGTGCGCCGAGCCGGTGGGCTCGGGTGAGCGTTGGGTGGCGAACCACACCGCCGCGTGCCAGTAGGTCTGCTGCAAGGCCGCGTCGCTCAGCGACGTGTCCACCACCTGGCCTTCGCCGGTCTTGAGTTTGTGGATGTACGCCGCGAGGATGCCGAGCGCGGCCAGGATGCCGGCGTTCATGTCCGACACCGCGTTGCCGCTCTTGGCTGGCGGGCGGCCCGCTTCGCCGGTGATGGACATCAGCCCTGCGAAGCCCTGCGCGATCAGGTCGAAGCCGCCCTTGTCTGCATACGGCCCGGTGCGGCCGTAGCCGGTGATGGCGCAGTAGATGAGACCGGGGTTCTCGGCTTTCAGGGCCTCGTAACCCAGACCCAGTTTGTCCATGGTGCCGCCACGGAAGTTCTCCACCAGCACGTCTGCATTGCGCGCCATCTTCAGCAGCAGCGCGCGGCCCTTGGGGCTCTTGAGGTTGAGGGCGAGGCCACGCTTGTTGCGGTTCATCATCATGAACGGCGCCGACACACCGCCCACCTGCGGGTCGCGGTAGCCACGCGCGTCGTCGCCGCCGGGAATCTTCTCGATCTTGATCACGTCGGCGCCCATGTCGGCCAGCAGCAAACCGCAGGTGGGGCCCGACATGATCTGGGTGATTTCGAGCACACGCAGGCCGGCGAGCGGTCCGGTGGATGGTTTCACTGGCCGCTCCAGACGGGCGGTCGTTTGGCCACGAAGGCGGCCACGCCTTCGTGGAAGTCGTCGCTGCCGTATGCGGCGCGGATCAGGTCTTCAGATTCGGCCAGGCCGTGCGTGGCCAACCGCTCCAGCGTGGCCTTGCTCACACGCTGCGTTACCGGGGCCAGCGCGGCGAGACGGTGCACGAGCGCGGTGGTGGCGTCGTCGATGGCCTCAGGCGCCTCAACCGCGTGTAAAAAACCGCAGGCCAGCGCCTCGTCGGCGGCAATGAACTCGGCCAGCAGCAGCATGCGTTTCACCCGCTGGTGCCCGAAGGCCGCGCGCAGCCGCGCCACGTTGGCAATCGCCAGGCAGTTGCCCAGTGTTCTGGCAATCGGCACGCCGAACTTCGCGCCCGGCGTGGCAAGGCGGAAGTCGCACGCAGTGGCAATGGCCAGGCCACCGCCCACACACCAGCCCTCGACCACGGCCACGGTGGGCATGGGCAGGTTGCACAGCAGTTCGATGTCGGCCTCGATCCGGCGTTCGTAGGCCACGCCGTCCTCGCCGTCCTTGAAAGCGGCGAACTGCTCAATGTCGGTGCCGGCCACGAAGGCTTGCCCACCGGCGCCGCGAAACACCGCTACACGCACGCTGCGGTCGGCACTCAGTTGGCGGTTGATCGCCGCGAGTTGCTCGTACATGGCCCAGGTCATCGCATTGCGCGCCTGGGGTCGGTCAAACATCACCGAGGCCACGCCGGCCTCGATCTGCAGGCGCACCTCGCCCTGGTCGGTCATGCGTTGTGGCTCAACTGTCAATGGTGACCTTGGCGTCCTTGATCACCTTGGACCACTTCACCTGCTCGGTGCGGATGAAGTCGGCGAACTGCTGGGCCGAACCGCCACCATCTTCGGCGCCGTACTGGTCGAGTTTCTCTTTGATGTCGGGCATGGCGAGAACCTTGTTGATGTCCTCGTTCATGCGCTGCGCAATGGCCGGCGGCATCTTGCCCGGGCCCACCAGGCCGTACCAGGTGGTGGCCTCGAAGCCGGGGAAGCCGGACTCGGCCATGGTCGGCACGGTGGGGTGGCCCGAGGCGCGCTTGGCGCGGGTTTGTGCAATCGCACGCACCTTGCCGCTTTTGACGTGTGGGGTGGCTGCGGTCATCGTGTCGAACGAATAGCCGATCTGCCCACCCATGAGGTCGGCGAGCATGGGGCCGGAGCCACGGTAAGGAATGTGCAGAGCGAACACGCCCGCCGCCAGCTTGAACGACTCCAGCGCAAGGTGCTGGGCCGAGCCCTGGCCGGCCGAGCCAAAAGTGACCTTGCCCGGATTGGCCTTGCACTGCGCCACGAGTTCGGCCACGGTTTTGGCGGGCTGGTCGAGGTTGCTGATCAGCAGGTTGGGGGTGACGCCCACCAGGGTGAGCGGCGTGAAGTCGCGTTCCACCACGTAGCCCAGCTTGGGGACCAGGCCGGGCGCCAGCGCGTGGCTGTTGATGTGGGCCATGAGCAGCGTGTTCCCGTCGGGCGGCGCCTTGGCCACCATGTCGGCCGCGATCACACCCGACGCACCGGCCCGGTTCTCCACCACCACCGTGAGGTTCCACATGGCCTGCAGCTTCTGGCCCACCAGACGCGCCAGCGCATCGGTGCCGCCGCCGGGCGCGAATCCCACGATGATGCGCACCGGGCCGTTGGGCAAGGTCTGGGCTCTCAGCATGGGCGCGGCCAGGGTGGCTGCGGTGGCCGCCGTGGCGGTGACGAAGGTTCTGCGTTGCATGGTGTCTCCTGTTGTCGTTTGGGTGTGGAACGCGCGGGTGATCGGTGAATGCGGGCAGGCTCAGGCGGCCTTGCGCAGCGGCACGGCGGCGGGGTGGCTGGCGAAGTAGTCCATGAGGGTCTGCACGCCCGAGCCCGCGAGCTTCACGCCCGCGAGCTTCAGGCCCATTTCGCAGCCGGCCACGGCTGCGATCAGCGTGAGATCGTTGGTGTCGCCCAGGTGGCCGATGCGGAACATGCGGCCCTTGATCTTGCCCAGGCCGGTGCCCAGCGAGCAATCAAAGCGTTCGTAAATGATCTTGCGCACCGTGTCGGCGTCCACATCTTCTGGCGTCATCACACCGGTGAGGATGGGCGAGTGCACGCCGTTCTCGGCGCACTGGATCGGCAGGCCCCAGGTCGTTACTGCGGCGCGCACGCCATCGGCCCAGCGCTGGTGGCGCGCGAACACCACGTCCAGGCCTTGGCCCAGGATCATGTCGGCCGCCTCGCTCAGCGCGTAGAGCAGGTTGGTGTTGGGAGTCGACGGCCAGTAGCCGGTTTTGTTCATCTCGATGATCTCGTCCCAGGCCCAGAAGGCCTTGGGCAGCCTCGCGGTCTTGCTGGCCTCGATGGCTTTGGGCGAGAGCGCGTTGAAGCTGATGCCAGGCGGCAGCATCAGGCCCTTTTGCGAACCGCTGATGGAGACGTCCACGCCCCATTCGTCGTGGCGGTAGTCGGCGCTGGCCAGGCCCGAGATGGTGTCCACCAGCAGCAGGGCGGGGTGTTTCGCTGCGTCAATCGCCTTGCGAACGGCCGCGATGTTGCTGGTCACGCCGGTGGAGGTTTCGTTGTGCACAACGCAGACGGCCTTGATGCTGTGCGCGGTGTCGGCTTTCAGCCGTTCTTCGATCAGGTGTGCCTGTACGCCGTGGCGCCAGCTCGCTGGCACGCCGTTGTCGGTGCCACCCAATGCCAGCACCTCGGCCGTGAGGCCCAGGCGCGTGGCCAGCTTGTTCCATAGAAAGGCGAAGTGGCCGGTCTCGTACATCAGCACGTGGTCGCCCGGGCTCAGGGTGTTGACCAGCGCGGCCTCCCAGGCACCGGTGCCCGAGGCCGGGTAAATCATCACGGGGTGTCGGGTCTGGAAGATCTTCTGCATGTCGGCCAGCACCTTCAGGCCCAGCACGCCGAACTCGGGGCCGCGGTGGTCGATGGTGGGCAGGCTCATGGCGCGCAGCACGCGATCGGGCACGGGCGAGGGTCCCGGAATCTGCAAAAAGTGGCGGCCTGTGGGATGAAAGTCGGTGGTCAGCATGGCGAATTTTGGTTGGATATCAGCTTGATTTTTTGCATACAAAAATAATCTGTCAACCGGATCAGCCCTAAAATGCCGAAAAACCGCCCAAATTTTGAATACAAAACATGACGGCCCAGATTTTCTCTTTGCCTCCCGCCGCCCTGCACGAGCAGGCCACCCACCGTTTGAGGCAGATGCTGGTCGAGGGGCAGATCGCCCCTGGCGCCAAGCTCAACGAACGCGAGCTGTGCGAGGAGCTCAAAGTCTCGCGCACGCCGCTTCGGGAAGCCATCAAGACCTTGGCCGCTGAGGGCCTGGTGGAGTTGGTGCCCAACCGGGGCGCGGTGGCGGTGCAACTGACCGAGACCGACGTGCACAACACGTTTGAGGTGATGGCCGGGCTGGAAGCGGCCTCCGGCCAGCTCGCTGCACAGCGCGTGACCGACGCCGAGCTCGCCGAGATCAAGGCTCTGCACTACGAGATGCTGGCCGCTTACACCCGGCGCGATCTCTCGGCCTACTACCCGCTCAACGCCGCGATCCACCGTGCCATCAACGCCGCCGCGCGCAACCCTGTGCTGACCAGCACCTACAACCAGGTCAATGCGCGCCTGCAGGCGCTGCGCTTTCGATCTAACCAGGACGGCGAGAAGTGGAGCCGCGCGGTGAAAGAGCACGAAGCGATGATCCAGGCGCTGGAGGCACGCGATCCGGTGGCCCTGGCCCGCGTGCTCACGAGCCACCTGAACAACAAGCGCGAGGTCGTGCTGGAGCAGTTGCGCTCCATGGAGGTGCAGACGATGCAACAGCCGGGAACTGCCGAATGAACGCACCCTTGCCTTTGTCGGTGGCCCGCGAGCACCCGGATACGGTGTACGAGCGCGTGGCCGACATCAGCAACGAAGTGGCTGGCCAGCTGGCGCGCCGACTCACCGAGGAGACGCGGGGCGAGGTGCTGTTCAGCCCCGCTGACCGTGGGCGCTACGCCACCGACGCTTCGATCTACCAACAGATGCCGGTGGGCGTGTTCGTGCCGCGCGACGTAACCGATGTGCGCCTTGCGCTCGACATCTGCCGCGACATGGCGGTACCCATC
>JBBQSX010000178.1:0-7714 GCA_038213545.1 Burkholderiales bacterium
AGGAGGGCGTCAACGAGAAGATGGCGGAGTTCATCAACCCGGTGGCGTACCTGGGTGACCAGATGACCAAGTTCACCACCGAGATCGGCTTCAAGGGTCTTCAGAACGCCGACGAAGTGGGCGCCGCTGCGGTGGACTACCTGCGCGTGGCCGGCCACCTGGTGTTCGGCTACTTCTGGGCCCGCATGGCGCAGGTGGCGCTGCGCGAGATCGCGGCTGGCAACACCGATCCTTTCTACGTGGCCAAGCTGCAGACCGCGCGCTTCTACTTCGCCAAGCTGTTCCCCGAGACCGCGACGCTCATGCGCACCGCGCGCTCGGGATCCAAAGTGCTGATGGACACCGACGCAGCGCTGGCATAAAGCTTCCTCTACCCACAACCACCAGGAGACTTCCATGATCAAGACCGTTGTGAGCACCACCCTGCTGCTGGCCTCGTTGTCCGCATTCGCGCAGATGTCGCCTGTGGGTCTGTGGAAGACGATCGACGACGACTCCGGCAAGGAGAAATCGCTGGTGCGCATCAAGGAAACGAACGGCGTCTTCAGTGGTGCCATCGAGAAGCTGCTGGACCCCACCACCAAGCAGGACGAGGTGTGCGACAAGTGCACCGACGACCGCAAGGACAAGCCGGTGCTGGGTATGACCATCCTGCGCGGGCTCAAGCAGAACGCCGACGACAAGGCGCTGTTTGATGGCGGCACCATCGTCGACCCCAACAACGGCAAGCTCTACCGCACCCGCCTCAAGCCCGTCGAGGACGGCAAGAAGCTGGAAATGCGCGGGTACATCGGCCCGTTCTACCGAACGCAAGTTTGGCTGCGCGTGGAGTGAACGCGAGCCTTTCCCCATTCATGGAAAACCAATGAACCGATTTCAAGTGAAAAAAGTCGCCGTGCTCGGCGGGGGCGTGATGGGCGCGCAGATCGCTGCGCACCTGGTCAACGTCAAGGTGCCGGTGGTGCTGTTCGACCTGCCCGCCAAGGAAGGTCCGAAGAACGGCATCGTCACCCGCGCCATCGAGAACCTCAAGAAGCTCAAGCCCTCGCCGCTGGGCGTGGCGTCTGATGCCGACCTGATTGGCCAGGCCAACTACGAGGAGCACATGGACCAGTTGAAAGACTGCGATCTGATCATCGAGGCCATCGCCGAGCGCATGGACTGGAAGCTCGACCTGTACACCAAGATCGCGCCCTTCATCGCGCCGCACGCCATCGTCGCGTCCAACACCTCGGGCCTGTCGATCACCAAGCTCAGCGAAGTGCTGCCCGAGGCGATCAAACCGCGCTTCTGCGGTATTCACTTCTTCAACCCGCCGCGCTACATGACGCTGGTGGAGCTGATCGCCACGCCCACCACGCAGCCGCAGATCCTCAACGACCTGGAAAGCTTCGTCACCAGCGGCCTGGGCAAGGGCGTGGTGCGCGCCAAGGACACGCCGAACTTCATCGCCAACCGCATCGGCATCGCCGGCATGCTGGCCACGATGAAAGAGGTGGAGAACTTCGGCCTCACTTTTGATGTGGTCGACGACCTCACCGGCAAGCGCTTGGGCCGCGCGAGCAGCGGCACCTTCCGCACCGCCGATGTGGTGGGTCTGGACACCATGGCGCATGTGGTCAAGACACTGCAGGACAACCTGAGCATCGACACCGACCCCTTCTACGGCAGCTTCGGCACGCCACCGGTGCTGGCCAAACTGCTGGAGCTCAAGAACCTGGGCCAGAAGACCCAGGCGGGTTTCTTCAAGAAGGTGGGGCGCGACATCCTGCGCTTCGATCTGGACAGCGAAGATTACGTGCCCGCCGGCGAGAAGGCCGACGAGGTGTATGGCCGCATGCTCAAGCGCCCGGCCGCCGAGCGCCTGAAGTTGCTGCGCAACGCGGAAGGCCCGCAAGGCCAGTTCCTCTGGGCGATCCTGCGCAACAGCTTCCACTACGCTGCGGTGCACCTGGCCACCATTGCCGACACCGCGCGCGACGTGGACCAGGCCATGCGCTGGGGCTTCGGCATGAAGCAAGGCCCGTTCGAGCTCTGGCAGGAAGCCGGTTGGCTCGAGGTGGCGAAGATGGTTCAGGAAGACATCGACGCCGGCAAGGCGCTCTCCAAGGCGCCGCTGCCGGCGTGGGTGTTCAAGGGCCCGGTGGCCGAGGCCGGGGGTGTGCACACCGCGCAGGGCTCGTGGAACCCGACCACGGGCACGTTCGACGCGCGCCGCCAGCTGCCGGTCTACCAGCGCCAGCATTTCCCCGAGCTGCTGCTGGGTGAAGCCGGCCCCAAGTTCGAGACCGCGGGCACCACCATCGAAGAGAACGATGCCATCCGCATCTGGACGCTGGACGAGCAGGTATTGATCGCCAGCATCAAGACCAAGATGCACGCCATCAGCCCCGAGGTCTGCGAAGGCCTGATGGCCGCCGTGGACCTGGCCGAGAAGGAGTACCAGGGTCTGGTGGTCTGGTCGGGCGACGAGCCCTTCAGCGCCGGTGCCGACCTGCAGGCCATGCTGCCGGCCTTCATGGCCGTGGGCGTGAGCGCCATCGAAGACGCCGAAGGCTTCATGCAGCAAACCATGCTGCGTCTGCGCTATGCCAACGTGCCGGTGGTCTCCGCCGTGCGCGGCCTGGCGCTGGGTGGTGGTTGTGAGCTGGCCGTGTACAGCGCGCGCCGCGTGGTGCACATGGAAAGCTACATCGGTCTGGTGGAAGTCGGTGTGGGCCTGGTGCCCGGTGCTGGCGGCCTCACCTACATCGCCCGCCGCGCAGCCGAGAACGCGGAAACGTCGACCGGCAAAGACCTGCTGCCTTTCCTCACCGAAGGCTTCACCGCCGCGGCCATGGCCAAGGTGGGTACCAGCGCGCTGGAGTCGCGCAAGCTGGGCTTCGTGCTGCACTCCGACGTGATCGTGCCGCACAAGGACGAACTGCTGTTTGTTGCCATCAACGAAGCCAGGGCCATGTTCAACGGTGGCTACCGCGCGCCGCACAAGCGCCTGTTCCCGGTGGCCGGCCGCGACGGCAAGGCCACCATTCTGGGCAGCCTGGTCAACATGCGCGACGGCGGCTTCATCAGCCAGCACGACTTCCACATCGCCTCGCTGATCGCGAATGTGGTGACCGGTGGCGACGTGGAGCCGGGCACGCTGGTGAACGAGGACTACCTGATGACGCTGGAGCGCCGGGCTTTCTGCTCGCTGATCGTGCATCCCAAGACGCAGGAGCGGATTCTGGGGATGTTGAACACGGGCAAGCCGGTTCGGAATTGAAGTGATGTTTCTGGTGCGCAGGCCCCCATCCCAGCCTTCCCCCAGAGGGGGAAGGGGCAAGACATCTCTCCGGAGCCTGTGTCTGACCCCTTCCCCCTTTGGGGGAAGGTAGGGATGGGGGCTCTCCGCCAGCCAAATAACCATGCAGAACCAGGCCACTCCCAAAGCCCAAGTCAACGCCCGCGCCCTGCGCCGGGACATGACAGATTCCGAGCGCAAGCTCTGGTCAGGGCTTCGGGGTGAACGGCTGGGCTTCAAGTTCCGTCGTCAACACCCACTGGGCAACTTCATTGCTGATTTCGCGTGCCTCGAACCGAAGCTCATCGTCGAACTGGATGGCTCGCAGCACGCGGACAACCAAGCCTACGACCGGGCTCGGGACGCGTTCTTCAAAGCCCAGGGCTTTGACGTGATGCGCTTCCCGTCGAACGCACCTTTTCAGAACCTCGATGGCGTGTTGAGCGCCATCCTTCATCAACTCAATACGTTGGCGGGCGTTGCCCCCATCCCAGCCTTCCCCCAGAGGGGGAAGGGGCCAGAGACCGCACAAGGAGCGAAAGCATGAGCAAACAAGTCCAAGACGCCTACATCGTCGCCGCCACCCGCACCCCCATCGGCCGTTCGCACAAGGGCTCGTTCAAGCACCTGCGCCCCGACGACCTGCTGGCACTCGCCTTGCGCTCGGCCCTCAGCCAGGTGCCCACGCTGGACCCCAAGGCGATTGAAGACATCATCTGCGGCTGCGCCATTCCCGAAGCGCAACAGGGCCTGAACGTGGCGCGCATCGGCGCCATCCTGGCCGGCCTGCCACACAGCGTGGGCGGCATCACCGTCAACCGTTTTTGTGCCTCGGGCCTGTCGGCCCTGCAGATGGCGGCCGACCGCATCCGCGTGGGCGAGGCCGACGTGATGATCGCCGCCGGTACCGAGAGCATGAGCATGGTGCCCATGATGGGCAACTCGCCCAGCCTTTCGCCCACCATCTTCACCAACACCGACGATGTGGAGAGCTACGGCATCGCCTACGGCATGGGCCTCACGGCCGAGAAGGTGGCGCAGCAGTGGAAGGTCTCGCGCGACGCGCAGGACGCGTTTGCCGTGCAGTCGCACCAGCGTGCTGTGCTGGCCATGAAAAACGGCGAGTTCACCGACGAGATCACGCCGGTGGAAGTCACCGAGCGCAGCGTGGATCTGGTGAGCGCCGAGGTCACCACTTCCACCCGCACCGTGAGCCTGGACGAGGGCGCACGGCCCGACACCTCGCTCGAAGGCCTGGCCAAACTGCGCACGGTGTTCGCCGCGCGCGGCTCGGTCACCGCCGGCAACAGCTCGCAAACCAGCGACGGCGCGGGCGCGCTCATCCTCGTGAGCGAAGCCGCCCTGAAGCGCTACAACCTCACGCCGCTGGCGCGTTTCGTGAGCTACGCCTCGCGCGGTGTACCGCCGCACATCATGGGTGTGGGTCCGATCGAAGCCATTCCGGCCGCGCTGAAATACGCCGGTCTGAAACAGGACGACATCGACTGGTTCGAGCTCAACGAGGCGTTCGCCGCGCAGTCGCTCGCCGTCATGAACACGCTGGGCCTGGACCCGAGCAAGGTGAACCCCATGGGTGGTGCCATTGCGCTGGGCCACCCGCTGGGCGCCACCGGCGCCATCCGCGCGGCCACCGTGGTGCACGCGCTCAAGCGGCACAACAAGCGCTACGGCATGGTCACGATGTGCGTGGGCATGGGCCAGGGGGCCGCAGGGATCATCGAAAGGGTCTGATGGCTTCGCACGCCTTCGACTCCGCCATCGTCCTGCAACCGCTCGGCGAAGGGCGTTTTGCAGGCGCTCCCTCACCGGCCTACGCCAACATGGTCGGCCCGTTCGGCGGTGTCACCGCCGCCACCGCGCTCAACGCCGTGCTGCAACACCCGGCCCTGCTGGGTGAGCCGGTGGCGCTCACGGTGAACTACGCTGCGGCGTTGGCCGATGGTCCGTTCGAGGTGGTGGCGCGCCCGGCGCGCACCAACCGGTCCACCCAGCACTGGGTGGTGGAGATCGTGCAGGCAGGCGAGACCGTGCTGACCGCCACCGCCGTGACCGCCGTGCGCCGCGAGACCTGGAGCGTGGACGAATTGGCTGAGCCCGACATGCCCACGCCCGACGAGGTGGGCAGGCCCAACATGGCCGCGCTGGTGGAGTGGGTGAAGCGCTACGACATCCGTATCACCGAAGGTGCGATTCCCACCGCGTGGGACGGCAGCGGTGACGCCAGCCGCACCACGCTGTGGATACGCGACGAACCCGCGCGCCCACTCGACTTCTGCGGCCTCGCCGCGATGGCCGACGTGTTCTACCCGCGCGTGTGGCTGCGCCGCGCCACGCGGGTGCCGGCCGGCACGGTGTCTATGACGGTGTACTTCCACGCCGGTGGCGCGCAACTCGCCAAGCTTGGCACCGGCTGGCTGAAAGGACAGGCGAGCGCGCAGGCGTTTCGCAACGGCTTCTTCGACCAGACCGCACAGGTCTGGAGCGAAGGCGGCCAGTTGCTGGCCACCACGCACCAGGTCGTCTATTTCAAGGAATGATCCGACCTCAGGGCCTGCCGATGAACAGGTAGAGCCCGGTGTAGCCGCGCGGTGCGCTCACGATGCTGAGGTACAGCGGCCCGATGCCGGTGTCCGCACCGACAAAGAGGCTGCCGGCACCGCGCAGTTGCCGCAGTGTGATGTCGCTGCGCTCGGTCCAGGCGTTGCCGGCCTCCAGCGAGCCGCCCACGAACAGCGCGCGCGCCACGCCCACCGAAGAAGCCAGGCGCTGGTAATAGGTGAGCCTGCCGAACAGCAGGTAGTTGCCCGCCACCTGGGCCGTGCGGTAGCCCGAGAGATTCTGGAAGCCGCCGAGCGAATACTCGTCGATGGCGGCCAGCGGGATCTGGTTGGTGTAGGCCACGCGACCGCCGACGTTGAAGGTGTGTGCGCCCCAGCTCTTTACCGCGGTGAACGAGCTTTCCAGTCGGGTGAATTCGCTGCTCTCGCCACCATCCACCTGGCGTCGCCCCCACGAGAGTTCGGCCTGACCGCGGTAACCGCGCGAGGGGAAATTGGCGAAGTCGAGCTGGTCGGCCATGACGGTGGCGCGCAGACCGCGTTCGGTCCAGCGCACCGTGCTCACCCCGGCGGGAATCGCGGCCGACAGCAGCTCCGGTGTGGCACGGCGCGCGCTGGCCACCACGCCCAGCCGGGCCTCCCCGACGGTTCCGCGCAGACCGATCGGCCAGCCCACATCGGCACCCACCTTCAAGCCTTGCCGCTGCACCAGCGCGAGCGCGTCACCCTGGTCGCTGAACAGCTCGACCTTCTTGATGGTGCCGTCCACATACGCTGCCACGAAGCGCTCGCTGTTCGTGCCCAGCGGCTGGTAAATCTCTGAGAACAGACCCACCGTTTCACCCAGCTGCACGCGGTTGCGCCACTCGGCACCGCTCTCGCTCAGCCAGTGGCGGTTGTGGCTGATGCGCAGGTTGAACGCACCTTCGCCCTGGAAGTCGGTGCGCAGGTCCAGACCCACGCGCAGGTAGTTCGGCCCCCAGTTGTTCTCGCGCAGGTTGATCGTGAGGTCTTCGGTGCCGTTGTCTTCGCGCCGGGTCAGCGTGTAGTCGATGCGCTCGTAGTCGCCCGCGGCCGACAGCTTCTGCAGATCGGCCTCGATCCTGGGCACGTCCACGCGCTGGCCAGGCTCGGCCGTCAGCGTCCTGGCCAGCCGTGCGGCGCGCTCTTCGCTCACGCCCTCGAAGCGGATGGCACCGATGCGGCCCACCCGGTCGGCGTTGGCCAGCGCCTGCGCGCTGCGCGACTTCACCCAGCCCGCGTAGCGCCCCTCGTCCACCGCAAACAACCCCAATGCTTCGCGCACGGTGCCGGCGTATCCGTTGCCGATCTTCACCAGTTCTTCGGCCTTGTCGAAATCGCTTGACGTGAGCTTGCCCAGCGGCGGCGCGAGCAGCAGGTCCTTCGGTGTGAGTGTGGCGATGCTGGCCTGCACGTTCTGCTCGGTCAGGATGTTGACCATCTGTGTGGTCACTCCCAACACCGTGCCCAGCGTGTCGCGCCCAGCCAGCGGCGTGCCGATGTTCACCGCGATGATCACCTCGGCGCCCATGGCGCGCGCCACGTCCACCGGCAGGTTGTTCACCAGCCCGCCATCGCCCAGGATGCGGTCGTTGATGGCCAGCGGCGAGAACACGCCGGGCACCGACATGCTCGCCCGCAAGGCCGCGGCCAGGTCGCCCCGCTCCATCACCACCGCGCGGCCGGTCTCCATGTCGGTGGCCACCGCGCGAAAAGGCGTGGGCAGCTGGTCGAACGATTCGAGGTGTCGGGTGGACAGCGTGTAGCGGCGCAGCAGCACCTCCAGCGAACGGCTGGACACCGCGCCTGTGGGCAGACGGAACTCGCCGTT
>JBBQSX010000179.1:0-7701 GCA_038213545.1 Burkholderiales bacterium
GCGCGGGCTACCCCCACGCGCTGTTGCTGGCCGCCCGACAACTGGTGCGGGTAACGGGGGGCGTAGGTGGCCGGGTCCAGGTCAAACAGGGTCAACAACTCGCTCACTCGAATGGCAATGCGCTCGAGCGGCCAGCCCAGCATGGTGGGCACCACGCCGATATTGCGCGCCACCGTCCAGTGCGGGAACAGGCCCACCGACTGAATCACATAGCCCATACGCAGGCGCAAATCGCGCACGGGCTGCTGAGCAATGTCCTGGCCGTCCATCGTCACGGTGCCGGTATCGGGCTGCTCCATGCGGTTGATCATTTTGAGCAGGGTCGATTTGCCCGAACCTGATGCTCCAATCAACACCACCAGCTCACCGCGCCCGATCTGCAGGCTCACATCGTCCAGCGCCTTGGGGGCGTCAGCCGCATGGGCATAGGTTTTTGACACGTTCCCAATGTCGATCACTGCGAGAGATCCCCAACGGTTGTGGACGGGCGGGTCAGCGTGATCAGCCCTTTGAACACACCGTCCACCAGCGTGCCCAGCACGACGATGGGCACCACGCCCAGCAACACCAGGTCTTGGGCGCTGCTGAACAAGCCTTCAAACATCAGGCTGCCCAGGCCGCCTGCGCCAATCAACGCCGTCACGCCGGCCAAGCCCACCGCCTGAATGCTGGCCGTGCGCACACCGCCCAGCACCACGGGCAGCGCCAGCGGTGCTTGCACCTGCCAAAAAAGTTGGCTTGCGGAAAAGCCCATGCCCCGCGCCGCCTGCGCGACCGCCGAAGGCACTTGCGCCAGCCCGGCCAGCGTGCCGCGCACCACCGGCAGCAGGCTGTACAGCGTGAGCGCCACGACTCCGGGTGCCAAACCCACGCCACTGATGCCTGCGCTGCCCAGCGCTGGCCAGCTTGCAGCCAACCAGGCCAGCGGCGCCATCAGCAGGCCAAACAGCGCAATGGACGGAATGGTCTGGATGATGTTGAGTACCGGGAACAGCGCCCGCGCAGCGGCTGCATAGCAGTGCGTGGCCCAACCCAGCGGCAGGCCAATGATCAAGGTGAAAAAAAGCGACAGCGCCACGATCTGCCCATGGCGCGCAATGGCTTCCCAGAAGGCGTCGTCGCGGTTGGCGTACTCCTTCATGATGGACAGATCATCGGCGCCGCCGCTGGCCAGCAAAAACGCCAGCGGCAGCAGGCTGGCGGCCGCCACGCCCAGGCGGGCGAGCGTGCCCGCGCGCAGCGCTTGCATGGCGTCGGCCAGCACCAGGCCCAAGAGGAGCCAGGCCAGCCACAGGCCGCTGCCCAGCGAGGTGCGGCCAAACGGCGTGTCTGCGGTCACCGCCTGGCTCGCATGGCTGGCGGCCAATGCCCCCAGGCCCACCACCAGCGCGGTGGCCGTTACCAAAGTGAGCCAAAGGCTGACGCGCTTGGCGGGCATCCATGAGAGCAATAACAGGCCCGTCAGCAGAGCAGCCAGCACCCAAGCCGGGCCTTGGACAAGCGAAAAAAACGAGACCGACTCGCCCGACACCAGCCGGTTCGGGGCCACCCGCACCAAGGGCAGGCCCAGCAAGGCACCCACCGCCATCAGCGAGAGCGCTGCTTGAGCGGGGCGCCAGCCGAGCCGGACGCCTGAGTTCAAGGAGCTGGCCACAGTCATGGTGGCTCCAGAGGCCTCAACCCCGGGCTTACTTCAACAGCCCTTTGGACTTCAGGAAGTCCGAGGCCACTTTTCGGGCGTCCTGGCCTTCAAGCTGAATCTTGGCGTTCAGGCTTTGCAGCGTGGGACCGTCCAGCAGCTTGAAGACTGGAGCAAGGGCGTCTGCGATCTTGGGGTTCTGCTTGAGGGCGGCTTCGCGAACAATCGGTGCCGGGGCGTAAATGGGTTGCACGCCTTTGGGGTCGTCCAGAATCACCAGGCCCAAAGCGGCGACGGCGCCGTCGGTGCCGTAGGCCATGGCGGCGTTCACACCCGAGGTTTTTTCACCCGCCGCGCGAATCGTCACCGCTGTGTCGCCACCGGCCAGCGTCAGCAACTGGTCTGGCTTGAGTTTGAAGTTGTAGGCGGTCTGGAAGGCAGGCAGCGCGTCCGAGCGCTCCACAAACTCGGCCGAGGCTGCGAGCTTGAACTGGCCGCCCTTGCCCAGCCACTGGCCGAGATCGTCCAGCGTTTTCAGCTTGTTCGGCGTGGCAACATCTTTGCGAACGGCAATCGCCCAGGTGTTGTTGGCAGGCGAAGGTGCCAGCCAGACAATTTTGTTCTTCTCGAAGTCCAGCGCCTTCACGCGCTCGTAGCCCGCCTTGGCGTCTTTCCAGGCCGGGTTGGACTCTTCGCCAAAGATGAAGGCGCCGTTGCCGGTGTACTCGGGGTACAGGTCGATCTCACCCGCGGTCAGGGCGCCGCGCATCACCTTGGTGTTGCCCAGGCCGCTCTTGTTCTCGGTCTTGATGCCGTTGGCCTCCAGCGCCAGCACGATCATGTTGCCCAGCAGCTTGCCCTCGGTGTCGATTTTGGAACCCACGCGCACCGGTGCGCCCGCCTGCGCCAAGGCGCCGCCCACGGCCAGCGAACCAGCCAGCAGCAACGCTGCTCTACGTTGGATAAGTGTCATGGTGAGCTCTCTGTGTTCAAAAAAAGGACTCTGACAATACCCCACCTGGTGGAATTCTGTCTTTCAGTGGCCACTCGTTCGGCAGCCAGGGCGACCACCACACCGCGCCCGTCCTTGGCGAGCATTGCGCTTGGAGCTCAATCTCGACCAACAGTCTGGGAGCTTGCAGCTTTGTCAAAGACTTGAACGGTTCGTTGAGCTCCATCGAGGACCAGCAACACCATTGCTTTCGCTGCACCTGAGCACACGCGGGAATTCTGCAAAAGCCCCAAAAGTCGACTCTCAATCCGCCATGTTCCCTGCTCTGGCTGACCGAAACATGGATTGCGCCACGCCATCCGTGCGCTTCGCCGCTTTCAGCAATCGCTGCGAGGCCTTCCAGCCTGGGTCTCGAAATGCAGAAACGCGCCCGCTGGTCAGAGCACGCATGGGCGGCGGTGGGCGGGCAATCGCCGGCTGTGTGGCAATCGCTTCGGGTCTTACGCCACGGGAACGGGAGCCGATTCCTCAGCCAGCGATGCCATGTCGATGACGTAGCGGAAGCGAACTTCACCTTGCTCGATGCGTGCGTAGGCCTCGTTCAGGTCCTGGATACGCAGCATCTCGATGTCCGGGCCGATGCCATGCCGGGCGCAGAAGTCGATCACCTCCTGGGTCTCGGCGATGCTGCCGATCAGCGACCCCGAGACGCTTCGGCGGTGAAAGGCGACTTGCTGGTTGTTCACGGGCGCCATGACCTCCAGCGCACCGACCACCACCAGCGTGCAGTCGCGCTTCAGCAACGGCAAGTAAGGGTTCAGGTCGTGCCGCTGCGGCACCGTGGACAACATGAAGTCGAAGCTGGAAGCGTGGGGCTCCAGGGCCTTGGCGTCGTTCTCCAACACGGCGTCTGCGCCGAGCTTGCGCGCTTCCGCCAGCTTGGTCTCGGTGCTGGTGAACACGACCACCTGCGCGCCCATGGCCAGGGCCAGCTTGATGGCCATGTTGCCCAGTCCGCCAAACCCGATGATGCCGACCTTCTGGCCCGCGTGAACCCCCCAGTGCTTCATGGGTGAGTAGGTGGTGACGCCTGCGCACAGGATGGGCGCGGCGACCTCGGGCTTCAGCGCCGGAGGAATCCTGATCAGGAAGTCGTCCCTCACCACCAGCACGTCGGAGTAACCGCCGTAGGTGTTGTCGCGTCCGTAGGCGTTGAGGCCTTCAGGCGCCAATTTGGCGGGCACCATGGGCCCGTTGTAGGTGGCCAGCCAGCTGTTCGGACCTTCGCAGTAGTTCTGCAGGCCCAACTTGCACGGCTTGCAGTGACGGCAGCTGTCGATCATGCAGCCCACGCCGACGATGTCGCCCACGGCGTGCGTCGTCACGCCAGCGCCGATTTTCGTCACACGCCCCACCACCTCGTGGCCCGGCACACACGGGTAAATGGTGTTCGACCATTCGTTTTTCGCCTGGTGGATGTCGGAATGGCAGACGCCGCAGAACAGCACCTGCATCTGCACTTCACGCTTGCGCGGCTCTTCCCGTTCGAAGGAAAAGGCGCGCAGGGGACTTTGCGCGTCATGGGCGGCGTAGCCGCGGGCTGTGATCATGGGAGTTCCTTTCAAAATGTGCGTTGCACCCACGTTGGTGGGCATGGGCCGGGAGGCCACTTCCTTGAGACCGAACGGGCTGGACTGCAAACGGCGGGATTCCACGCCGACACCCGGGCTTGGGTCGACTGCTGCACCATCTCCTGTGTTGCCCATCAGATGCGCAACGCAAGCGATGCCTGACGTCGTCAGGTCGTGGCGCACTATGCGCAAGGGTGCAGGCGCCAGTCTGTTCGGTGGCGTACGTGCCCATGCGGATGCCGCTCCCTTCGGTGTCCGCCAGACTTTCGCCTCGATGCGGGTTTCGCGGAGGACATCGCCACGGGCCTGGCCTGTTGGCGCCGACGATGAATTGATTCGCCTGCTCGAATTTCGGTGAGCCAACTCAAATGCGACGGTATCAACGGCCGCGGTCACTTCCAGGCAGTTCCTGAAATTCGAGGTCAGCTCAAGACGGCGGATTCAACCGGTTGATGCACACGTTCGCTGAACATCTCAGCGGGTGTGTGGGAGCCGAGCCTCTGGCGCGGCCTCTCGTCCAAGATGACCGCTGTGCCGCGAGGAACAGGCGCCAGCCAAGCTTTTGCTGCGGCGCTTGTCCGTACCTCTGGTTTTGAAAAGCCTGGAACTCCGGGGAGTCGTCAACCGTGCCGATGAGTTGGTTGTCGGCCGCCATTCGGGCGGGAGCACGTCAGGCCGGCGCCCCCCACCGGACCCAGTGGCTGCGGCCAGGCGAACGCTGCCGGTTGCTGCACCGACGACGCCGACTGCGCTCAGGCGGTCAAACGGGCGTTTTGCGGGAACATGACCGCCCGTGCCTCTTCGTCCATCTCGGCCTTGAAGGCGTGCCTGGCCTTGAGAGCTTCGGCGCGTTGAGCGGCCGGACGGGTGTTGATCTCATCGAGCAGGCGCTTGACGTTGGGCAACTGCTCCCAGGCGGCGGCCCCGAGCACAAACGGCACGGCGCGCGCCCAGCCCCAGACAGCCATGTCGACCAGGGTGTAGGTCTCGCCGAGCATGTAGCGATGCCGGGCCAGTTGCTGGTCGATGATCTTCCAGTGCCGCCAGGCCTCGAAGTCGTAGCGGTTGACCGCATAGGCCTTGGGCTCGGGGGCAAAGTGTTTGAAATGAACCGCCTGCCCGGAATACGGGCCGACCCCGGTGGCGACGAACATCAACCAAGACAGCATTTGCGCGCGGGCCACAGGCGTGTCCGGCGGCAGGAACTGGCCGGACTTCTCCGCCAGATACAGCAGGATGGCATTGCTGTCGAACACCACCGCATCGCCGTCGACCAGGGCCGGCGTTTTCGCGTTGGGATTGATCGCGGTGAACGCGGCCTCGTGCTGCTCGCCCTTGCGCGTATCCACCGGCACCAGTTCGTAGGGCAGTCCGGTTTCTTCGAGCAACAGCGCGACCTTGGCCGGGTTGGGAGAGGGGTGGTAGTAGAACTTGATCATGGAGGTCTCCGTGGCAATGGGTGGGTGGTCTGAGCGGTGTCGGGCAGCTGGATGGCTCAGCCCGCTGCTCGTGGCAGCTTGTCTTGGGTGCGGGTGTCGAAGTCCTGGGCGTCATGCCGCTCGTGAAGCTGCTCTTCTGCTGGACCCCAGTTGCGGTTGACCATGCGCCCGCGGCGAACCGCAGGTCGCGCAGCGATCTCCTGCGCCCAGCGTTGGACGTTTGCATAGGTCTGAACCTGCAGGAATTCAGCCGCGTTGTAGAGATGACCCAGCACCAGCGCACCGTACCAGGGCCAGACCGCGATGTCGGCGATGCTGTAGTCGTCACCGCCTAGGTAGCGGCATTGCGCCAGGCGGCGGTCGAGGACGTCGAGCTGGCGCTTGGTTTCCATGGTGAAGCGGTCGATCGGGTACTCAAACTTGGCCGGCGCATAGGCGTAGAAATGGCCAAAGCCGCCGCCAAGGTAAGGGGCGCTGCCCATCTGCCAGAAAAGCCATGACATCGCTTCGGTGCGCGCGGCCGGAGCTTCAGGCAACAGCGCATTGAATTTGGTCGCCAGGTACAGCAGGATGCTCCCTGACTCGAACACACGCTGCGGCACCGCTGCGCTGCGGTCGAGCAGCGCCGGGATTTTCGAGTTGGGGTTGACGGCCACAAAGCCTGAGCCGAATTGGTCGCCTTCGGAGATGCGGATCAGCCAGGCGTCGTATTCGGCGCCGCGGTGGCCCATGGCCAACAACTCTTCGAGCATCACGGTCACCTTCACGCCGTTCGGCGTGGCCAGCGAGTACAGCTGCAGTGGGTGTTGGCCGACTGGAAGTTCCTGGTCGTGGGTGGGGCCAGCAGTGGGGCGGTTGATGTTGGCGAACTGGCCGCCGTTGGGCGCGCTCCAGGTCCAGACAGCGGGTGGGACGTAGTCGGTTGGGGTGGTCATGGGCGGGGTTGCTCAGGTGTCTGGGTAGACGGACACGAAGCGGTGTGCTGGTGGGCAGATCATGTTACGGGAAAGCGGTGTCAAGCCGTGCGCTGCACCTGAATTGCCCGGAGCGCCGTCTGCCTGTATGGGCTCACTCCTGTATGACAACCCGCACCACAGCAGGGTTTGGTAAGACTGGCGGCCTTCGCACGACCAAATGGACGTGGCTACCTTTTGTGGCCAGGCGGGGTCTGTCATGTTCAACACTCACCAAGCACACCACGGCGTGGCCACCGGGTGTCTGCACAAGCGCCTGTGGGCGTGGCTGGCCGGGGTGTTGCTGCTGTTTTGCATCTGCGTCGTGCAGAGCCCGGCCGCAGCGCAGACCCAGCGGCCGGCCCCGCTGCTGGACAAGAACCGCCAGGCGTTTCCGCCGGCCCCCGCGGTGAAGGATGGGCCGCTGTCGCCCGCCGTGAAGCGCGCGCTGGAGCTGGCCTCGGCCGACTGGAAGGACTACCGCTTCCCTCAGGCGGCGGTGCGGGCGCTGGCGGCTTCGGGCGACCCGCGCATGGCCTGGTATCTGTTCGATGTGCTTCGCTTTGCCAGCAGCGGGCGCCAGCTGGAGGTGGTGCGCGCGTTTGAACAGCTCACCGGCGCCGCGCTGCCGCCCGACCCCTACGCGGCCATGGGCGACCGCCTGCTGGCCTGGAACCTGCCGGCCCCACCTGGCTACCGAGAGATGAAGCGCGACCTGTACCTGCTGATCGAGCCACGCTGGGCGCCTCTGTTTGCCGACGCGGAGTCGACCGTTGACTGGCGGCACGTGGACTGGGGTGGGGTCTATATCGACGACCGTCCCGATGCCACGGCCGGACAGCCATGCCCGCGAGGTTGCATACCGGCGTTGGACCAGCCCAGGGTGACGCCCGCCAGCGAAGGCGGCTGGTACCCGGCCGACGCCGCCGTGTTCGGGGTGGTGGTCAATGGCCAGGCGCGGGCCTACCCCAAGCACATGATGGAGATTCACGAGATGGTGAACGACACGCTGTGCGGGCGGCAGCTGGGCATTCCGTATTGCACGCTGTGCCTGTCGGCCCAGGCCTACTTCACCGACCGGGTGCCG
>JBBQSX010000180.1:0-7622 GCA_038213545.1 Burkholderiales bacterium
GTGGGTGATGCCGGCCTGCTGTAGCCGCTCATGCAGGCCGGTGGCGTAGAAGGCGCCCTTGCCGGGTTTGTCGACGGCGATCTCGCCGGGCAGCGGCGCGAGTTCGGCAATGATCTGGTTGCCCGGCTCGCCAGCAATCAGGATGCGGCCCATCGCGCCCACGTCACCAATGCGCAGGGCCGGGTTGCCGCGCCTGCGCTTGGCAGGCGGACAATCGGTCAGGTCTGCCCTGTGCGCCTCGCGGGTATGCACCACCAGACCACCAACGCCGCGCCAGACCTCCAGTACGGCCTGACAGGCAGGAACAATCGCTTGCAACAGCGCGACGTCGTTGCCCAAGGTCTCGCCGAAGCCGCCCGGCTCGATGAAGTCGCGCTGCATGTCGATGATGACGAGGGCTGTGGACTTCAGTTCGAAGGGGTAGGGGAAGGGTTGGGCGTTGATCTTCATGGTGTATCGGGCAACAGGCTAACGTGGGCCGCCACGACGCGCCAGCCTTCGGGCGTGCGAACCCAGCTCTGGCTCTGTCGACCGATGGGTTGTGTACCGATACGTCGGAACTCAATATTGGCGGTGGCGAAATCGCGCCCGAAGGTAGTGAGAACAGTCCGCAGGACTTCGCGTTGCAAGCCTGCCGACGGCCGCCCGGCTCGGTATGTTGCTATTTCGTCGTAGCCGTACAGGTTCTCACCGACACCGTAGCGCAGCGTTTGCGGGCTGTTCCAGAACAGTTCGTCGAGCACAGAAATATCGTTGCTCGTTAGAGCCCTTTCATAACGCGCGAATTGTGCGGCCACCTCGGCCAGTACGTCGGGAAGATTGATCTCCATCACAGTGAGAGCTCCTTCACTCCAGCGACGCCAGCGGCCTGCAGCGTGGCCGCTGCGCGTAGCACGAGATGTTCATTCCATGGCGCAGCAATCAGTTGCACGCCGAGTGGCATGCCCTCTGTACCCTCAGGCCAAAGCGGTGCCACGACGACCGGACAGCCGGCGAACGAAACCGGCTGCGTGAGAAGGCCCATTGAAGGACGCATGGGGTGACGCTGGCCGTTGACCTCGATCCACTCCTGTCCGATTGTGGGAGCGCTCACGGGCGTAGCGGCGCAAAGAAGCAGATCCCAATCGGCAAACAAGGCATTGACGCGCTCGCGGTAGACGCGGCGAAAACGCTGGGCGCGCAAATACCAGTGCGCAGGCTGCAGGGCGCCGGCTATAAAGCGGTCCACCGAAAGTGGCTCGAAATCCTGAGCTCGCGAGCGCAAATCGGCCAGGTGCAGACTGCCACCCTCGCTGGCCGTGATGATGAAGGCCGCAGCACGCCCGGCCGCAGCATCAGGCCAGAGAGCTTCGCCGCTGGCACCCAGGGCCTGCGCCGCTTGTGCCACGGCCTCGCGCGCCTGTGCGCTGGCGTGGTCTTCAAAATAACCCCGGAGCACACCGATGCGCAAGCCCTGCACGCTCGCACCCAGCGTGGATGCCGTGGGCTGCACACGCAAGGCGTGACAACCGGGGTCCAGCGGGTCTGGGCCCTGCAGGGCGTCGTAAGCCAGTGCCAGGGTTTCAACACGATCCGCAAACGGACCCAAGTGGTCGATGCTGTGGACGAAGGGATAAGTGCCGCGGCGGGTCAGCCGCCCGAAGGTGGGCTTCAGGCCCCAGACACCGCAAAGTGAGGAAGGGACGCGGATGGATCCGTTGGTGTCTGAACCCAGCGCCAGCGGCACCTGCCCCGCCGCCACAGCCGCGCCACACCCGCCTGAAGAACCGCCCGCAATGCGCCCGAGATCGTGGGGGTTGTGGCAGGGACCGTAGTGCGTGTTCTCCGTGGTGAAGCCGTAGGCGTACTCGTCCATGTTGAGCCCGCCCAGCAGCACCGCACCCGCAGCCTGGAGCCGCTGCACCAGCACCGCGTCTGCATGGGCAGGCGGCAGGCCACGGTTCACCTTCGAGCCGGCCAGCGTAGTAAGGCCCTCAATGTCGAACAGGTTCTTCACCGCGTAAGGCAGCCCCGCAAGCGCGGGCAGCGGCTCGCCGCGCGCACGGCGCTGATCAACGACCGCAGCTTCGGCGCGCGCGCGCACCAGCGTACGGTCGGTAAATGCGTTGACACGCGGCTCAGTCGCCTCGATGCGCGCAATGGCGCTCTCACAGGCCTCAGCGGCCGACATCCGGCCGTTTGCGATTGCGTGCAGCAGTTCCGTGCTGTTCATGCGGAATCCTGCGATGGAAAAGGTGCGGGGCGATAGATCTCGGCCAACTCGTCCTCAGGAAGCAAGGGCACGGACTCCAGCAGCCTCGCCAGCGCGACCGTGCGCCCCAGATGCAGGGCCACAGCTTTCGCGCGCGCCTCGTCCAGCGGCAGGCCCAGCGCCCGCGCTGTCGCCCTGACATAGCTCAATACTTCCTGCTCTTGCATCGATGACCTTTCTCAATGACCTGTGTAGGGTTGGGTGAGCGCGGCCGGAGCCACCTGGCGCCCAACCAGTCCACCCACAGCTAGCAACGCCAGCACATAAGGCAACATGATGAGCAGCGCGTTGGGAACGTGCACGCCCATGGCGGGCAACTGAAACTGCAGCGCAGTCGCCGCACCGAACAGGCCGCAGGCCAAAAGCGTGCGGCCCAGGCGCCAGTTGCCAAAAATTACCGCCGCAATAGCCAGGTAGCCAGCACCGCCGGTCATGCCTTCGGTGAAGGTGTGGATGTCGCCGATAGAGAGGAAACAACCC
Source organism: Burkholderiales bacterium (assembly GCA_038213545.1). GTDB lineage: Bacteria > Pseudomonadota > Gammaproteobacteria > Burkholderiales > Burkholderiaceae_C > Hydrogenophaga. The sequence goes on from JBBQSX010000180.1 coordinate 2,732, forward strand.
GCAAGCGCCGACATGAAACCGGTAAAAAGCACCGCGCCGTAGCGAATACGCCTGACCTTGAGCCCGGAATTGGCAGCCGCCTGCGGTGCCGTACCCGCGGCATGGATCGCCAACCCGATCGAGGTCGAACGCATCACCCAAGCCACGCCAATCATCAGCAGCACAGCGAGATACAACAGCCAGGTTTGCTGGAACACATGCTCGCCCAACACCGGAATATCGGCGAGGCCCGGTGGGGCCCACTTGTCCAGCCCTGGGATCTCGGCGCGCGAGCGGCTGCCGAAAAGCGCGCGATAACCGAGCGTGGTGGCACCCAGCACCAGGATGTTGATGCCGATGCCGGTAACGATCTGGTTGGCGCGCAACGTGATACTGAGAAAGGCTTGGAGCCAGGCTACCGGCAGCACGCACAGGATGCCGAAACCCAGGCCGACAAGGGGAGATCCGGAGGCCCAGGACCCCACGGCACCCGCAAAAGCGCCCGTGAGCATCATGCCTTCAACACTCATATTGAGCACACCGGCACGTTCGCTCACGAGCTCGCCGGTGGCGGCCAACAACAATGGCGCTGCCAGGCGGATGCTGGAGCCGACGAAGACGGCGGCCAGTTCGGGTTCGATCATCGGCGTGTCTCCATGCGCTGAATGGCGAGCGCCGCGCCAGCCAGGATCACGATGATCAGGCCCTGAATCACCACGACCAGTGCCGTCGGCACGCTGGCCACCATTTCCATATTGATGCCGCCGGAACGCAGAAAGCCGAACAGCAGTGACCCTGCGACCACGCCCGGCACCGAACCGCGTGCCAGCAGGCCCACCACCAGGCCGTCAAAACCGTAGCCCGACGAGAAGCCGGCCTTCAGTGTGTACTGCTCACCCTGCAGCATGCAGGCGCCGGCCAGACCACCCAGCGCACCCGCGGCGCATAGGGCGCCTACGGTGAGCCGATCCACCGCCATGCCGGCACGCCGCGCAGCGCGCGGGTTCAGGCCTGTCGCGCGCAGGCGCAGGCCCAACACGGTAAAACCCAGCACCACCGCGACAACCACCGCCAGTACTACGCCGATCGGCAGACCCGCATGCACCGGCATGGAAGCGTCCCCAAAAAGCAAGGGCAACTGGGTGGCAAGAGGAATTTCCAGCGATTCGGGCAACGTGGCCGATGTGGTCATCGGACGGCGCAGCAGGTGCTCGCTTTGAACACTGCCATAGACCATCCAGACCGCGATGAAGGACAGCAGCAGCGTAGCAATAACCTCGTTGGTGCCAGCCTGGACTTTGAGTACCCCCGCGATGCCGCCCCACAGCGCGCCCGCCAAGCAGGCCCCGATCATGGGAACGACGAAGGCCAGACCGAGGGGCAGACCCGCCACCGGTGGCCAGAGCGCGAACGCGGTCGCGGCGATGCCGCCTACGGCAATCTGTCCTTCGCCACCAACATTGGTCAGGCTGGCGCGCTCGGCCAGCACAAAACCCAGACCCACGAGCATCAGAACCAGGGCGCGATTGACCGATGCAGACAGGGCATAGGGCGAGCCCCAGGCGCCGTCGGCGAAAGCGGCAACGGCCTCACCCACCGGCACGCCCATCAGCGCAACCAACACCCCGCCGATCAGCAGGGCGATGGCCACGGCGGCTACAGACATGCCCAGCGCGGGGCCCGGCATTGCGCTGCGCCAGAAGGAATGCGTTGTGACGGGTACCGCAGTGCTCATTGGGTAACCTCATCGTGTGGCGCCGCTGCTTCGTGGCCCGCCATCCACGCGCCGATGCGCGCGCGCTCAGCCGGATCTGCCGGGCAGGTTCCCATGAGACGGCCGCGGTAAAGCACCACGATGCGGTCAGCCACAGCCAGCAGCTCTTCAAGTTCTGACGAGATCAGCAGTACGCCGACACCGCGTGCGGCGGCCGCGCGAATATGGCCGTAAATAGCCTCCACCGCGCCCACATCAAGGCCACGCGTGGGCTGCGCAGCCAGCAAAAACCGCAGCGGCTCTCGCGAAAGCTCGCGCGCCAGCACGGCCTTCTGCTGGTTGCCACCTGACAGGCTGCCGAAGGCTACGTCGGGACTGGCGGCTCGCACGTCAAAACGCTGCATCAGTTCACGTGCACCCCGATTAAGCGCCTGACGATCGAGCAGGCCGCGGCGACGGAAGCTGCCCAGGCGGTCGAGCATCATGTTCTCGGCCACGTTCATGCCTGTCACGCAGGCCAGTGCGTGCCGGTCTTCGGGCACCACGCCGCAGCCAGCCGCCGTCATGCTCCGGGGGGGCTTGCCTGTCATCTCCTCGCCAAAGATATGGAAACGGCCCTCGGTGGGCTTGAGCATGCCCGAAAGCACGGCGCCTAGCTCGCTCTGGCCGTTGCCTTCCACGCCTGCAACGGCGACGATTTCGCCCGGCGCCACCATGAGCGTGAACTTGTCCAGGCGCAACACGCCATCGGCGTCGCGCACGGTCAACCCGTCGGCCTGCAGGGCCATCTCGCGGGCAGATAGTGTGTCGGGCGCAGGCGCTGCGGTGCGCTGCAGTGTCGCGGCAGGTGCCGGCGCCTGCAGGTCGCGCTGAATCATGGCGCGCACCAGTGTGTCGATCTCCTGCGCTGGCGCTTCAGAGCGAGCTACCACCCTGCCTCCACGCAGCACGGTGGCGCGGCGCGCCACCAACCGTATCTCTGCCAGCTTGTGCGTTACCAGCACCACACCACAGCCCTGGGCCGCAACGCGCTGGCACACCGCCAGCAGCGCCTCGATCTCTTCGGGCAACAGCACGGCAGTGGGCTCGTCGAGCACCAGCAGCTTTGGCTCACGCACCAGACACTTGACGATCTCCACGCGCTGACGTTCTCCCACCGACAGATCCTGTATTCGCGCATATGGATCGAGCGTCAGGCCGTAGCGTTCGCGCAGGGTATCCAGCTTCGCAGCCCAGGCTTGGCGATCCAGCACGCCACGCGTCTGGCCTAGCAGCATGTTGTCCACCACGGTCATGTCCGGCACCAGACTGAAGTGCTGGTGGACCATGGCGACGCCATGCGCCAGCGCATCGGCCGGCGAATGCGGCGTGTAAGGCGCACCCTTGAGCACCATACTTCCAGTGTCTGGGCTGTGCACACCAAATATCAGATTACACAGCGTGGATTTGCCTGCACCGTTCTCACCCAGCAGGCAATGGATCTCGCCGGGATAGAGTTCGAGCGACACGTCGGCCAGTGCCTGCAAGGCACCAAAACGCTTGGACAGGCCCTCCAGCCGCAGCAGCGGCACCGGGCCGCCGCCTGAGCTGGTCTCGGTGCCGGCGCGCATGGGCTTCAGCCTTCCAGTACCTTGATCTTGCCGGACAAAATGTCCTTCTTGATCTGCTCCAATTTAGCCTTCTGCTCCGGCGTGCCGCCGCAGATCACCATGCCGGAAGCCTGGGGACCCATGGCCAAGCCAAAGGGTTTGTATCCTGCTTTCCAGGTGCCCGCCACAGCCTCCTTGATCGCGTAGTGCACCTGGTAACCGACGCCCGTGATGCTGTAGGCGTTGTACAGCGCGTCGCTGCCGCAACGGTCAGTGTAGCTGCCCACGATCTTGGTGCCTTTCTCCTTGGCCGCCTGTTCCATGCCGCGAAGTCCGAGATTGAGGATGTGGTAGTGCACGTCAGCGCCCTGGGCGATGGCGGCCAGCGTCGCCTCCTTGGACTTGGCAACGTTGTCAAAGTCGCCGGTGTAGTTCTCGAAGTACTTGATCTTGGGATTGATGTACTTGGCACCGTTGCCAAACTCCTTGCCGGCGTTGACGATGGAGGGAATTTCCATGCCGCCGACATAACTCACGGCCCCATTCTTGGACAGCATAGCAGCGGAGGCCCCAGCCACGAACGCAATTTCAGCCTGCTTCACGTCGTAGCCGGCTACGTTCGCCATGTCTTCGCCCTTGTTGCCGCCGACGATGGAGAACTTTGTCTTCGGGAAACGTTTGGCCACTTTGAGCATCGCCGCCTGGGTTTGACCACCCACGCCAATCACGAGCGCGTTCTTGCCCGCGAGGTTGGTCAACGCTTGCTCCATGTCGGCGTAGTTGATGTTCTCGATCATCTGCACCTTGATCTTGGCGCCAAACTCTTTCTGTGCAGCGACGAGTCCGTCATAGCCGGACTCCATCCAACCCTTGTCGGACTTCGAGCCGGGAATGAGGATACCGACCGCCAGCGGGTCGGCGGCCAGAGCGGGTCCGGCCAACATGAACGTGGCCGCGGCGACACCGGCCAGGGTGAATTGACGGCGGGAGGGGAGTGAAACCTTCATGGCATGCCTTTCGCTTGGTGGTTGAGGGTAGTAAATAAATGATTACTTACGACCATGCCACGCAATAACAATGCCAGTGCCGTACCCGTTTTTTTGCCCTGCTGCGGCGCAAAATCGGTGCGCGCGCACCAAAATGCGGCAGCGCACGCCTTGAACGCACACAACAGGATCTCTTATGAAACACCATCCCTACCTGCCAGATCACCGGCCCGAAGGAGCGCTCGGCCTGGGGCACCAGTACTACTGGGTCGCCAGCGAAACCGAGGTCGACATGTCGGCGGTACCACCCACGCCAGTGCGCGTGCGGGTGACGGCACAACCGCAAAACGTGGTGCTGGACCTGCGGCGCACGGCCATCGTCATCATCGATCTGCAAAACGACTTCTGCACTCAAGGCGGCTGGGTCGATCACATAGGCGGTAACTACGCTGCTGACCGCACACCCATCGCCCCTTTGCAAAAGCTGCTGCCCGAGCTGCGCACGGCCGGCGTGCCAGTGATCTGGGTGAACTGGCGGCAGCACGGCGAAGGCCCAGGGTCTGATGCGATGCAATCATGAAAATCCTCCAAAAAAAGGTTGGGGCACCGACCCGAGCGCCCGG
>JBBQSX010000181.1:0-7609 GCA_038213545.1 Burkholderiales bacterium
CTTCGGGATCATCTTGGTCATCACGGCGCCGAGCGTCCCGATGCCGAGGCTGAGCTGTGTGAGTTCGAGCAGCAGCACGTCCTTGCGGTCGCCCACCAGCACCTGGCCCTGGATCGCGGCACCCACGGCCACTGCTTCGTCGGGGTTCACGTCTTTGCGCGGCTCGCGGCCGAAGAACTCCTTGACCTTGTCCTGTACCTTGGGCATGCGGGTCATGCCACCGACTAGGATCACGTCATGGATGTCGGACACGCTGACGCCAGCGTCCTTGATCGCGGTGCGGCACGGTGCGATGGTGCGTTCGATCAAATCGTCGACCAGCGACTCCAGCTTGGCGCGGCTCAGCTTGATGTTCAGGTGTTTCGGGCCCGATGCATCGGCCGTCACGTACGGCAGGTTGATGTCGGTCTGCGCGCTGTTGGAGAGCTCGATCTTGGCCTTCTCGGCAGCTTCCTTGAGCCGCTGCAGCGCCAGCACGTCCTTGCCCAGATCGACGCCTTGATCCTTCTTGAACTCGGTGATGATGTAGTCGATGATGCGCTGGTCGAAGTCCTCGCCGCCGAGGAAGGTATCGCCGTTGGTGGACAACACCTCGAACTGCTTCTCGCCATCGACGTCGGCGATCTCGATGATCGAGACGTCGAAAGTTCCGCCGCCCAGGTCATACACCGCGATCTTGCGGTCACCGCGTTCGGTCTTGTCCAGGCCGAAGGCCAGCGCAGCCGCGGTCGGTTCGTTGATGATGCGTTTGACATCCAGGCCGGCGATGCGACCGGCATCCTTGGTGGCCTGGCGCTGTGCGTCGTTGAAATAGGCCGGCACCGTGATGACGGCTTCGGTCACGGCTTCGCCGAGATAGTCTTCGGCGGTTTTCTTCATCTTGCGCAGCACGTCGGCACTGACCTGCTGCGCCGCCATGGCCTTGCCGCGCACCTTGACCCAGGCGTCGCCGTTGTCGGCGGCCACGATCTCGTAGGGCATCAGCGCAATGTCCTTCTGCACTTCCTTCTCGACGAACTTGCGCCCGATCAGGCGCTTGACCGCGTACAGCGTGTTGCGTGGATTGGTGACCGCCTGGCGCTTGGCCGAGGCGCCCACCAGCACTTCGCCGTCCTCCTGGTAGGCGATGATCGACGGCGTGGTGCGGGCGCCCTCGGAGTTCTCGATCACTTTGGGGGTGTTGCCCTCCATGATGGACACGCACGAGTTGGTGGTGCCCAGGTCAATGCCGATGATTCGTCCCATGTTGTGACTCCGTGTAGAAAAAAGATTGTTGAAAACGATGTGGATGAGGTGTGGATAAGTCGGGCTCTTTTCAAGAGCGCCAACGCACCGAAAGCGTTATTTGGGGGCGGTGACCGTGACCAGGGCCGGGCGCAGCACACGCTCGGCGATGGAGTAGCCCTTCTGCAGGACGCTCACCACTGTGTTGGGCTCCTGCTCCGCCGGCACCATGCTGATGGCCTGGTGCTGGTGCGGGTCGAACTTGGTCGAACCCGGCGGGTTGATCTCCAGCACGCGGTGGCGCTCCAGCGCGCTTTTGAGCTGCTTGAGCGTGGCTTCAGACCCTTCGCGCAGTTGCTCGCGCGTGGCTTCGGTGATGGACAGGCCCGCTTCGAGGCTGTCGGCCACCGGCAGCAGGCTTTCGGCAAAGCTTTCCACCGCGAATTTGCGCGACTTGCTGATTTCTTCCTCGGCGCGGCGGCGGGTGTTCTCGGCCTCGGCCTTGGCGCGCAAAAACTGCTCGGCCAGATCGGCGTTTTGCGCCTTGAGCGTGGCGACCTCGTGGCTCAGGGCGTTCATGGCCTCGGCCTCGGCCATCGCAGCGGCGGCTATCGCCTCTTCGGGGCTCATGGACGCACCGGTACCCGGGGAGGCGTTGTCATCGGTCTGGTTGTCTTGGCTCATGGGAATGAATGGAAAAGTTCGTGAAAAAGGTGGGCAACGCTGGCCGCAAGAGGTCACATGGGGGCGATGCACGCGGTTTCAAGGAGGCGACAGGCGTTTGGTGGGCCAGGGCCCACAATCGGCCCTCTTTCAACAGGCCCCCAACAGGCTCCCAACAGACAACTCAACAGGTTGAACCCATGAAACTCTTTCGCCATGGACCCGCGGGTGCCGAGAAGCCCGGTCTGATCGACGCCAGCGGCACGCTGCGCGACCTCTCGGGGTTGGTGGCCGACATCCACCCGGCCACCCTGGGACGTGATTCTATGGCCCGGCTGGCCGCGCTCGACCCGACCGGTCTGCCCGCCGTGCCACCGGGCACGCGGTTCGGCGCGTGCGTCGGTGGCGTGGGCAACGTCATCGGCATCGGCCTGAACTACGCGGACCACGCGGCCGAAGCGGGCCTGAAGGCGCCGGGGCAGCCCATCGTCTTCAACAAACACAGCGGCTCCATCTGCGGCCCCAACGACGCTGTGTGGCTGCCGCCGGGGGCGCAGAAGCTCGACTGGGAAGTGGAGCTGGGCATCGTGATCGGCCGGCACGCCTTCCATGTGAGCGAAGACCAGGCCATGGATTTCGTGGCTGGCTTCTGCCTGGTCAACGACGTGTCCGAGCGCGCCTACCAGATGGAATACGAGGGCCAATGGGCCAAGGGCAAGAGCTACCCGACCCATTGCCCCATCGGTCCCTGGCTGGTGACGCCCGACGAGCTGGGCGACCCGCAGGACGTGGACCTGTGGCTCGATGTGAATGGCGTCCGCCGCCAGACCGGCAACACCCGCACGATGATCTTTGGCGTGAAGACCATCGTGAGCTACCTCAGCCGTTTCATGGCGTTGCAGCCCGGCGATGTCATTCCCACGGGCACGCCACCCGGTGTGGGCATGGGCCACAAGCCGCCGACCTACCTGAAGGCGGGCGACGTGGTCAGTCTGGGTGGGCGTGGTCTGGGCGAGCAGCGCCAGACCATCGTGGCGAGCCCCGCTGCCTGATCAGGCGCCGGGCTGGTGCGGCGTGGCGCTGGCAGAGGCGCGCGCCTGCTGGTGCGCCCACTTGCCAGCGAACTGCTGCACATCGCTCATGCGGCGTGCCAGTTCGGCGCCCAGCGTGGTGAGGCGGTAACCGTGGCCACTGTGGTCCACCAGACGCGCCGCACGCAGCTCCTTGATGCGGGTGTTCAGTGTGTTGGGGGTCACTCCACCCACGCTGTCCTGCAGCAGGCGAAAGGTCTGGGGGTGGCCGTCCGAGAGCGCCCAGATCACCCGCATGGCGTAGCGCGATTCGAGCAGATCGAAGAGCTGGATCACGGCAGCATTGTCTTTGGCACTCATGCGGATTCTCCTGGGGGGCCTGGTGAAGGCCTTGAAGAGAACTATAGAGACGAAGGCGATGTGCTACCAGTTTGCTAGCTGCGTGCGCTGCAGCAATGTGGCGCAAAGAACGACGCTACGGATTTACCCGGATTGTCAGGCGCCCGGGCGCCGGTAGACCTTGCGCAGCAGCATGCCCAGCGTCTGCAGTTCGGCCGGGGTGAGCGCGTGCGTGGCTTCCTGCTCCAGGTCGGTGGCGGTTTTTTGGGCCTGGATGTGCAGGCGCTGACCGGCCAGGGTCAGGTGCAGGCCCTGGGCGCGGCGGTCGGTGGGGTGGGGCTGGCGCTCGATCAGGCCGCGCTTGTGCAGCGCCTTGACCATGCCCACCAGGTTGGGCGGCAAGATATCGAGCGCTGCGCAGATCTGGCGTGAGGTCACACCGGGGTTGTGTGCAATCACCGTGAGCACCGAAAAGTCCACCGGGCGCATGTCGTAGGGCGCCATGCGGCGCAAGAAAAGCGCAATGATGGTGAGCGCGGCACGCCGGGCGTTGTAGCCGAGCAGGGTTTCCAGGTAAGAGGTATCTACCTCGGGTGCATCGGTTGGCCCACCGCCCGTGGCGCCATCGCCCAGAAGCCCGTCGCTGGTGTCCTTCTTGCGCGGTCCACGGGGGCGGCGCAGGGCGTTGGCGGTCGAAGGTGCAGGCATCTTCAGAGCATAGCCTGACGCCGGCACACCACGGCCTCGGTGGTGTTCACCAAACCCGTGGTTGAGCTCAGGACTCGGCGGTGAAACCGATCTTCTTGACCAGGGGGCCCCAGAGATCGTAGTAGTACTGCATGCTCCTGGCCATGTCGTCAGCGCTGCCGCCCACCGGCACCATGCCCGAGAGGGCCAGCGTGTCGATGACCGACTTTTCCTTGAGCGCCGCGTTGATCGCGGCGTTGGCGCTGGCAATCACCGGCGCGGGTGTTTTGGCCGGCGCATAGAAGCCGAACCACTCTTCGACAACGAGGTCGGAGAACCCTTGTTCTGCGAAGGTGGGCACCTCGGGCACAAAGGGCGAGCGCGTCTTGCCCGACGTGGCGATGATGCGCAGCTTGCCGGCGCGGTGGTTGGCCAGAAAGTCGCCGTGCGGCGTGACCATGCTGGCGAGCTGACCGCCGATCACATCGGTGATGCCGGGAATGGAGCCGCGGTACGGCACGTGCTTGAGATCCACACCGCTTTCCAGCCCGAGCAGCGCGCCGAGGAAGTGTGGCGTGGAGCCGGCAGCGGGCGAGCCGTAGTTGGCGTCCTTGGGGTTGGCCTTGGCCCACGCGAGGTAATCCTTCACCGTCTTCACCGAGGCCGGCACCATCGGGCCCACCGCCAGGCCGTGCGTGAGCAGGGAGGCCATGCAGACGGGGGTGAGGTCCTTGAACGGGTCGTAGCTGAGCTGCTTGTAGATGTGGGGGTAGATCGCCATCATGGAGTACGGCGTGAGCAACAAGGTGCTGCCGTCTGGCGCGGCATTCTTCACCGTTTCCACTGCGATGCGCCCGGCCGCACCGGTCTTGTTTTCCACCACGGCGGGGCTTCTGGTGTAGGCGCTGCCGCCCAGTTTTTCACCGATGCGTCGGCTGGTCACGTCGGCGCTGCCACCGGCGGGGAATCCGTTGACGATCTTGACCTGCTCCAGAGCTTGCGCGCGGGCAGTCTGCATGCCCAGCGATCCCAGCAATGTGGTGGCGGCGCTGGCCTGGATGAAGTGGCGGCGTGTGCTCATGGTGTCTCCTTCTGGGTGGTTGGGAAAAGGCGGGAACAACGCGGGTCAGCTGCAAAGTGCCTTGATGTCTTCGGGCACGGCAATCGCCTTGATGCGGTCGGGCGCCTCAGGCGGATGGATCACGAAGGCGCGGGTCTCGCTGCCTTCGCACAGCACGTCGTCACCCCGTTTGACCACATGCTGGTGCATGAACACCTTCTCGCGCCACTCGGTCACGCTGGTGTGGATCTGCAGCCGCTCGCCGTAGGTGGCAGGAATCATGAACCTGGTGTGGATCTCCAGCAGCGGCGTGCCGACGATGCCGCGCGTTTTCACCAGTTCGCGCCAGGGCGGCACGCCGCACTTCATGAAAAAGTTCAGCGATGACGCGTCCATCCACTTCGAGAAGTTGGGAAAGAACACGATGCCGGCCGGGTCGCAATCGCCGAACATCACGTCCACCTCAAAGATCACAACTTTTCTCATCGCGGAGCCATGCGCAGGGCGCCATCCAGGCGGATCACTTCGCCGTTCAGGTGCGTGTTGGTGACGATGTGGGCAGCCAGAGCTGCGAATTCCTCGGGCTTGCCCAGGCGCGGCGGAAACGGAATGCTGGCCGCCAGCGATGCCTGCACCGGCTCGGGCAGGGTGCGCATGAGCGGTGTGCTGAACAGCCCTGGGGCGATGGTGCAGACGCGGATGCCGTGCTGTGCGAGATCACGCGCCATCGGCAGCGTCATGCCCACGAGACCACCCTTGGAGGCGCTGTAGGCCTGCTGGCCCACCTGACCGTCGAATGCAGCCACGCTGGCGGTGAACACCATCACGCCGCGCTCCCCGTCTTCCAGCGGATCGAGTTGGGCGCACGCGGCGGCAAACAGGCGGCTGGCGTTGTAGGTGCCGATCAGGTTGACCGTGACCACCTTGGCGAAGTCCTCCAGCGGCGCGGCCGAGCCGTCCTTGCCAACGACGCGCCTGGCGCTGCCGATGCCGGCGATGTTCATGAGGATGCGGGCCGGGCCGTGTGCCGCAGAGGCAGCGTCCATGGCGGCCTGCAGGCTCTCGGTGTTGGTGATGTCGCAGTGGCAGGCGATGCCGTTGATCTCGCTGGCCACGCGCCTGGCGTTCTCCAGGTTCACATCGAGCACGGCGACCTTGGCGCCCAGGCGCGCGAGTTCGCGCGCGGTGGCTTCGCCGAGGCCCGAGCCACCGCCAGTGACGAGGGCGGCGTGTCCTTGAATGTTCATATGTGATTCCTTGGCCGTGAATGTGAGTGGGTCAGGCTTGTGGCTTCAAGATGCACTGCAGGCCATCGGCATGCAGCAGGGTCACGGTCTCGGCGCGGTGCGCCAGCACGGCGCGCTGGTTGATCGAGCCCTTGTCGGTCACTTCGCCACGGTCGATGGTGGGCAGGTCGGCCAGCAGGCACAGGCGGGCGATGCAGCTCGCGCTGCCGGTGGCGGTTTTGGCGAGGTCGGTCACCACGCGCTGGAAGTGCGCGAGCACCGGCGCGCTGTTGAGCACGTCGTGCATCGAAGCCTCTGCGCCCAGGCCGCTGAGCCCCCGCACCTGCGGCGTGGGGAACACCATGGCGCCCACTTCCTTCATGTCCAGGCCGGTGATCACCACATCCTGGATGTAGGGCGCACCGGCCGCGATGACCTTCGCGCGCAGTGGGCCCACGCTCACAAAGGTGCCGGTGGCGAGCTTGAAGTCTTCGGCAATGCGGCCGTCGAACTTCAGGCCGAGGTGGATGTCGGTCTCGTCGATCCACTTCACTGCGTCGCCGGTTTTGAAGAAACCTTCTTCGTCGAAGGCCTCGGCCGTCTCGGCCGGCATGCGCCAGTAGCCTGGGGTGATGTTGGGGCCGCGGTAGCGCACCTCGGTCTTGCCGTCAGCGTCCACCAGCTTGAGCTCGAGCGCAGGCGTGGGCAGGCCCAGGTCGCCGGCCTTCACATTGGGGCTGGTCACGAAGATGCCGAAGGGGCCCGACTCGGTCATGCCCAGGCCGGTGCCCATGACGATGCGCTCGCCGATCTCGGCTTCCTGCGCGGCGTGCAGCGCGTCCCACACCGGCTGGGCCAGCGAAGCGCCGGCGTAAAAGAACATGTGCACGCGCGAGAGCAGCGTCTTGCGCAGCGCGTCGTCGGTTTTCATCGCGTTGGCAATCGCCTCGAAGCCGGTGGGCACGTTGAAGTACACCGTGGGCGCGACTTCGCGCAGGTTGCGCAGCGTCTCGCCCATCAGCGCGGGTGTGGGCTTGCCGTCGTCGATGTACAGCGTGCCGCCGTGGAACAGCACCATGCCCACGTTGTGGTTGCCACCGAAAGTGTGGTTCCAGGGCAGCCAGTCCACCAGCACCAGCGGGCTCTGCGCCAGCACCGGCATCGACTCCACCATCTGCTGCTGGTTGGCGCACCACATGCGTTGCGTGTTGATCACCGCCTTGGGCATCTTGGTGGAGCCCGAGGTGAAGAGGAACTTGACGATGGTGTCCGCTCCGGTGGCGGCCATGGCCGCGTCCACCGCCGGCGTTGCAACGGTTTCGAGCAGCGAGGCGAACGGTGTGGTGGTGCGCCCGGGCACCGAGCCTTCGGTGGTCACC
>JBBQSX010000182.1:0-7608 GCA_038213545.1 Burkholderiales bacterium
AGCACACCGGCTTGCCGCCGCGGGTGACCGGCGCCGGGCGGCCGGGTTCGCCGGTTGGTGCCGGCAAGCGCAAGCCGCGCTGACCTCGGTTCTCAGCCGACGAAAGCCGGCCAGGCGATCCAGCCAAGCAGAGCGGTGGTATTGATTCCCACGGTGGTCCAGTAATACAGGCGAAACGGCTGCTTGCTGGTCTTGTGGCGCAGGATCTGCTGCGCAAACCACGCCCCCGGCCAACCCCCCACCAAGGCCAGCGCGTGCAGCTGGTCCTCGGGCGTGCGCTGGGTTTCGTTGATGGCGGCGTCCTTGTCGCGCCAATACATGTAGAACGTGCCCAGGTTGATCAGCACCACCGCCGTGAGGATCACCCACGGAAAACGGCCCAGGCCGATGCCCACCAGCCACAGCAGCAGCCAGAAGGCGATCAGGCCCAGGCCGATCCACAGCGGCAGCTCCTCGCGGCGCTTTTCGCGCGGCAGGCGGGATCTTTTGGCGGGCGCGGTGCGCGGCAGCAATTCAGCCTCGGGCGGCGTCAAAGGCTTGGGCGTTTCAAACGGCGCCTTCACCTCGTTTCGCAGCGGCTCAACCGACAGCGCGCGAGGCCCCTTGCCACCCACGTGGATCTCCTGGAACGTGACCGGCAGCCCCTCGCTGGGCGGCTGGTGGCCACTGAAATCCCGCATGTGGAAAAAGATGTCGGCGGCGGTCTGTTCGCTGCGGATGAAGCCGAACGCCTTGGCTGGATCCCAGCGCACCACGGTTCCCTGTTTTCGCATGATGTTGAGTGATGGATCGAAGGAGGGGCAGCGGGTTGTCAGCTCATCCCGAATGGCGCAAAATGCGCCAAACAGGAGATGTTTTATGTCCACCACCGGTTCTGCATTTTCCTCTGTCAAGTTGCCCGCCGGGCTGGTCCAGCAGGCGCGTGAGGCTGCGCAGCCACAGCGTCGTTCGGTCGCCGGGCAAATCGAGTACTGGGCCACGCTCGGGCGCATTGCCGAAGAGACCGGCCTCACAGTGCAGGAGGCCCGCGAGGCCATAGCACGCTACGACGCCGCCGCGCGGCACGCGGTGCCGACCGATCCGCTGGATGCGATCGAGGCGCGCTTCCTGGCCGCCGAGTCCAGCGGCCGCCTGGCCCAGGCGGTTCGCCAGACCGTGCAGGACAACCGCAGCAAGGTTCCCACCCCCCGCCGCGCTGCGTGACGCCACCGGTTTTCTACCTCCTGGCCGGGCCCAACGGCGCTGGCAAGTCCACGCTGTACCGCGCCGCCGTGGTCGAGGGATTGATCCCCACCGAGCTTGAATTTTTGACATCCTCCCGGCCCTAAAGGACCGGGATTCCTCCTGCGAGACGCTCATGTCCGAGCGCGAGAATGTTCCTTGCAGCGTTCACATCACGGTCGTGGGCCGCTCCGCAAATATTGCAAGTCCACTCCCTTATTCCAAGACTTGCTCTACCTTTCGGACTGCTGTGGGGCAACGCCCCACAGCACGAGCAAGTCTGGGTTGTGTAGGCCTCTGAGACTTCTTCAAAGACGACACCGGCCTGACGGCACTTGTATTCCAACATCGTCTTGAGCGTTGACCAGCCGGCGTCCAACGTGGACTTGGCCATCCTTGTTTTGACCAGCTTCGCACTGGACACATCGCCCACAAAGATTGCGGCGTTTGCCTTCACCAAATCTGTGCTGAACTTGTGTAACAAGTCCTTGCGCTGGTTCGCAATCTTTGCGTGGATGGACTTCACTCTTTGTTTCTTGCCCGCGCGTTGTGCCACGCCCAGCTTGATTTCCAGGGTTCGATAGAAGCGTCCCTCGATCTTCTGGCCATCGGATGCTGTGGCGCAGGTTTTCAGGCCCAGGTCGATGCCGACGGAGCCAGTTGCAGGAAGCTGGGGCCCGACCATTTCAGGAATCTTCACCTGCACATTCAGGTACCAACGGCCGCGGGAGTCCTCACTGAGGGAACCTGCGCGCAGCTCGTATTGGTTCAGGCCAAGGCTGTCCCTCAGCCCGAGCTTGAGCCCGGCAAAGTTTACCTGGCCACCCTTGTAGCGCGCAGCGCGAGACTTAAACGGGATCCAGCCCAGGGAGTATTTCGATGACTTCGGATTGGACACGCGCCATTTGAGCCGTGCCCGCATGAACTGCCGGCGGCGAGTCGCGTACTCCTCGCAGACTTGCTGTGTAGTCGCGCTTCCGATCGTCACGCCATCGCATTTCGAGAACCCATCGGTCAGCTTCTGAAGGTCGAAGCCTGAGAGGAATTTGCCTTTCTCTCGAACAGCGCGAGCGCTGGTCTCGTTGCAGAAATTCCAGACGGTGTTGACCTCGCGTGCCAGGGCGCGAAGCTCGCTTGCGTGCTTGTCCTTGATGCGCAGTTTGAGAGTTTTTACGGTATCCACAACTTCAAAAATATCATGAGGCTCAGATGCACACAAGGAAACATGGATCGTTGGGTCGCTTCGCGACTCGCGCTCTACCGCCTGGCCATGAACGACCGGGCTTCACGCGCATTTGGTGAATGCCGACCTGTTCGAGGCAGCGCAACTGACGCAGGTGGTCGATCCGAAGGCGCGTTCGGAGCAGGCGCGGCTTTGGGCGGAGCAGCGCCGCAAGACACTGCTGCGCGCAGGCCGTTAGTTCGTCAGCGAGACCGTCCTCTCCCTCCCCTCAAAGCTGCAACTCATGGCCGATGCACAGGCAGCAGGCTTTCGCACCGTGCTGCTGGTGGTGTGCGTGGACGATGCGCAGCAACTGGTGCGCCGGGTGGCGCAGCGGGTGCGCGAAGGCGGCCACACCGTGCCGCCCGACCGGATCCTCGCGCGCTACCCGCGCACCCTGGAGCACCTGAAAGGCGCCGTGCGCCTGGCCGATCTGGCCTTGCTCTACGACACCTCGGGCGCCGCCATCCAGCCGCCGCGATTGGTGGCCCGCTGCCGTCGCGGCTTGCCGCCCGTGGTTCCGGGCAAATTGCCAACGTGGGCCGCGGGTGTGCTGGCCGACTGAGCCTCAGGCCAGCGTGTGCAGCGGAATGTCTTTGGCCACCGACAGCTGATCGAGCGCCTGGCGCGTCATGCCCATCAGGAATGTGGCAATGGCCGCGTGCGTCTCTGGCTTGAACAGGGTACGCATGTCGCTCACCGGCAGGCCAGCCGCGGTGCACAGGGCTGCGGCGAAATGCGGCTCCAGCGCGGCCACGGCCACGCGGCCGTCCTTGCAGGGGTACACCCGGTAGCCCGCGTGGGCACCACCCACCGCGCCGGTGGGTTGTGTGAGGCCCCAACTGCGGGGCAGGGCGAGCCAGTTGGCTGCGTCCGACAAAGCAACTTCCTGAAACACGCCCATGCCGGTGGACCGCTGCACCATCACCGCCTTGAGTGCGGCCTCGCTGGCCATGAGAGAGCCGCCCATGTCGGCAAACAGGGTGGCGGGCAGATCGAGCCCGGGCACCAGACCTGCGTCGGCCAGGTAGGTGAGGTCGTGGCCGGGCTCTTCTGCGCGCGCACCGGGCGCTCCCACGATAGCGACCACGCTGAGTGCCGGGTATTGCTTGTGCAGCGCTTTCCAGCCCAGGTTGAGCTTGGTCAAAGCCGACGGGCGAAACGAGGTGAGCAGCAGGTCGGTCCGCGCCAGGGCTTTGTGCAGCGCGGCCTGGCCTTTGTCGGACTTGAGGTCGATGCTCACGACCTTGATGCCGTCGTGCAGTGTGGCGTAGGCCTCGGGGTTGTACTGGCCCATGGGGTCACCGCTCGGTGCGTTCTTCGGCGCAGGGGGCTCGGCCTTCAGGCAGGTCGCGCCCATGGCTTTGAGGCGCATGAGCGCAGCCGGTCCCGGCAAGTTGAGCGCGAGGCTGAGCACGCGCACGCCGCGCAGGGGTTTGAGGGCGGGGGCAGGGCGGGCGGTGGCGGTCATGGGCGCGTGGGTGGGTGAGGTCGCTGCACTGTAGCGCCGCATGGATCGCCTGAAACGCAAACGGGCGACAGCGTCGCCCGTCCGACCCCAGTCACAAAACCTCAGCGACGCCCGAAGTCCAGCGGCAGTCCCACGTAGTTCTCAGCCAGCGAACGCGACAAGGCTTCGGAATTCACCAGGTAGTCCAGCTCGGCCTCCTGCACCTTCTGGCCAAAGCCGGCCGTGTCGGGAAACTGGTGCATGAGCGAGGTGAGCCACCAACTGAAACGCTCGGCGCGCCACACGCGGGCCAGCGCCTGCTTCGAGTAGTTGTCGATGCCGGCGTTGCTCTTCTCGACGTAGTGGTCGATGAGAGCGCTGGAGAGGTACTTCACGTCGCTGGCCGCCAGGTTCAGGCCTTTGGCGCCGGTGGGCGGCACGATGTGCGCCGCGTCGCCCGCGAGGAACAAACGCCCAAAGCGCATGGGCTCGGCCACAAAGCTGCGCAGCTGCGCAATGCTCTTTTCGATGCTCGGGCCGGTGACCATGCGCTCGGCCATTTCGGGGTCCAGGCGCCGGCGCAGTTCGTCCCAGAAGCGGTCGTCGCTCCAGGCTTCGACCTTGTCGTCGATCGGGCACTGCACGTAGTAGCGGCTGCGTGTGAGGCTGCGCATGGAGCACAGGCCGAAGCCGCGTTCGCTGTTGGCATAGACAATGGCGTGGGTGGACACCGGCGGCACATCGGCCAGAACCCCGAGCCAGCCAAACGGGTAGACCTTCTCGTACTCGGTGATGGCGTCCTTGGGCACGCTGGCGCGGCACACGCCGTGAAAGCCGTCGCAGCCGGCGATGAAGTCGCACACCACCTCGTGCGTCTGCCCGTCTTTCTCAAAGCGCACCACCGGGTGGTCGGTGTCGAAGTCGTTGACTGCCACGTTGGCCGCGCTGTAGATGGTGGGCAGACCGGCAGCGCTGCGCGCGCCCATCAGGTCGCGCGTCACCTCGGTCTGGCCGTAGGCCGTGACCACCTTGCCGCCAGTGAGACCATGCACATCGATCGGGTGGCGCGTGTTGGAAAACACCAGCTCGATGCTGTGGTGAACCGTGCCTTCGGATTTCACGCGCTCGCCCACACCAGCCTCGGCCAGCAGGTCCACCGTGATCTGCTCCAGGATGCCGGCGCGGATGCGGCTCAGCACGTAGTCGCTGCTCTGGCGCTCGATGATGATGTTGGCTATGCCTGCCTTGTGCAGAAGCTGCCCGAGCAACAGGCCCGCTGGGCCGGCGCCGATGATGGCGACCTGGGTTCGCATGTGGTGTCTCCTGAAACGAATCTGCAAGCGTAGAAACCTCGGGCCTGCAGCACAATCGCACATGATCGACCTTGCGCGATGATCGGCCGAGTTGTGCGATCACCGCGCAATATGGACTGCTCTGCGCATAATCCAGCCATGAACACACCCGAGCACGGCATCGCCAAGGCCGATTTCATCGAAGGCATGGCCAAGGGCATGGCGGTGCTGGAGAGCTTCGACACCCAGCGCCAGCGGCTCAACGCGACCCAGGCGGCCGAGCGCGCCGGCCTCACACGCGCCGCGGCCCGGCGCCACCTGCTCACACTGGCGCACCTGGGCTACCTGGACACAGACGGCAGCCACTACTGGCTCTCGGCCAAGGTGCTGCGCTTCTCGGGGAGCTATCTGGCGTCGGCCCGCATGCCCAGGCTGCTGCAGCCCACGCTGAACCGCCTCGCGGCGTTGACCCGCGATTCGTTCTCGGCGGCCGTGCTCGATGGGGACGAAGTGGTGATCATTGCGCGCAACGTGTCCATCGGCGGCCAGCGGCTCATGGCGTATGGGCTGCATCTCGGTGCGCGGCTGCCCGCCCACGCCACGTCCACCGGGCGGGTGCTGCTCGCGGCCATGCCGCGTGGCAAGTTCACCACCTGGCTGAAGGGGCGCGAGCTGCCCCGGCTCACGCCGTACACCGCCGTCGACCACCAGGCGTTCAGGGCTGTCATTGCTCAGGTTCGCAGCCAGGACGTGGCCATTGCCCGCGAGGAGCACGAGCTCGGTGTGTTCGCGCTGGCGGTGCCCCTGCGCAACCTGCAGGGTCAGGCTGTGGCGGCGCTGAACGTGGTGTCCTCGGCCGAGCGCATGGATTCACCGCAGTTCCAGCGCGACATGCTGCCGCTGCTTCAAGACGCCGCCAGGGAGCTGCGGCCGCTCCTCTAGACGCCCAGGTGCTGTTCCAGCAGCCCGGGCTGCGAGAGCAGGGATTCAGTGCTGCCCTCGAACACGACTTCACCCTTCACCAGGATCACGTTGCGGTCTGTGATCTGGGTCACGTGTTTCCAGTTCTTGTCCACGATGATGCTGCTGATGCCGCTCTCGCGGATCAGGCCGCAGATGCGCCAGATCTCGCGCGCGATCAGCGGCGCGAGACCTTCGGTGGCTTCGTCGAGGATCAGCAAGTCGGGGTTGGTCATGAGCGCGCGGCCGATGGTGAGCATCTGCTGTTCACCACCACTGAGCTGTTGCCCGCCATGGTTCAGCCGCTCAGCCAGGCGAGGAAATGTTTGCAGTACCCGGTCGTAGGTCCAGTCGCGCTGACCCTTGGTGCCCTCGCGTGCCGACATCACCAGGTTTTCGCGCACGCTCAGGTTGCCAAAGATGCCGCGGCCTTCGGGGACGTAGGCCAAGCCCATGCGTGCGATCTCAAAGGTGGGCGCGCCCGTCATGTCGCGGCCTTTCACGTGCACCTGGCCGCCACTGGGCTTGACGATGCCCATGATGGACTTGAGCAGCGTTGACTTGCCCATGCCGTTGCGGCCCATCAGGCCAATTGTCTGGCCCTGTTCCACGTTGAAGTCGATACCGTGCAAGATGTGGCTGGCTCCGTAATGGGTGTTGAGACCCTTGGCTTCAATCAGCGCCGCTGTTCTCATGCGTGCTCCTCACCCAGATAGGCCGCTTGCACCGCAGCATCGCCCCGCACGGCCGCGGGCGTGCCGCTGGCGATCACCTGGCCGTTCACCATCACGGTGAGCTGGTCGGCCAGTGTGAAGACGGCGTCCATGTCGTGTTCCACCAGCATGATGGCGTGGTCTTTTTTCAGGCGCAGCAGCAGCGCCACCATGCTCTCGGCCTCGGCCTGGCCCATCCCGGCCAGGGGCTCGTCGAGCAGCAGCACGGTGGGCTCGGTGGCCAGGGTCATGGCGATCTCCAGCTGGCGCTGCTCGCCGTGGCTGGTGGTGCCCGCCACCATGCTGGCCCGGCTGGTGATACCCGCGAGTTCGAGCGCTCGTTCGCAGCGCTGGTTGACCGAAGCCATGGCGCTGGCCGAGGACACCCAGCGCAGCGGGTTCCACGGCACATGCCGTTCGCGCGATTGCGCGGCCAGACGCACGTTGTCCCACACGGTGAAGGGCGGGAAGATGTTGGTCTTCTGGTAGCTGCGGCCCAGGCCCAGGCGGGAGATCTTTTCAGGGGTCTTGCCGGCCGTCTCGACGCCGTTGAGCATGATGCGACCCGAGGTGGGCGGCAGATCGCCCGAGAGCAGGTTGGTCAACGTGGACTTGCCCGCGCCGTTGGGGCCGATCACCGCGTGGATGCGACCGCGGTGCAGGTCGACCGAGACATCGTTGACGGCGGCGAGACCCCCGAAGCGTTTGGTGAGGTTGCGAGCGCTCAGAAGAAGGTCGTTCATGGCGCAT
>JBBQSX010000183.1:0-7581 GCA_038213545.1 Burkholderiales bacterium
GTAGAAGTAGTTCTTGCGCGCAAACACGCTTTGTTCGGCGATGTGCGAACCCAGCGCCAGGCCCAGGCGGATGGCGAGTTCGACCGCGCCCCGGTTCATCACCGGGAGCGTGCCTGGCAGGGCCAGGTCGACCGCGCAGGCCTGCGTGTTGGGCTCGGCACCAAAGGCAATGGGCGCACGGCTGAAGATCTTGGATCGCGTGGCGAGCTGGGTGTGGGTCTCGAAGCCGATGACGACCTCGTAGCCATGAACAAGAAGGGATGGGGAGGTATTGCTCATGATCAGTATCCCGAGGGCGAGCGGCTGTGCCAGTCGGTCGCCTGCTGGAAGGCGTGTGCAGCGTGCAGCAGCTCGCCTTCCTTGAAATAGTTGCCCACCAACTGCAGGCCCACCGGCATGCCGCCGGCGCCAAAGCCGGCCGGCACGCTCATGCCTGGCAGACCGGCGAGGCTGGTGGACAAGGTGTAAATGTCGGCCAGGTAGTTGGCCATCGGGTCGTCGCTCTTCTCGCCGATCTTCCAGGCAACGGTGGGCGCCACGGGGCCAGCGATCAGGTCGCAGCGCTCGAAGGCAGATTGAAAGTCTTGCGCGATGAGGCGGCGGATCTGCTGGGCCTTGAGGTAGTAGGCGTCGTAGTAACCATGGCTCAGCACGTAGGTGCCGATCATGATGCGGCGCTGCACCTCGGGGCCGAAGGCCTCGCTGCGCGACTTCTTGTACATGTCGAGCAGGTCGTGGTATTTCGCCGCGCGGTGGCCAAACTTCACGCCATCAAAACGGCTCAGGTTGCTCGATGCTTCAGCGGGCGCAATGATGTAGTAAACCGGAATGGACAACTCGGTGCGGGGCAGCGAAATGTCGACCAGCGTGGCACCCAGTCTTTCGTATTCGGCCAGCGCCGCGCGCACAGCAGCCAGCACATCGGGCGCACAGCCCGCGCCAAAAAACTCGGTGGGCAGACCGATGCGCAAACCCTTGAGAGGCTGTACGACAGTCGCGCCTTCGCGCGGGCGGCTGAGTGCAGCGCTGTAGTCCTCGGCCGGGTGGTCCAGGCTGGTGGAATCGCGGTCGATGTCGGGGCCGGCCATGGCGGTGAGCAAGGCGGCGCAGTCGGCGGCGCTGCGCGCCATGGGGCCGGCCTGGTCAAGGCTGGAAGCAAACGCCACCATGCCGTAACGCGAGCAGCGGCCGTAGGTGGGCTTGATTCCGGTGATGCCCGTGAAGCTGGCGGGCTGACGGATCGAGCCGCCGGTGTCGGTTCCGGTGGCTGCGGGCAACAGGCGCGCGGCCACCGCAGCGGCCGAACCGCCCGACGAGCCGCCGGGCACACGGGTCGTGTCCCAGGGGTTGTGCGCTGGTCCGAAGGCCGAGTTGTCGTTGCCCGAGCCCATGGCGAATTCGTCGCAGTTGAGCTTGCCCAGCGACACAGCGCCTTGAGCGGCCAGGCGTTGCACCACGGTGGCATCGAATGGACTCTGGTAGCCCGCAAGGATCTTCGAGCCGGCGGTGGTGGGGAAATCTTTGGTGACGAAGATGTCCTTGTGCGCCAGCGGTACGCCCAGCAGCGGCGTGCGCTCGCCCGCAGCGATGCGCGCATCGGCCGCGCGGGCCTGGGCCAGCGTGGCTTCTTCGTTGAAAGCCAGGTAAGCGCCCAGCGAGGCGAACTGCCTGGCCCGGGCCAGCAGGTGCTGCGCGGCCTCAACGCTGCTGGTCTGTTTCCCCGAAATGGCGGCGGCGAGTTCGGTCACGCCCAAGTCGTGCAGGGCTTTCATTCGATCACCTTGGGCACGAGGAACAGGCCACGTTCGACCGCGGGCGCACTCTTCTGGTTGGCCTCGCGATCATTCGGTTCGCTCGCCACGTCGGGGCGCAGGCGCAACGACACGTGGTCGATCACAGCGGTGGGGTGGGCCAGCGGCTCCACGCCGGTGGTGTCGACCGCGTTCATCTGCTCCACGGTGTCGAAGAAGCCGTTGAGCTGGATCAGCATGCGCTTGCTCTGAGGCTCGGTGAGCTCCAGGCGCGCCAGGTTGGCGATGCGGCCGATGTCGGACAGGGTCAGTGACATGTCGAGGTGGTTCCGGAAGGATGGATCTGCAGCGCCCCAAAAAGCAGTCGAAGGCGCTGAAACGCCGTGTAAATGCGAGTAATGGGGCTGGGATGCGTGCAGTTGTGCACAGGGGATACGTTATTATCCAAGGTTTAACGGCAGACCCCGTACCGCCACGGTTTTTGCCTTGGAATCAAACACTTAGAACCGATGTCCGGCCTACCTTCTGGCTCCATCCCAGGTCCCGCATTCGGCCTCATTTCCGGCTTGGAGCGCGCCATGCCACGCTCCGGCTCCACAGGATCCACCCACCATGTTTGAAGCTTTCCGTCGGCAATTCTCGACCGACCTGGCCATCGACCTCGGCACCGCCAACACCCTCATTTACGTGCGCAACAAAGGCATCGTGCTCGACGAGCCCTCGGTGGTCTCGATCCGCCACGAAGGTGGGCCCCAGGGCAAGAAGACCATCCAGGCCGTGGGCCACGAAGCCAAGGCCATGCTGGGCAAGGTGCCCGGCAACATTGAAGCCATCCGCCCCATGAAAGACGGCGTGATCGCCGACTTCACCGTGACCGAGCAGATGCTCAAGCAGTTCATCAAGATGGTGCACCCGCGCTCGATGTTCAAACCGAGCCCCCGCATCATCATCTGCGTGCCCTGCGGCTCGACCCAGGTCGAACGGCGCGCCATCCGCGAATCGGCCCTGGGCGCCGGCGCCTCCGAGGTCTACCTGATCGAAGAGCCCATGGCCGCGGCCAACGGTGCCGGCTTGCCGGTGTCCGACGCGTCGGGCTCCATGGTGGTCGACATCGGCGGAGGCACCACCGAGGTCGGTGTTATCTCGCTGGGCGGCATGGTCTACAAGGGCAGCGTGCGCGTGGGCGGTGACCGCTTCGACGAAGCCATCATTGCCTACATCCGCCGCAACTACGGCATGCTGATCGGCGAGCCCACGGCCGAGGCCATCAAGAAGCAGATCGGCTCGGCCTTCCCGGGCTCGGAAGTCAAGGAGATGGAAGTCAAGGGCCGCAACCTGTCTGAAGGCGTGCCGCGCAGCTTCACCATTTCCAGCAACGAGATTCTGGAAGCGCTCACCGACCCGCTGAACAACATCGTCTCGGCGGTGAAGATGGCGCTGGAGCACACACCGCCCGAGCTGGGCGCCGACATCGCCGAGCGCGGCATGATGCTCACCGGCGGTGGCGCGCTGCTGCGCGACCTGGACCGCCTGCTGGCCGAAGAAACCGGCCTGCCGGTGCTGGTGGCCGAAGAGCCGCTGACCTGCGTGGTGCGCGGTTGCGGCATGGCCCTGGAGCGCATGGAGCGCCTGGGCACCATCTTCACCAGCGAATAAGGCGCGCGCCGCACCCCGGCGCACGCCCATCCACACACCACCAGACCCACTCCGAGCGTCATGCCACTGGGCACCCTGGACCGAACCCCACCCCCCTTCTTCAAGCAGGGCCCGTCGGCCCTGTCCAAACTCGTGGTGTTCAGCGCCCTGGCTTTGTTCTTCATGGTGGCCGACCTGCGTTTTGAAGTGGCGCGGCCCGTGCGGGCCGGCATCGCCGCCGCCCTGTACCCGGCACAGTGGCTGGTGCTGCAGCCGGTGCAGGCCATGGCCGGTGTGGGCGGGTACTTCACGTCGCTGCACAACGCACAACAAAGCGAAGGCGAAGCGCTCAAGCGTCTGGCCGCGCAGGCCGACCGCAACCTGCAACTCGAACAGATGCAACTGGAAAACCAGCGCCTGCGCGCCCTGCTGGCCATGCGCGAGCGCGTGGGCACACAGGCCATGGGCGCCCAGGTGCTGTACGACGCGGCCGACCCCTACTCGCGCAAGATTGTGATCGACAGGGGCCAGACACAAGGCGTGCAGGCCGGCTCTCCCGTGATCGATGAAAACGGTGTGCTCGGCCAGGTCACACGCGTGTATCCGCTGGTGTCCGAAGTGAGCCTGCTGATCGATCGCGACATGGCGATCCCGGTGCTCAATGTGCGCACCGGTGTGCGCAGTGTGGCCTACGGCCAGCCGTCGACCAAAGGCGACGGCATGGAGCTGCGCTACACGCTGGCCAGCGCCGACATCGCCGAAGGCGACTTGCTCACCACCAGCGGTGTGGACGGCGTGTACCCGCCTGGCCTGCCAGTGGCCCGTGTGACCCTGGTGGCACGCCAGGCCGAATCGTCGTTCTCGCGTATCGAGGCAGAGCCGCTGGCCCAGGTGCAGGGTACCCTGCACGTGCTGGTGCTGACCCCCGCAGGCGCAGCGTTACCACCCTCTCCCCTGTCTGAATCCGCCCGCGCACCCGCGGTGGTCGACCGCCCCGGCACCCGGAGCAACGCGCCATGATCATGCGCCCCGGCCAGCAGCTGCTGCTGCCCGCCAACCCTGCCTTCATCTGGTTCAGTCTGCTCGGTGCGCTGATGTTCAACATGTTGCTGAACATGGGCATGTGGGGTCGCTCGGCCTGGGTGCCCGATCTGCTGGCGGTGACGCTGGTCTTCTGGAGCGTGCACCAGCCGCTGCGCATTGGCGTGGGCGTGGCGTTTGTCTTCGGGCTGGCCATGGACGTGCACCAGGGCGCCCTGCTCGGCCAGCATGCGCTGGCTTACACCGTGCTCGGCTTCCTGGCCATCTCCATGCACCGCCGCCTGCTGTGGTTCGGCGTGCCCAACCAGGCGGTGCAGGTGCTGCCGCTGTTCGTGGCCGCCCAAGTGCTTGAACTCCTGGTGCGTCTGGCTTCGGGCGGCAGCTTCCCCGGTTTCACCTACTTCATCGCGCCGGTTCTGGCCGCCGCGCTGTGGCCGGTGGTCAGCGTGCTGTTGCTCGCACCGCAACGGCGTGCCCCCAACCCCGACGACAACCGCCCGCTATGAAAGCCCCCACGCTCCGCCGCTGCGCGGGTCGCTGCCCCCCGAGGGGGCTGTTTCGCCTTGGGGCGGCCCGGCGGCGAAAGCTTGCCCCCACGCTCCGCCACTGCGCGGGTCGCTGCCCCCCGAGGGGGCTGTTTCGCCTTGGGGCGGCCCGGCGGCGAAACTCCTCTCATTTGCTTGAAGTCAAGTCCCCATGACCGAACTGCGAAACGTCGAAGCCGACCTGGCCAGGTTCCGCACCCGCCTGCTGGTGATCGGGCTGGCGGTGGTGTTTGCGTTTGGTCTGGTCGCCGCGCGCATGGTGTATCTGCAGGTGGTGCGCCACGACGACCTGCTGGCGCAGGCCGAGAGCAACCGCACGGCGGTGCTGCCGGTGGTGCCCAACCGGGGCCAGATCGTGGACCGCAACGGTCGCGTGCTGGCCACCAACTACTCGGCCTACACGCTGGAGATCACGCCTTCCCGCGTGCTCGACATGGAAGCCACCATCGCGCAACTTGGCGAGTTGATGGAGATCACGCCACGCGATCAGCGGCGTTTTCGCAAGCTGCTGGAAGAGTCCCACAGCTTCGACTCACTGCCCATACGCACCCGCCTGACCGACGAGGAGGTGGCCCGCTTCACCGTGCAGCGCTACCGCTTCCCCGGGGTGGACGTGCGCGCGCGGCTGCTGCGCCAGTACCCCAATGGCGAGACCGCCAGCCACGTGATCGGCTACATCGGGCGCATCAACCAGCGCGAGAAAGAGTCGATCGCCGACTGGGCCGAAGAAGACCAGGCCAACTACCGCGGTACCGAATACATCGGCAAGCTCGGCGCCGAACAAAGTTTTGAGCAGACCCTGCACGGCACCACCGGCTTTGAACGCGTGGAGACCTCGGCCGGTGGGCGCGCAGTGCGCTCGCTGGCCAACACGCCTGCCACCCCGGGCGACACCGTGGTGCTGTCGATCGACATCCAGCTGCAGAAGCTGATCGAAGACATGTTCGGCGAGCGGCGCGGCGCGCTGGTGGCCATCGACCCGCGCACCGGCGAGGTGTTGGCCTTCGTGAGCAAGCCCACGTTCGATCCCAACCTCTTCGTTGAAGGTATCGACGTGGAAAACTGGCGCGCCCTCAACGAATCGGTGGACAAGCCGCTGCTCAACCGGGCCCTGCGTGGCACCTACCCCCCAGGCTCCACCTACAAGCCTTTCATGGCGCTGGGCGCACTGGAAACCGGCACGCGCAGCGCGAGCTTCATCATGAACGATCCGGGCTTCTGGATGTTCGGCAACCACCGCTTCCGCAGCCACGGCGACGGAGGACTTGGCGCGGTGGACATGAAGCGCAGCATCGTGAAATCCAGCAACACCTACTACTACTCGCTGGCCAACGACATGGGCGTGGACACCATGCACGACTTCATGAAACCACTGGGATTCGGCCAGATCACCGGCATCGATTTGCGCGGCGAAGTGCGTGGCGTGCTGCCCAGCCAGGAATGGAAGCGCAACACCTACAAGCGACCAGAGCAGCAGCGCTGGTATGCGGGCGAGACAATCTCGCTGGGCATTGGCCAGGGCTACAACAGCTTCACCATGCTGCAACTCGCACACGCCATGGCCACGCTGGCCAACGGCGGCGTCAAGTACGCGCCCCACCTCACCATGGCCACCGAAAACGTGATCACCCGTGAGCGCAAGCCCCTGCCCAACCCACCCGCGGTGAACCTGGGCTTCAAGCCGGAGAACGTGCGAGTGGTGCTGGAGGCCATGCAGGCGGTGACCACCGAAGGCACCTCCACCCGGGTGTTTGCCGGCGCAGGCTATGCCAGCGGCGGCAAGACCGGCACGGCGCAGGCGGTGACCATCGGCCAGCGAGACCGCTACGACGCGCGCAAGCTTGAAGAGTTTCAGCGTGACCACGCGTTGTACGTGGCCTTCGCCCCGGTCGATCAGCCCCGTGTGGCCATAGCCGTGGTGGTGGAGAACGCGGGCTTCGGCGCCGCATCTGCCGCGCCCATCGCGCGGCGCGTGTTCGACTACCTGCTGCTCGACCAGTACCCGAATCCGCAAGACCTGGCGGCGGTGAGCGTGGGCCAGGCATCGGTCCCGATGGGCACACCGCTGAAGGCCAGCGCGATGCCTTGGCCGCCAGAAACCGGGGCCACCCCTGCGCCCGTTCGCGTCACCCCCTGAAAGGGAGCATCGCGCCTGAGGGCGCCTCTACCTGACCCAGGCGTCGTAAGTGGTCTTCAGGATCAGCGCCGACACCACCACGATGAAGGCGATGCGCACGAAGCCGCTGCCGTGTTTGAGCGCCAGGCGCGTGCCCAGCAGGCTCCCCACCACGTTAGCCACAGCCATGGCGAGCACGAAGTGCCACCACACGTGGCCCTTCCAGGCAAACAGCATCAAGGCGGCGAGGTTGGTGGCGGTGTTGATGAGCTTGGCGCTGGCGCTGGCGTGCAGGAAGTCGTAGCCCAGCCAGCGCACGAACAGGAACACGAAGAAGCTGCCCGTGCCGGGTCCGAAGAAGCCGTCGTAGAAGCCGATGGTCAGGCCCAGCACACAGGCGGCGGCAGCTTCTTGGCGGCCGCTGAAACGCGGCGCGTGGTGACGCCCGAGTTCTTTGCGCGCCAGCGTGTAAGCGAGCACGCCGATCAGCACC
>JBBQSX010000184.1:0-7520 GCA_038213545.1 Burkholderiales bacterium
CTGAGCGGCCCGACATCGGACACCGCACCGATTGGCGGTGAAATCTGGGGTCTTCGCCACATGGACGGGATCTTCATCAGCTACCGCAGGGACGACTCGGCCGGTTACGCCGGACGGCTGTACGACCGGCTCTCGGCCCACTTCGGTAGCGACAAGGTGTTCATGGATGTGGCCGGCATCGAGCTCGGCACCGACTTCGTCACCGCGATCGAGCAGGCGGTTGGCTCCTGCAAGGTCCTGATCGTCGTCATCGGTGACGAATGGCTCAGCACCACAGACGCCGCCGGGCGACGACGGCTCGACGACCCGCACGACTTCGTGCGCCTGGAAACCAGCGTGGCGCTGGAGCGCGAGATCCGCGTGGTGCCGGTGCTGGTGGGCGGCGCGTTGATGCCGCGTGGCGAAGAACTTCCCGCCGAACTCAAGTCGCTGGCTCGACGTCAGGCCATCGAGATCAGCCACAAGCAGTGGGAGGCGTCCACGCAAGAGCTGATGCGTGCTCTGAACATCATGTTGGGCATGCGCGCTGACGCAGGGATCACCGAGACAGATCGCTTGCCCGATACGCGGCAAGACACGCCGAGGCAAGCCACGGTGTCCAGACCGGCGTCTTCCGATGAGACTCCGGGCCGGAAGTGGGTGGTGTGGGCAGGCTTGGGCGCGGGCGTGCTGGCGGTGGCGATCTGGGTGTCCTGGCGCGGATCCCCAGAGCCCGGCCCGACCGTCTCGTCGAACCCGATCCTCACAGCCGAGGGCTCCAGCCCATCTGGCAAACCCGCTGTGGTGGCCGCCTCACCGACCCACTCCAAGCCACCGGTGCCCGTGGCTGCTGCGCCCGCCACGGCACAAGACAGTGCCGCCGCGGCAGCCGCTGCACCTTCGCCGGCACCGCCCGTTGTGGCCGCTGCCCCACCGGCTTCGCCGCCAGCACCGCCGGCCCGGTCGCCCCCGGTCATTCGCACATTCCAGAGTCAGGCCGACCCTGCTGGTGCGAAGCTGTGTTATTCGGTGGCGCAGGCCGAGAGCCTCACCCTCACGCCCCGCCCCGGCGCGCTGGCCCAGGCGGTCAAGGACTGTGTCACGGTAAGCGTCGACGAGCCCACCACCTTCACGCTCACGGCCCGCAACGCCGTGGGCTCGGTCACCCGAAGCCTGACGGTGCTTCCGCGTCCTGCGGTGGTGGCATCAGCGCCGTCGCCCGCGCCCGCGCCGGTGGCGGTTGCTCCAGCGCCTGCTGTCGAGCGAGCGCCCGCCAGCACACTGCCAAGCCCCGGGGAGAGCTGGACCTACCGCACCAGCGGCAAATGGCCCACCAGTCCTCGCCGCGACATCGTGATTGCTGTGGAGTCGGTGCGCGACGGTGTGGTGACCGACACGCTGCGCGCCAATGCCCAGGAGAACCTGGCAGGTGACGTGCGCCGAGCCGTGGGGGGCCGCCCGGGGTTCCTGGCCTGGCAACAGATCGGGCTGGAGTACAGCCCTTACCTGGGCGCATTCAGGGACCTGGGTACGCTGGGTTCCCTGAGCGACTTCGCCACCCCGGACGTGGACAGCTGGGGACAGTGGTACTCGCAGGCCAAGGTGCTCGGGCGGGAGACGGTGAACGTGCCCGGTGGCAGCTTTGACGCGTTCAAGGTCGAGGTGTGGAGCAGCCGCAGCGCCACCGGCGGCGCAACCCAGGCATCGATTGAGCCGGTGCGCATCCATTACCTGGTCTGGTATGCGCCCGAGGTCAAGCGCTACGTCAAGATGCAACGACGCGTGTTGAGTGCGGCCAGTCGGGAAATCGAGAAAGACGTGTTTGAACTGGTCTCGCACCGCTGATGGCGCTGCCGGTGGTGCGAGCCGGGCGCGCGAGCCGGGCAAAATGCCCCGCATCGATATCTCACCGGAGCCTGACCGTGACCGACCGTGCGCCATCCCCCACCACTGCGATTGTTCTGGTCCACGGTGCCTGGCACGGCGCCTGGTGCTGGAGCCGCGTGCTGCCCCAGCTGCGCACGGCGGGTGTCGATACCCACGCTGTCACCTTGACCGGGGTGGGCGAACGCGCTCACCTGCTGGCGCCCACCATCAATCTGCATACCCACATCCAGGACGTCATCGGTTTGATCGATGCCGAAGAACTGCACCGCCTGGTGCTGGTGGGACACAGCTACGCGGGCATGGTGATCACCGGCGTGGCCGATCGGCTGCAAGCCAGACACCCCGGGCAGCTCGCGCACCTGGTGTATCTGGATGCAGCGCTGCCTTTCCCCGGTGACAGCTGGAGCAGCCACCACGCGGACGAGACGAAACAGGCCCGGATCGAGGCATCACAGTCCAGCGGTGGCTTGAGTTTTCCCCCGCCCGATGCCAGCCTGTTTGGTCTGAGCGGCGCTGATCGCGACTGGGTTAACCGGCGACAGACGCCCCAGCCCTTCAAGCTGTACCAGCAGCCGCTGGACTTCGGTGCCGAGCGTGTGGCTGCGGTGCCACGCACGTTCATTGACTGCACACAACCGGCGCTGGCCACCATTGCGCCATCTCGCGTGCGTGTTCGCAACGAGCCCGGCTGGAACGTGGTGGAGATGGCCACCGGCCACGATCCCATGGTCAGTGAGCCGGCGGCGCTCAGCCAGATCCTGCTGGACATTCAGCGCCGTGCCTGACCTCTCCAAGAACGCGACCATGAATCAACGCCTGGACCGCATCGACCTGCTGCGCGCCGCCGCCATGCTGTGGATGACGGCCTACCACTTCTGCTTCGACCTCAACTTCTTTCGCCTGATCCGGGAAGACTTTTACCGCGACCCGCTCTGGACCTGGCAGCGCACCGCCATCGTGAGCCTGTTCCTGTTCACCGCAGGTTTGTCCCAGGCGGTGGCCTTGCATCAGGGTCAGACCAGGGCGCGCTTCTGGCGCCGCTGGCTACAGGTGGCAGGCGCGGCGCTGCTCGTGACGGCGGGCTCGCTGCTGGTGTTTCCCCAAAGCTTCATCTACTTTGGCGTGCTGCACGGCATTGTGGTGATGCTCATTGTGGTTCGCTTGACCGCGGGGTGGGGAGCGTGGCTGTGGCTTCTGGGCGCGCTGGCCATCGGGAGCAAGTTCCTCGCGCCCGCTCTGATACAGACGTTTCCCGTGCTCGACATGCTGAACACGCCGTGGCTCAACTGGCTGGGGCTCATCAGCCGCAAACCGCAGACCGAAGACTACGTGCCCTTGCTGCCCTGGCTGGGGGTGATGTGGTGGGGCATGGCCGCTGGTCGCTGGGCAGTTCGCAAGCGGCCCCAGTGGCTGGGTGGTGGTGCACCGCCCGGGGGTGGGCGCAAGGCCCTGGTGCTGCTTGGGCAATGGAGCCTGAGCTACTACCTGCTGCACCAGCCGGTGCTCATGGCCATGATCTGGTTGGGAATGCAACTGGCCTGAAACGACAAAAGCGCGGAGGACCACGCTTTTGTCTTGATGGCCGCAGGCCGAGAGTTATTCGATCTTCGCTTTCTCGCGCAAGCCCTTCTGGAACTCGGTGAGCTTTTGCTGCTGCATTTGCTGGGCGATCTGCGGCTTGATGTCTTCCATCTTGGGCAGCTCGGCCTGGCGCACGTCGTCCACGCGGATGATGTGCCAGCCAAACTGGGTCTTCACCGGCACCTGGGTGGTCTGGCCTTTTTCAAGCTTGACCATGGCTTCGGAGAACTCGGGCACGTAGCTGGCGGCGGCTGCCCAGTCCAGGTCACCACCGTTGGCGCCAGAGCCCGGGTCCTTGGACTGCTTCTTCGCGATGTCTTCGAACTTGCCTTTGCCCTTGAGCGAGGCAATGATGGCCTTGGCTTCTTCTTCCTTCTCCACCAGGATGTGGCGGGCGCGGTACTCCTTGCCGCCGTTGGCCGCCACAAACTTGTCGTACTCGGCCTTGATGTCGGCGTCCGTCACCG
Organism: Burkholderiales bacterium; assembly: GCA_038213545.1. Taxonomy (GTDB): domain Bacteria; phylum Pseudomonadota; class Gammaproteobacteria; order Burkholderiales; family Burkholderiaceae_C; genus Hydrogenophaga. Next base: position 3,915 of record JBBQSX010000184.1, read on the forward strand.
GGTTCTTGGCCTGGAAATCGGCGAACAGCGCGCGGATCATGATGGTCTGGCGGGCCAGCTCGAGCTGGTTCTTGAACTCGTCGGTGGTGCCGATGCCGCGCTTCTGCGCTTCCTGCATGAACACCTCGCGCAGCACAACTTCTTCTTTGAGCTGGGCGCGCACGGTGTCGTCCACCGGGCGGCCGCTGGCGGCGATCTGCTGAGCCAGCACGTCCAGGCGCGCGGTGGGCACGGCCTTGCCGTTGACGATGGCGATGTTCTGGGCGGAGGCGCTGAAAGCAGCGGCAACGAGCACGGCCACGGTCAGGGCTGAGCGGGAAAATTTCATGGTGTTCCTCGGGGTTGAAAAAGGGTTGGAGCTGCGGATGCCGACAGGGTTCGGCAGACTCGTATCAGAACGTAGCGGCGGGCCTGGAAGCCGCGTCAGGCCTTGATTTCAATGGCCAACGCGTGCAGCCCCGCGTCGGTGAATTTTTGCAGCGCATCATACACAAGGCGGTGTTTCGCCACCCGGCTCAAGCCTGCAAAACCGGGTGCCGCGATGCGCACACGGAAATGGGTCCCGAAGCCCAGTCCGTTGGAGCCGGAATGCCCCGCATGGGCCGCACTTTCGTCCAGCACTTCCAGCTCGGTGGGGGCCAGCGCGGCGCGCAGTTGCGCCTCGATGGCGGCGGCGGTGGGGGTGGACACGTCGCTCATGATTTTTCCACCGGGTCGTCTTTGAGGAAGCGCGAGATGTACAGGCCTTGCCCGATGATGAAAACCACCGGGAACACATAGCCCCAGAGCTTGAAGTTGACCCAGTCTTCGGTGGAGTAGTAGGCCGCCACGTAAGCGTTGATCGCCGCCATGAACACGAAGTAGGCCGCCCAGGCCACAGTGAGTTTGGCCCACACGGCATCGGGCAGGTTCAGCTGGCTGCCCAGCAGGAGCTTCAGGAAGTTCTTCTTCCAGATCCACAGCGCGGCCGCCAGAACGATGGCCATGCTGGCGTACAGCACGGTGGGCTTCCACTTGATGAAGCGCTCGTCTTGCAAGAAGAGGGTGAGGGCACCAAACACCAGGATGAGCACCAGCGTGACCTTCTGCAGTGTCTGCAGTTTGCGGTCAATGCCGTAGATGATGCCGGTCTGCACCACCGTGGCCGCCATCAGCACGGCGGTGGCGGTGTAGATGTCGGCCATCTTGTAGGCGATGACGAACAGGGCGATGGGAAAGAAGTCGATGAGGAAACGCATGAGCAGATTATCCGCTGTGCACTCCAGTCGACTGGCAGAGGGGTCAAGCCCAGGAACTCGGGACCACAATGGGTGCTCCACACGACTCGTGCACCCACTCTCAGTCGCCAGGAGCAACACCGACATGACCCCTCAAGAACAACAAGCCATCCTCACCATCGCCTTGCTGGCGGGCTTTGCCGATGGCCACAAGGCCGACAGCGAGCGCGAGGCGATCCGGCGCATGGCCGATTCGCTGGGGCAGGAAGACGCCGGGGCCAGCCTGCCGCGTCTGTACCAGGACGTGCTGCTCAAACGCGTGTCGTTGGCCTCAGCGGCATCCAGCCTGCAAGACGCCGGGCAGCGCCAGCTGGCTTATGAAATGGCGGTGTGCGTGTGCGATGCCGATGGCCGGCAAAGCGAGCAGGAACGCGCCTTCTTGGCGGAGTTGAAGACGCTCCTGCAGCTCGACCCGGCGGCCGCCGCAGCCTTCGAGCGCGAGGCGGACGCCATCGTGGATGCAGCGGAGAAGGTGGTGCCGGTCGCGATGCCCGTTGCAGTGGCTGCGGGCCCGGTGGCCTCAGCCAGTGTTTCGTCCGGCGCGGAGCTCGACAAATCCATCCTGAATTACGCGCTGCTCAACGGTGCCCTGGAACTGCTGCCCCAGTCATGGGCGTCCATGGCCATCATTCCGCTGCAAGTGAAGATGGTCTATGCCATCGGCAAGGCGCACGGCGTGGAGTTGGACCAGGGCCACATCCGCGAGTTCATTGCGGCGGTGGGTGTGGGCCTGACCTCCCAGTACCTGGAGCAGTTCGGTCGCAAGCTGCTGGGCGGTTTGCTGGGCAAGGTGGCGGGCCGCGCCATCGGAGGCGCTGGCAGTGCGGCCACCGGCATGGCGTTTTCGTTCGCGACCACCTACGCGCTGGGGCAAGTGGCCAAGCGCTACTACGCGGGTGGGCGCGTGATGAGCACTGCGCTGCTGCAAGAGACCTTCCAGGATCTGCTCGGCCCGGCCAGGCAGATGCAGACGCAGTACCTGCCGCAAATCCGGCAGAAGGCCGCCACGCTGGACGCCGGTCAGATCATGCAGATGATCAGGCAGTGAGTGGTTCGGACATGGCCATGGCTTCTGCAGCGATGTCCAGCGAGCGCAGGCGCAGAGCGGGGTCGTAGACGTCGCAGACGATCATGAATTCGTCCGCCTGGGTCGCGTTGGCCAACGCCTGCAGGCCTTCGCGCACCGTGTCAGGCCCGCCGATGACGGCAGCGGCCAGGAAGTCGGCGATGCCGGCCTGTTCCTGCGGGTGCAAGCGCTGCATGAAGCCCTGCACCGGGGGTGGCAGCTGGCCGCGCTGCCCGGTGAGGATGCCCAGCACGCGCTGGTAGGTGCTGCTGGCCAGGTACTCGGCTTCCTCGTCCGTGGGCGCAGCAATCAAGGGTACGCCAATGACCACATAAGGTTTCGCCAACTGGGCCGACGGCTTGAAGTGGCTGCGGTACACGTCCAGCGCCTGCAACAGCATGCGCGGCGCAAAGTGAGAGGCAAAGGCGAAAGGCAGTCCGCGCTCAGCCGCCAGCCGCGCCGAAAAAAGACTCGAACCCAGCAGCCAGATCGGTACGTTGGTGCCGGTGCCCGGGTTGGCGATCACGCGTTGGCCGTGTTGTGCGGGGCCCAGCAGGTGCTGCAGCTCGGCAACGTCGCGCGGAAAGTCGTCCTCGCTTTCGATCCGGTTGCGACGCAGAGCGCGCATGGTCATGGGGTCGGTGCCTGGCGCGCGGCCCAGGCCGAGGTCGATGCGCCCGGGGTAGAGCTCGGCCAGCGTGCCGAAGGCCTCGGCCACAACCAGTGGCGCATGGTTGGGCAGCATGACGCCGCCCGAGCCCACGCGCATGCGCTTCGTGCCACCCGCAATATGACCCACCAGCACGGCGGTGGCCGAGCAGGCGATACCGCTCATGTTGTGGTGCTCGGCCAGCCAGTAGCGCGTGAAGCCCAGCGACTCGGCGTGTTGGGCAGTGCGCAGCGCAACAGACAGCGCGTCGCCCACGCTCCGTCCCTCGCGCACGGCGACCAGGTCGAGCATGGAGAGACGGATGTCGTTCAGGTTTTTCATGGCGTCAGGCCGGCAGGAAGCCGTCCACCGACAAATAGCGTTCGCCGGTGTCGTAGTTGAAACCCAGCACCACGGCGTTGGCCGGCAGATCGGGGAGTTTTTGCGCGATGGCGGCCAGCGTGGCGCCGGAGGAGATGCCGACCAGCATGCCTTCTTCTCGCGCGCTGCGGCGGGCCATCTCGCGCGCCGGCTCGGCCTCGACCTGGATCACGCCGTCAAGCACGCTCACGTCCAGGTTGTTGGGAATGAACCCCGCGCCGATACCCTGGATG
>JBBQSX010000185.1:0-7352 GCA_038213545.1 Burkholderiales bacterium
TGCCCCGGCACACCCCACAGTGGCGACAGGCGCGGGAACAACAAGAACAGCACCAGCATGATGGGCGCGCCCATGAGCGCCATGCCGCCGGCAATGCGCGCGGCCTGCGAGAGTGGCGGGCGGCCCACCGGCATGTGGGCGTTCACCAGCGCGGTGAGCAGGCCCAGCAGCGCCACCAGAATGCCCGCCGCCGTGAGCAGCGACTGCGAGTAAAAGAAGTGCGTGAGCAGCGTGAAGAAGGCGAGGAAGAACACCACGAAGGCGTCGCGCCGTGCACGCATTTCCAGCGTCTTGAGCGCCAGCAACACCACGATGAGCGTCACGCCCGCGTCACGCCCGAGCAGGGTGCTGTGGGTCATGAAGGTGGCGGCCAGCGTGATGCCGAGCAAGCCCACGCGCACGGGCCAGCCGGGCAGGGGCAGGCCGCGCAGCGCCAGCGTGGTGCGCCACACCAGCACGCCTGCGGTGAGCGCGGTGCACCACCACGGCGTGTGGCCCACCTGCATGAAGGCCACCCAGCCGATGACGGCGAGCAGAAACAGCGTGTCGCGTGTGTCGCGTGGGAGTGTGGCCCCCACGCTCCACCGCTTCGCGGGTCGCTGCCCCCCGGGGGGGCTGATCCGCCTTGGGGCGGCCCGGCGGCGGATCGCCTCGTCTTCGGCGCCCGATGTCGGCGAGTTCAACATATGGCCAGCGCCTCCAGGCAGCGCGCGCGGTGTCCTGGCCCCTGGTCGGGCGCGATCTCGCGGCCGGGCACGCGCAGGCCGTAGTCCAGCCCCTGGCGGTCGGCCATGAGCACCCAGGCCGTCAAGCGCGAGAGCCGAGCCTCCAGGCCGGCGCCGCCGCACTGCGCGTGGTCGAGCCAGAGCTGTTGGCGCTGGTGCGACAAGGCGTCGCGGCTCACCAGATCGTCGCGCCCGCTGGAGAACGCCTGCGCGGCCTTGCGCCACACCACGGCCTTGAGCGGATCGCCCCGGCGGTAGGCACGCACGCCGTCGAATTCACCGGTGCTCTGCACCCGCGCCGCGCCCGAGCTGCCGGCCTGCGGCTCGCCCGGGGGTAGCGGCGGCGGGTGGCTTTCGGGCTCGGGGTACACCAGCACACCCGAAGCCGGGCGCCACACCGTCCACACGCGGAAGGTGCCGAGCGGAAACAGGGTCTGCGCGGTCAGCGGCGGCAGTGGGTGCAGGCCGCGCTCGGGTGACGGAAAGCTCACCTGCAGCTGGGCACTGCCTTGCGCGGGCACGTCGGTCCAGGCCAGGGGTGCGTGCTTGGGGTCGGCGCCGATCACGCCCATGCCGATACCGTAGCGCGAGCGCTTGCGTTCGCTGGACAGGCGCACCGTCAGGGCCACCGCCTGGCCGGCGTGCACCGGCTCGGGCGGTGTGAGCAGCAGCGTGGTGCCGCGCAGGTTGCCATGGCACACGTGCATGCCCACCACCGCGCTGCCGGCCAGCAAGAAGGTGAGCAGGTAGCCCAGGTTGAGCTGGTAGTTGATGCTGGCCACCAGGAGCAGCAGCAGGGTTATTCCCAGCATCCAGCCCGGGCGGGTAGGCAGGATGTAGACGTTGCGCTGGGTCAGCGTGAGCGTGTCAGACTTCGGCAGGCGGTTGTGCCACCAGGTCTGCAGGTGGGCACGCAGCGTGCGCCACGGGTGGCGCCAGGGTTGCAAGCTGAGGGCGCCAGCGGGCGAGCGCGCAGCGGTGGCCACCATGTCAGGGCAGGGGGATGGCTTCCAGCATGGCGCGCACCTGTTCCACAGGCCCGCGCCCAGCGTCGCGCACCGGAATCAGCCGGTGGGCCACCGTCTGCGGCAGGATCGCAGCAATGTCGTCGGGTGCCACGTAATCGCGCCCGCTCAAATAGGCCTGCGCCTTGGCCGAGCGCACCACGGCCAGCGCGGCGCGCGGCGACAGGCCCTGGGCAAACCACTGCCCGTTGCGGGTGGCGGCCACCAAGTCCTGCAGGTACTCCAGCACCGGTTCGGCGGTGTGCACCTGGCTCACCGTGTGTTGCAGGGCCGCAAGGTCGGCCGGCGTCAGGGCGGGTGGCAGCTTGTCGAGCATGTCGCGGCGATCCTGGCCGCGCAGCAGCTCGCGCTCGGCAGCACGGTCCGGGTAGCCGATGGACAGGCGCATGTGGAAGCGGTCCAGTTGCGACTCGGGCAGCGCGTAGGTGCCGAGCTGGTCGTGGGGGTTCTGTGTGGCAATGACAAAGAAGGGTTCGGGCAGGGCGCGCGTTTCTCCTTCCACCGTCACCTGTTTTTCTTCCATCGCCTCCAACAGCGCGCTCTGCGTTTTGGGGCTGGCGCGGTTGATCTCGTCGGCCAGCAGCACCTGGGCAAACACGGGGCCGGGGTGGAACACAAACGCCTCGCGCCCGCGTTCGTAAATAGATACGCCCACCAGGTCCGAAGGCATGAGGTCGGCGGTGAACTGCACGCGCGAGAACTGCAGGCCGAACGAACGTGCCAGCGCGTGCGCCAGGGTGGTTTTGCCCACGCCGGGAACATCTTCAATCAGTAGATGACCACCCGCCAGAAGGCAGGCCACGCAGTCGGAAACCTGCTGTGATTTGCCCACGATCACCGTGTTAAGCTGGTTCAGCAACTGTTGAATTTTTGTGTCGGCTTGCATGCCGCGAACCTTACCGTAAAACCGTTATGGGCCAGGCCACCGGGTATTTCACCCACAAGGATTGTTGGAGACACGAAATGGGCGCCGGCCACCCGGAATGCCCAGAGCGTCTGGACGCGATCGAGGACCGTTTGCTCATGAGCGGACTCGACGTGGCGTTGGAGCGCCGCGAAGCCACCGCCGCCTCCATCGCCGACCTCGAACTCGCCCACGGCCGCATGCACCTGGCGTCACTGCGTGGCCTCAGCGACAACCTGCGAGACGAGATCAAGGCGGGCGGCCCGAGCCACGCGCAGGTCGACCCCGACACCTCCATCAACACATACAGCTGGGACGCGATCTTGATGGCCGCGGGTGCCGCCATCGACGCCACCGACGCGGTGATGGCAGGCGAAATGCCCAACGCCTTCTGCGCCGTGCGCCCACCCGGCCACCACGCCACACGCAACCAGGCCATGGGCTTTTGCTTTGTGAACAACGTGGCCGTGGCCGCCAAGTACGCGCTGGAACGCCACGGCCTCAAACGCGTGGCCATCATCGACTTCGACGTGCACCACGGCAACGGCACCGAAGACATCGTGGCGGGCGACGACCGAATTCTCATGTGCAGCTTCTACCAGCACCCGTTCTACCCGCTGGTTGAACATTCCGGCGCAGCCAACCTGGTCAACCTGCCGGTGCCCGCCTACACCAAGGGCATGGACATCCGCGAGCTGATCGACATGAGCTGGATGCCCCGTCTCGACGCCCACAAGCCGCAGATGGTCTTCATCAGCGCTGGCTTCGATGCCCACCGCGAAGACGACATGGCACAGCTGGGCCTGGTGGAGCAGGACTACGCGTGGATGACGATGCGGATCAAGGAAGTGGCCGAGCGCCACGCCAAGGGTCGCATCGTGAGCTGCCTTGAAGGCGGTTACGCCTTGAGCGCGCTGGGCCGCAGCGTGGAAGCGCACTTGCGGGTGCTGGCCGACGTCTGAACTTCTGCGGCCCATGGGCATCGGATAATGTTTCGATGACCCATCCAGCATCTTCCCCATCCCCCGCAGCCGACGGCGCAGTGCTGCTGCACATGCGAGAAGAGCGCGGCGTGCACACGCTCACCCTGAACAAGCCGCGCAGCTTCAACGTGTTGTCCGAAGCCATGCTCGCAGCGCTGCAGGTGGCCATCGACGCGGTGGCAGCCGACCCACATGCTCGCCTGGTGGTCATCGGCGCCAGCGGCAAGGCTTTTTGCGCCGGGCACGACCTCAAGGAAATGAGATCGAACCCCGAACAGGCGTACTACCAGGCGTTGTTCGCGCGCTGCTCACGGCTGATGCTGGCCATCCGCAAGCTGGAGGTGCCTGTGATTGCGCGCGTGCAAGGGCTGGCCACCGCCGCGGGTTGCCAGCTGGTGGCGCAGTGCGATCTGGCCGTGGCCAGTGAGGCGGCCAGCTTTGGCGTGAACGGCATCGACGTGGGACTGTTCTGCGCCACGCCGGGCGTGGCCTTGTCGCGCAACATGCTGCCCAAGCAGGCGATGGAGATGCTGCTCACCGGTGACTTCATTTCGGCTGACGAGGCTTGCGCACGTGGGCTGGTCAACCGCGTGGTGGCACCCGATGCGCTGGACGCGGAAGTGGCCACCTTGGTGGACCGCATCCTGGCCAAGCCGCCCGAAGCCATTGCCATGGGCAAAGCGCTGTTTTACCGCCAGCTTGAAACCGGTATCGAGGCCGCCTACCAGCTCGCCGGGCAGACCATGGCCTGCAACATGGCGCACCCCGTGGCGCAAGAGGGTGTGCAGGCCTTCATTGACAAACGCGCGCCGAGCTGGCGCGCCTGACCTTTCAACGCAACGTTCGCATTCATGGCCATCACTTCCACCGCCGCCCCGAAACCCATCGACGACTTCGGTCTCTGGCTGTCGGCCTTTACACAACCCACGGTGTTGTCCGAACTGGGCGCGCTGGTTGTGTGCATTGCGGTGGCGCTCGGCATCACCTGGCTGCTGCGCCGCGCGCTGCGCATGCAGGAGGAGAAGACCTCGGTGCTGTTCGGGCGACGTCTTGTCGACGGGGTGATGTTCCCGCTGTTGCTGCTCATGCTGGCCTACGTGGCGCGCGCGTTGTTGATGGCTGTGCTGCCACTGACGGCGTTCAAGGTCGCGATTCCGGTGCTGGTGTCGCTGGTGGTGATCCGCGTGGGCGTCAAGGTGTTGCAGGTCGCGTTTGCCACAGCGCCCTGGGTGCGTGCGCTGGAACGCACCATCTCGTGGGTGGCCTGGCTGGCCATGGTGTTGTGGGTCAGCGGTTTGCTGCCGGTGGTGCTGGCCGAGATGGAACAGATCACCTGGAAGATCGGTGCCTCAACGCTGAGCCTGCGCACCATGATCGAAGGCATCCTGACCGCCGGTGCGGTGTTGATCCTGTCGCTGTGGGTTTCGTCCGCCATCGAAACACGCCTGTTGCGCAAGGCGGTGGGCGGTGACCTGTCCTTGCGCAAAGCCGTGAGCAATGCGACGCGCGCCTTGCTCATGTTTTTCGGTCTGATCATCGCGCTGTCGGCCGTGGGCATCGACCTCACCGCACTGTCGGTGCTGGGTGGTGCCATCGGCGTGGGTATCGGCTTCGGTCTGCAGAAGCTGGCGTCCAACTACGTCAGCGGCTTCGTCATCCTGGCCGAGCGCAGCATGCGCATCGGCGACAACGTGAGGGTCGACAACTTTGAAGGGCGCATTACCGACATCAATGCGCGCTACACCGTGATCCGTTCCACCACGGGACGCGAGTCCATCGTCCCCAACGAACTGCTGATCATCAACCGGGTGGAGAACCTGTCGTTGGCCGATGATCGCCTTTGGCAGTCCACCGTGGTGTCTGTGGGTTACGACAGCGATGTGGAGCAGGTGATGGCACTGTTGCAGGATGCCGCGCTCTCACAGGAGCGCGTGCTCAAGGACCCTGGCCCGTCGGCCGCATTGTCCAATTTCGGCGCCGACGGTCTGGAATTCACACTGGGTTACTGGATCGCCGACCCCGAGAACGGCACGCTCAACCTCCGTTCACTGGTGAACCGCAAGGTGCTGCAAGCGCTGCGCGAAAACCAGATCGAGATTCCGTACCCGCAGCGCGTGCTGCACATCAAGCCGCCGCCTGCCGGAACACCAGACACTCCTTCAGCGGTTCATGAAGCCCGGCAGCCAGAGTGAAATGGCAGGGAATGCGATCAGGATGCCCAGCCGAACGACGTCGGCCATCACGAAGGGCCACACGCCGCGGTAAATGGTGCCCAGCTTCACGTTGGGCAGCAGAGAATTGATCACGAAGAGGTTCAGGCCCACTGGGGGCGAGATCATGCCGATCTCCACGATGGTCACGATCAGGATGCCGAACCACACGGGATCGAACCCCAGGCCGGTGATCACCGGAAAGAACACCGGGATCGTGAGCAGCACGATGGCCAGCTCTTCCATCACCATGCCGAGCATCAGGTAGATGCCCATCATCATGACCACCACCATGATGGGGTGCGGGCTGAACTGCAGCACGAAATCGCGCAGGTCGCCCGGCATGGTGGTGAAGTTGATGAAGTTGGTGAAGATCATCGCGGCGATCAGGATGGTGAACAGCATCGCCGTGGTGCGCGTGCTCTCCACCAGGATGTCGAGCAACACGCGCGGCGTGAGCGAGCCGCGCAGCAGCGCAAAGAAAAATGCGCCTGCAGCGCCAACCCCTGCGCCTTCGGTGGCTGTGAACACGCCACCGTAGATGCCACCAATCACCAGCCCAAACAAGACCACCACGCCCCAGATTCCGCGAATCGCAGCCAGGCGCTGCGCCCAGGTGAAGCGCTCGGCCCGCGGGCCGGCCGAAGGATCTCGCCAGGTGACATAGACCACGCCCAGGCACAGGCAGGTGATGGCAACCAGTCCTGGCAGGATGCCGGCCACGAACAGTTTGCCGATGTCGGTCTCGGTGATGATGCCGTAGATAACCAGTATGGTGGACGGTGGAATCAGGATGCCCAGCGTGCCGCCAGCCGCAATCGCGCCTGTTGCCAGTGTGTCCTTGTAGCCGTGGCTCTTCATCTCCGGATAGGCCACGCGTGTCATGGTGGCGGCGGTGGCGATGGACGAGCCGCAGATGGAGCCGAAGCCGCCCGAGGCGATGATGCTGGCCATCGCCAGACCGCCCTTGCGGTGGCCGACGAAGGCGTTGGCGGCGGTGAACAGCTCGCGCGCCATGCCGGCTCTGGCCACCAGGTTGCCCATCAGCACGAACAGCGGTATGACCGACAGCACATAGTGAAAGCCGGTCTCGAAGATGACCTGGCTGGTGCTGGCGAAGGCCGGCTGCCAACCGCGCAACAAGCCCATGCCCACCATACCCGCGATGGCCATGGCCACAGCCAGCGGAATGCGCAGAAAGGCCATGACGAAGACGGCCACAAATCCCAGGAACGCTTCGGTCATGGGGAGGTCCTGTCTGTAACGGCAGGGAGGGGTGTGTGTTCGGGCACCGGTGCCTTCACGAACACGAACAGCAGATGAACCAGTCCCGTCAGCATCAGCAGCCCCGCCATCAGCCAGGCAACGGGTGCAATCGACAGCTGCAGATGCACGGTGGTGTCGCCATACTCAGCGAACCGGTCTGCGCGCATGAGCATGAGGCGTCCCAGAAAGCCGAAGGTGGCTGCACAGACGAGGTGGACAGCACGCGCCTGGATGTCGCG
>JBBQSX010000186.1:0-7319 GCA_038213545.1 Burkholderiales bacterium
CGCCAGGCTGGCAGCCGCTGCACGGGGCACCCCGAGCACGGATGGACCACCGGTGTCGAGACCACGACCGGCCCGCTGGGCCAGGGTGTGGCCACGAGCGTGGGCATGGCCATCGCACAAGCCTGGCTGGCGGCCACCTACAACCGCCCCGGCTTTGCGCTGTTTGAGCACCGCGTCTTTGCATTGGCCGGCGACGGCGACATGATGGAAGGCCTGAGCGCCGAAGCCGCGTCGCTCGCGGGGCACCTGAAACTCGGCCGCTTGTGCTGGATCTACGACTGCAACCACATCAGCATCGAAGGTCCGACATCGTTGACCTTCAGCGAGAACGTCGGTGCCCGCTTCACGGCCTGCGGATGGCAGGTGCTGCAGGTGGCCGATGCCAACGACATCGACGCCACGACCCTGGCGCTCAGGGCCTTCGAAAACAGCCACGACCGACCGACCCTCATCATCGTGCAGAGCCACATCGGCTACGGCGCACCGCACAAGCAAGACAGTGCTTCCGCCCATGGCGAGCCGCTGGGCGCAGAAGAAGCCAGAGGCGCCAAGTTGTTCTATGGTTTCGACCCCGATGCCAGCTTTGTGGTGCCCGATGGTGTGCGCGAGCATCTCCACCAGCAGTTCGGCGTGCGGGGCACCGGTGCTCAGAAGGTGTGGCGCGAGCGCTTTGAAGACTACCGTGCGCTGTACCCGGACCTGGCCACACAGATCGACCAGATGCAGCGGCGGGAATTGCCCGATGGCTGGGACACCACGCTGCCGGTTTTCGAGGCCGACGACAAGGGCCTGGCCACGCGCGATGCCTCTGGTCAGGTGCTCAACGCGGTTGCAGACCACATGCCGTGGTTGCTCGGCGGTGCGGCCGATCTGGCGCCTTCCACCAGGACCACGCTGAAGGGCGACTTCGCCGGTGCCTTCGAGCCCGTATCGCCGTCGGGCCGCAACTTCCACTTCGGCATTCGCGAGCACGCGATGTGCGCAGCAGCCAGCGGCATGGCGTTGTCGGGCCTGCGGCCTTTTGCGGCCAGTTTCTTCGTGTTCACCGACTACGCGCGTGGTGCGATCCGCCTGGCCGCCATGATGGGCTTGCCCGTGATCTGCGTCTGGACGCACGATTCCATCGCCATGGGCGAGGACGGCCCCACCCACCAGCCCATCGAGCAGCTCGCCTCGTTCAGGGCCATGCCCGGCATGGTGCTGCTTCGCCCGGCCGATGCGAACGAAGTGGTTGAAGCCTGGCGCGTGGTGATGGCGCTGCGCGACCAACCCGCCAGCCTGGTGCTGTCGCGCCAAGCCTTGCCCACGCTGGACCGCCAACGCTATGCCAGTGCCTCGGGCGTTGCACGAGGTGCTTACGTGCTCGCCGATGCGGCCGACGGCTCGCCCGATGTGTTGCTGCTGGCCAGCGGCAGCGAAGTGGCCCTGTGCATCGCTGCCTACGAGCAGCTCACGCTGCAGGGCGTGAAGGCCCGCGTGGTGAGCATGCCCTCGTGGGACCTGTTCGAGCGCCAGGACGCGGCCTACCGCGAACAGGTGCTGCCCGAGGCCGTGACGGCGCGTGTTTCCGTGGAGGCTGCATCGGCATTGGGCTGGGACCGCTACGTCGGCCGGCACGGCACGGTCATTGCCATGCGCGGCTACGGCCTGTCGGCGCCTGGCCCTGTGGTGCAGTCGCACTTTGGCTTTGACCTGACCCATGTGCTTGAAGCCGTCCGCGATCAACTCGCCTGGCATGGCCGGCGGCTGGCCTCATGACCGGCACCCGGCTGTTCGAAGCAGTTTCCCGCCTGGAAGGAAAGGACCCCATGCCCAAGGGTGAACCCGTGACCACTCGCATCAGCCCCCTGGCAGGCCAGATGGCCACTGCCTCTTCGCTCGTCGATGTCGACAGGCTGGTCGCCGCCTACTTCTCGGAACGGCCCGACCCGACCGTGCCCGCGCAGCGCGCGGCGTTCGGCACGTCCGGCCACCGCGGCTCGTCGTTCGATGTCTCGTTCAACGAATGGCACGTCCTGGCCATCACCCAGGCCATCTGCGACCACCGCAGGAAGCAAGGTATCACCGGCCCGCTGTTCATGGGCATCGACACACATGCGCTGTCAGCACCCGCCTGCGACAGCGCGCTGACGGTGCTGGCGGCCAACGGCGTAGATGCCGTGCTGGCCACCGGCAACGGCTTCACGCCCACACCAGCCATCTCGCACGCCATCGTCAAGCACAACCACAGCGGCATGGGCACCATGGCCGACGGCATCGTGGTCACACCGTCTCACAACCCGCCGCGCGACGGCGGCTTCAAGTACAACCCACCGCACGGTGGCCCCGCGGGCAAGGACGTGACGGACGCCATCGAGGCAGCGGCCAACGGCTTTCTGGAGCACAAGATGCAAGGTGTGCGACGCATACCCCACGCCCAGGCCTTGAGAGCGAGCACCACGCACCACCACAACTTCATGGGCAATTACGTCGACGACCTCGATCACGTGATCGACATGGACGCCATCCGCGCAGCCAAGGTCCGCATCGGCGTTGATCCTTTGGGCGGTGCCGGGGTGCACTACTGGGCCGCCATTGCCGAGCGCTGGAAGATCGATCTCACCGTGATCAGTGAAGTGGTCGACCCGACTTTCGCGTTCATGACGATGGATTGGGACGGTCAGATCCGCATGGACCCGTCCTCGACGTATGCGATGCAACGGTTGATTGCCATCAAGAACCGCTTCGACATCGCGTTCGCCTGCGACACCGACCACGACCGCCACGGCATCGTCACGCCGGGCGCAGGCCTGCTGCCGGCCAATCACGTGCTGGCGGTGGACATTGACTACCTGTTCCGCCATCGACCGCATTGGAGCGTGGACGCTGCGGTGGGCAAGACGGTGGTCAGCACGCAGCTGATCGACCGCGTCGCGGCCCGACTCGGGCGCAAGCTCATGGAAGTACCGGTTGGCTTCAAATGGTTCTCGCAGGGTCTGCTGTATGGCACCCTGGGCTTCGGTGGCGAGGAGAGTGCCGGCGCCGCCTTCCTGCGCCGCGACGGCACGGCCTGGACCACCGACAAGGACGGACTCATCACTGCGTTGCTGGCTGCGGAGATCACGGCGCGTTGCGGCCGCGATCCAGGCGCGCTCTACCTTGAGCTCGCTGGTCAACTCGGCGAGCCTCATGCCGATCGGGTTGAGGCGCCAGCCACGCCGATGCAGAAGAAGCGCCTCGCGGCGCTGTCGCCCGAGGCCATCACCGCGACCGGGCTGGCAGGAGACCCTGTCACCCATGTGCTCAGCCACGCGCCGGGCAACGGAGCACCCATTGGTGGGATCAAGGTCGTGACGAAGAATGGCTGGTACGCCGCGCGGCCCTCGGGCACCGAGGACATTTACAAGATCTACGCCGAGAGCTTCCGGGACGCCACCCACCTCCACCGCATCCTGGTGGAGGCACAGGCCACCGTCGACTCCGCACTGACATCGCAATCGACAAGCACCGATTCCTGAATCCTCGCCGACGTCCGTTCAGCGGTTTGGCGAACCTTGGCTCTTCCGATATGGAAAGCGGCGCTGGTGGCTCTCCTCCCGAGCTGTCAGACCGCTTTCGCCTCACTTCCGCCCAGGCTGGCGCACACGCGTCGAAGCCGCTCTTCGGCTGCGTCGGACACGGCCTTGATACCTGTGCCTTCAACCAGCCCCACCATGACTTGTGGGTCCAGAAATCCCACAACGACTGTGTCGTGCGAGGCCTGTCGAACGGTCACGTTGCACGGGAGCAGCAGCCCGATGTCTGGTGCTGCCTGAAGGGCTTGGTGTGCCAACGGTGGATTGCAAGCACCCAGGATCCGGTAAGGCAGCATGTCCAGTCCCAGTTTGGCCTTCATCGCTTGCTGGATGTCGATATCGCTGAGCACGCCGAAGCCTTCGTTCTTGAGCGCGTCCATCGTTCTTTGAACCGCTTCGTCGAAAGGGACGTTGTTCAGTGAGGTGGTGAAGCCGTACATGATTTTTCTCCGCAGGTTGATACAGGTTGCGACCATCAGGCTCTGGTGCTTGTGGTGGACATGCTAGGCCACGCTTGAGTAGCGCATCAGTGCGTTGGCGCACTGTGTGTGGTCCAAAGTGGACAGCAAGCTGACCATCACCGTCGCCATCCCCATCACCATCAACATCACCACCTGCACGGCTCACTCAGCCACCTGACCCGAGTGAATTCGTTGGAACGAAGTGACATCAAGAGCTGAAATGCCGCCCAACTCCAGTTTGGGGATGCATGGTCATGCGCACGGGTTGATCTGAATCTGCGCGCGGCCTGTCTGCATGTGGTGGCTGATGCGACCACCTCGGCGCTGGCGATTGCAGCGCTGGCCGGCGGTTGGTGGCTGCGGTGGTCCTGGCTGGACCCAGTGATGGGCATCGTGGGCGTGGGTCTGGTGGCCTTCTGGGCCAAAGGGCTGATCGCTGAGACCAGCAAGGTGTTGCTCGACGGGAAAATGGACCACCCGGTGGTGGACGAAATTCGAAGTCCACCACGAGCCAACAGCGCAAGACCTGGGCGGGCAGCGATCAGTGGCGCGAGGGTGGCCAATGAGGATGGTGATCGTCAACGACAAAAGCGTGCGCGTGCCGCACGCGACGACCGGGTTCAGCGGCGCCTTGGGCGTGGGCGTGCCCGGCGGGCAGGTCCGTGTGATCGTGCTCGATCACGTCGGGGTCTTGCGCTGGCCAGACCCGCGAAGCCACCCATGCGGCCAGGGCACCCGCACCACCCAGGACCGCGAAGCTTGCCGGCATGCCAAAGCGCGCGCCCAACCAGCCGGCCAGGGGATAAAACAGCAACCAGCAGGCATGCGAGAGCGCGAACTGGGCTGCGAACAGCGCTGGCCGGTCCTCAGGGTGGGCGGAGCGCCGCAACAGGCGCCCTGAGGGTGTCTGCGCTGTGGAGTAACCCAGACCAAGCACGAACCACAACCCCATCAACGAACTGTGGCCACTCACGAAGATTCCGGCAATCAGACCCACGACCATCACCCCGACGCCACCGAGCATGGCTGTGCGATCGGTCAGCTTCTCCAACAGACGTGGCAAGGCCAGTGCAGCCACCATGGAGCCGGCGCCGAAACTGGCGAGTGCCAACGCAACCGCGCTTTGGGTCAAACCCAACCCGGCTTGCACGATGACCACGGTATTGACAAACACCATGGAGCCCGCCGCAGCCACACCTGCACTGATGGCGAGCAATCCGCGCAGGCGGGGCGTAGCCAGGTAGATGCGAAGCCCGCGCGTGGTTCGGTCGTAGATGCCGCGGCGCGGCGATGCCGGAGGCGCCGGCAAGACCACCGACACCACCAGTGCGCCTGAGATCAGGAAGCCCACCACCGTGCCGGCGAACAGATCGTGAAAGCCGATGACGGTGAGCAGGGCAGCCGCCAGCATCGGGCTGACCAAACTCTCCATGTCATAGGCCAGACGCGAGAGCGACAGGGCCTTGGTGTAGTCCTTCTCATCCGGCAGCACATCGGGGATGGTGGCTTGGAAGGTGGGCGTGAACGCGGCCGACGCTGCCTGCAACACAAAGATCAGCACGTACACCTCCCAGATCCGGGAGACGAACGGGAGCAGCAGCGCCACCGCCGCACGCACCAGGTCCAGGGTGACCAGCATCGTGCGGCGGGGCAGCCGATCGGCAAACGCCGCTGCCACCGGTGCCACGCCCACGTAGGCGACCATTTTGATGGCCAGCGCCGTGCCCAGCACCATGCCCGCGTTGTTACCCGCGAGCTCAAAGGCCAGCAGGCCCAGCGCCACTGTGGCCAGCCCTGTCCCGATCAGGGCAATGACCTGGGCGGCGAACAGATGGCGGTACGTGCGGTTGGAAAGAATGTCCAGCATGTTGGTCTCGGGGGTGAAGCGCTGGCGATTCGTGTAGCGGTGGGTTTACAGGTAGCGGGTGATTTCCCTGAACTCGTCCAGCGAATGGCGTTGGCCCGATTTCAGAGGGCCTACCAGGTCTTCAAGACAGTGGTCCAAGTGGTCCTGAATCAAGGCTTTCTTGGCCTGCTGGATGGCTTTTTCCACCGCCTGCAATTGCTGCGCAACGTCCAGGCAGTCACGCCCCTGAACCACCATGTCGATGGTGCTGCTCAGGTGTCCACTGGCCCGGCGCAGGCGTTTGATGATGGCCGGATGGGAGGCATGTGTGTGCGGTTGAGTCATGGCTGATGGTATCCCCTCGGGGGGGTTACCATATCGCCCTTGCCGACTCCGAACACTGCACTGTCCATGGCCGTACCCCTCACACGTTCCTTGCGCCCCGACCGGGCAGCGCTGGGCGTGCGTTGGCTGGTGCTGTTGGCCATCCTGTTCGGCACCATCGTCTCTTCAGTGGGAGGCATGAATTCCCACGGCATCGCGGCCATTGCGGCAATGGTCCACATCTCTCCAGGGTCCTTCGACACTGACCCCGACCACCACAACGACCACGACCACGACCACGACCACGGCGGTGCCCACGGTCATGCTCACGAAGATTGCGCTTGTGATGTCGAGTGGGTGGTGGGAAGTCGCGGTGCAAGCGCCGATCACCCCCACCACGGAGCCGATCACTCGCACGAAAAAGCCCACGCGCTGCCCGCCGCGTGGCCCACGGCGGCACCGGTGCTTCCCGTCTGGTTCGGGCAAGCGACGCCGCGCATTGAAACGGCCGAGGCATCGCGGCTCGAACGCCCGCCCATGGGCTGAGACCGCACGCGTTCCCTCCCTGCGCTGCGCTGCGCAACGCACCCATTTCTTTCAGACCATCGGAGTCTTCATGCACAGCCATGTTCACGACAGGCTGCCGCGTTCGCCATGGGCGATCGGGCATCCTCGTCTCTTCTTGCTTTTTGCCTTCTTCATTTGCCTTTTGCTGGGCACCGCGGAGGCCTTTGCCCACGCCGTCACCGAGGGTGACAAGGGCTACATCCAGGAAATCTCGGGTGTCAATCTGCTGCCCTTTGTGTACGTGGGCGCCAAACACATGATGACGGGCTACGACCACATCCTGTTCCTGTTCGGCGTGATTTTCTTTCTCTACCGCATCCAGCACATCGGCATCTATGTGAGCTTGTTTGCGCTGGGTCACTCCACCACCATGATCCTGGGCGTGTACTTCAACGTCGGGATCAACAGCTACCTGATCGACGCGATCATCGGTTTGTCGGTTGTCTACAAGGCACTGGACAACATCTGCGCCTATAGGCGCTGGTTCGGTTTTCAGACCAACACCAAGGTCGCGAAACTGTTCTTTGGCCTGTTTCACTGCTTTGGACTGGAAAACAAGATCATCGA
>JBBQSX010000187.1:0-7066 GCA_038213545.1 Burkholderiales bacterium
CCTTCCTCACCTGGGACGAGGATTTCGTGATCGACGTGACCGTGCGTTACTGGGAAAAGGCGCGCAAGGCCGGCCTGATGGACTTTGAAGGCTGGCACAGCGACTTCGGCGCCTTCTACCGTTCGGTAGAGTGGATGGGTCTGCAGCGGCACCTGAAAGTGGCTGGCATCTTCGCGCGGCTCACGTTGCGCGACGGCAAGCCCAAGTACCTCGCCGACGCACCGCGCTTCATCGGCTACATCCGCCACACCGCGCACCGCTACCGGGCGCTGGGTCCCTTCCTGCAACTGATCGACGAGGTCGAGGGCCTGCAGGCCGCATCGGGCTACGCCTTCGGGCGCGTCTGATGCCGCGCTTTCACTGCCCCACGCAGCTGCTCGCCGGCCAGAGCCTGAGCCTGCCCGCGTCCGCCGCGCGCCACGTGCAGGTGCTGCGCCTTCAGCCGGGGCAATCCATCACGCTGTTCAACGGCGAGGGCGGCGAGTGGGAAGCCACCATCACCAGCATGGGCCGCTCTGATGTGGACGTGACCTTGGGCGCGCACACCGCCACCGAGCGCGAGCCGGGCCGGGCCGTGCTGCTTGCCATGGGCATGCCCGCCAACGACCGAATGGACTGGTTGGTGGAAAAAGCCGCCGAACTCGGTGTGACCGGCCTGCAGCCACTGCACACCGCACACAGCGTGCTGAGGCTGGCGGGCGAGCGCGCCACCAAGAAACAGGCGCACTGGCAGTCGGTGGCCATTGCGGCGTGTGAACAGTGCGGCGGCAACCGCGTGCCCACCGTGCAGCCCGTGGCCGACTTCGCTGCCTGGCTCAAGGCCCTGCCGCCCATGGACGCCGCCGCCCCCGAGCTGCGCTGCCTGCTCTCGCTGGCCGAGTGCACTCGGCCGCTCGCACAAGCCTTGGCGCAGGTGGCGAGCGACACCCCCGTGTGCTTCCTCAGCGGTCCGGAGGGTGGGCTGAATCCGCAAGAAGACGCCCAGGCCCGCGCCGCCGGCTTTGTGCCGGTGACCTTGGGTCCGCGCGTGCTGCGCGCCGAAACGGCGGCACTGGCGGCCTTGGTCCTCGCAACCGCACCCACACCGTGAACAAAAACCTCTGGCTCCTGGCCGCCGCGCAAGGCCTGTTTCTCACCAACAACGTGGTCTTCATCGCCATCAACGGCCTGGTGGGGTTGTCGCTGGCGCCGTTGGGCTGGATGGCCACATTGCCGGTGATGGGGTATGTGGTGGGCGGGGCGCTGTCCACGCCGCTGGTGGCGCGCACGCAGAGCGCCTTCGGGCGCAAGGGCTCGTTCCAGATCGGGCTGCTCGTAGCGCTGGGTTCTGCACTGCTGTGCGCCTGGGCGGTGACGACACACAACTTCTGGCTGCTGGTGGCCGCCACCGTGATCGCCGGTTACTACAGCGCCAACGGCCAGCTTTACCGCTTCGCCGCAGCCGAACTCAGCGCGCCAGCGTTCCGCGAAAAAGCCGTCTCGCTGGTATTGGCGGGCGGTCTCATGGGTGCCGTGCTCGGGCCCAATCTCGCCAGCCGCACCCGCACTTTGTTCGACACGCCGTTCGTGGGCGCCTACCTGTCGCTGGCGGTGGTGGCCTTGTTGTCGCTGGCCGTGATGTCGTTCCTGCGATTCCCGCCGGTGCCCCCCAAGGCCGCCAGCGCCGACCCCGGCCGACCCTTGAGCGTGATCGTGCGCCAACCGGTGTTCATCGTGGCCACCGCCGGCGCAGCCCTGGGCTACGGCGTGATGAACCTGCTGATGGCGGCCACGCCACTGGCCATGCAGGTCTGCGGTTTTCCGTTCGAAGATGCGGCACTGGTGCTGGAGTGGCACGTGATCGGCATGTTCGCGCCAGGCTTCATCACCGGCCACCTGATCAAGCGTTTTGGCGTGCTCAGCATCATGGGCACGGGCGTGGCGCTCAACGTGGCCTGCGTGGCCATTGCGCTCTCGGGCGTGGAGCTGCACCGGTTTCTGATCGCCCTGTTCCTGCTCGGCGTGGGCTGGAATTTCCTCTTCACCGCCAGCACCACGCTCTCGTTGCAGTCGTACCGGCCCGAGGAAAAAGACCGCGCGCAGGCAGCCATCAATTTTTGTGTGTTCGCCACGATGGCACTCACCTCGTTTGCTTCGGGCGCGCTGGTGACCACACAAGGCTGGCACTGGCTGAACCTGGGTTCGCTGCTGCCGCTGGCGCTCACTGCGCTGGCCTTGGTCTGGCTTGCATGGCGCAGTCGGCAGGCCCACAATCCCACCTGATTCACGGCATCACGGAGACACGACATGGGACTTCTGGACACGTTGATGGCTTCGGCCGCCGAGGCCGCCCTGGGCGCCCAGCGAGGCCCGGGTGCGGCGCCCGCTGGTGCGAGCAGTGGCCTGAATCCACAGCTGCTGATCACGCTGGTGAGCACGCTGCTCAACAACGCGGGAGGCCTGCAGGGACTGCTGGCCAAACTGCAGGCGGCGGGTTTGGGTGAGGCGGCCCAATCATGGGTGGGCACCGGCACCAACCAGCCGGTGAATCCCGATCAGCTCGGTCAGGCACTCGGGCCCGACCTGATGGGCATGATCACCGCCCAACTCGGTGGCAGCCAGGATCAGGCGTCCACCACCCTGGCCGACCTGCTGCCCGGCCTCGTGGACCAGCTCACACCGCAAGGCCAGGTGCCCGCCGACAACGGCCTGGGCGCGCTCGGCGCCCTGCTTGGCGGTCAGGACAGCCCGGCACCGGGCGACCTCATGGGCATGCTCGGCGGCCTGATGCAGCCGCGACGCTAGGCGGCCCGGGGCAGCGGGGCCTGAACGTCCAGCCAGGCCTTCAGGGTGCCGAACACGGCAGAGGGATCAGCCTCGTTGAAGATTTCGTGATACAGGCCCTGGAAGGCCTGGGCATGAACGGTGTTGCGCGGGGCGGCCTCGGCAAACGCCCGGCTGCCTTCGGGTTTCACCAGGTGGTCGTCGCCCGCGTACATGAGCAGGGTGGGCACACGCCAGTCGGGCGCCGCTTCCAGCACGCGGGGCCCGTTGCTGTCGATGAAATGCGCCAGCCGCGCCGAAATGCGGTTGTGCACGCGGCGGTCTTTTTCGTAGGCCGCCACCGTGGCGGGGTTGTGCGAGATCTTGCTCGCGTCGAGGCCGTTGGACAGGGTCTTGTTGGGCGCGTACCGGTAGAGCAGCCCGATCAACTTGCGCTGCAACGCGCCAATGCCGGCTTTGAGTGCGGGTGAGGACAGCACCAGGCCGTCAACCTTGCCGATGCCGCGCTGCACGAAAGTGGCCGACACCAGGCCACCCATGCTGTGGCCTAGGAGGATCAGCGGACATGCCCACGGCTCGGCGATGTGGCGGCGCGTGTCGTCCAGCACCTCGTCCAGGTCGTCGAGCAGCGCGTCATCGTCGGGCAGCACGCCCTGCGCACCGCCCGAGTCGCCGTGGCCGCGCTGATCAAAGGCGCGCACCACAAAACCCCATTCGTTGAGGCGGCGTGCCACCGCGTCGTAGCGCCAGGCGTGCTCGCCCAGCCCGTGAACGATGAGGACCACGCCGCGCGGTCTGCGGCGCATCGGCAGTGGCCAGTCATACAGGGCCAGGTTGAGGCCATCGCGCAGGGTGAAGGGAGCCTGGGTCGTGTCGGTCATGTCGGCACAGGTGAAGCGAAGAAGATCGTGTTCAGGGCATGCGCGCGATCACCTGCGCCACGGTGGCGGTCAGGCGTTGCGCATAGTCCAGGTGCAGGAATTCGTTGGGGCCGTGCGCGTTGCTTTTGGGGCCGAGCACGCCGCACACCATCATCTGCGCGGTGGGGAAGCCTTTGCTCAGCATGTTCATGAGCGGGATGGTGCCGCCCTGGCCAATGGTGCCGCAGCCCGCACCGAAGTGCGCCTGTGAAGCATCCTGCAGCGCCTGCTCGAACCACGGCGTGGTGGCCGGCGCGTTCCAGCCGCTGGCCGCGCCTTCGCCCTCGAACGTGACCTTGGCCTGGTACGGCGCGTTGTCTTCCAGAAGCGCCTTGAGCTCCTGCACCGCGGCTGGCGCGTCCACCAGCGGGGGCAGGCGAAGGCTGAGCTTGAACGCGGTGTAGGGCCGCAGCACATTGCCCGCGTTGCGCATCTCGGGGAACCCGTCGGCACCGGTGACCGACAACGTGGGCCGCCAGGTGCGGTTGAGCAGCGCGTCCACCGGGTCGGTGGTGGTGGGCAGGGCGAACACGGTGGAGCCGCCGCAATCGTGGTGCGCCCAGGGGAAGCGTTTGTAGATCTCATCGCCCAGGATGGCCGCCGTGGCCCGTGCCTGCTCCACGCGCTCGGCCGGCACATCGCAGTGAAAGCTGGCGGGCAGCAGGCGGCCGGTGGCACTGTCTTCCAGGCGGTCAAGCACCTGGCGCATGATGCGAAAGCTCGACGGCACCAGGCCCGAGGCGTCGCCCGAGTGGATGCCTTCGGTGAGCACCTCGACCTTGAGCACACCGCTGGCCATGCCGCGCAGGCTGGTGGTGAGCCAGAGCTGGTCGTAGTTGCCGGCGCCGCTGTCCAGGCAGATCACGAGACCCACGTCGCCCAGGCGCGTGCGCAATGCGTCCACATACGGCAGCAGGTCGCCCGAGCCGCTTTCTTCGCAGGTTTCGATCAGGCCGACGATGCGCGGGTGCGCTGCGCCCTGAGCCTTGAGCGCCTTCAGCGCGGCGATGCTGGCATACACCGCGTAGCCGTCGTCGGCGCCGCCGCGGCCGTAGAGCTTGCCATTGTCGATCTTGGGGGTCCAGGGGCCGAGGTCGCTGCGCCAGCCGGTGAACTCGGGTTGTTTGTCGAGGTGGCCGTACATCAGCACGGTCTGGCCCGAAGAGGGTTCAGGCGTTCCATCTCGCCCGGCGCTGGCCGGCACCTCGAAGAACAGCACCGGCGTGCGCGGCACACCGCGGGCGTCATTCAGCTGGATCACCTCCAGTGTGAGGCCCTCGACCTTCTGCGCCTGAACCCAGTCGGCAGCGCTGCGCAGCACCCGGTCCAGCAGGCCGTGGCTGGCCCAGTCGGGGTCGAAGGATGGCGATTTGGCTGGCACCTCGATGTAGCGCACCAGCTCGGGAATGATGGTCTGCGTCCACGCGGATTCGATGTGGGCCTGCAGGGCCTGGGGATCCAGGGGCGGCAGTGCGTGGGGCAGGCGGGCGTTCATGGCGGCGGTCTCCAGGCGGGCGCCCCGCAAAGACAGGGGCATTACCCGGAACAGTATAGGCAGAGCGGCACATCCGTGCTGCCGCTGCCGGCCCTTGTCAATCGATTCAGGCGCCTCAGGCGTGCGCTGAGCCCGACAGGCGGAACACCCGAACCACCTCGGCCAATCGGCCGGCCTGGTCTTTCAGGCTCTCGGCTGCGGCCGCGCTCTCTTCAACCAGCGCGGCGTTCTGCTGCGTCATCTGGTCGAGCTGGCTCACGGCCGCGTTCACCTGGCCGATGCCTTGCGACTGCTCCTGGGCAGCGGTGGTGATGTCGCTGATGAAGGCTGAAACCTTTTCGGCGTTGGCCACGATCTCGCTGATGGTGCTGCCGGCCTCGGTCACCAGGCGGGAGCCGGTCTCGACCTTGCCCACGCTGGCTTCGATCAGCACCTTGATCTCTTTGGCCGCCTGTGCGCTGCGCTGCGCCAGGCTGCGCACTTCGGCGGCCACCACGGCAAAGCCCCGGCCTTGCTCGCCAGCGCGCGCAGCTTCCACCGCAGCATTCAGCGCCAGGATGTTGGTCTGGAACGCGATGCCGTCGATCACGCCGATGATGTCGCCGATCTTCTGGCTGCTCTGGTTGATCTCGTTCATGGTGGTGACCACCTGGCTCACCACCCGCCCACCGCGCACGGCCACCTCGGCGTTGGCCACCGCCATCTGCGTGGCCTGGCGCGCCGAGTCGGCGCTCTGGCGCACAGTGCTGTTGATCTGGTCGATGCTGGCTGCGGTCTGCTGCAGGTTGCTGGCGGCCTGCTCGGTGCGCGCGCTCAGGTCCTGGTTGCCGCTGGCGATCTCTTCGCTGGCGGTGCCGATGCTGTCGGTGCTGTTGCGCACCTCGCCCACGATGCGCGAGAGCGAGGCCTGCATGCCGCCCAGCGCCTGCATGAGGGAGGCGAGTTCGTCCTTGCCACTGACGTGCACGCTCTGCGTCAGGTCGCCGTTGGTGATGGCGGTGGCCACGCGCTGGGCTTCGTCGAGCGGCTGGCAGATGCTCTGCATGTTGGACAGCGTGGTGGGAACTACGATGAACGCGGCCAGCGCCACAGCCACACCAAAGATCAGCAGGGTCTGGGCGTTGATGTCTTTCTCTTCCTGCTGCGTGGCGGCAGCCTCGTCCTTGAGCACGCCTTCCACGCGTTTGAGGCTGCCCAGAATGTCTGCGTACTGCTCATGCGCGCGCGCCAGCATGCGGTTGGCCACGGTGGCGGTGTCGTATCCGTTGTCGGCCAATTGACGTGTCACGGGTTCCACGGCTGCGGCATAGGCCGTGAGCTGGTCCTTCATCTCACGCACGATGACGTTGTCATCGTCCTCCTCGCCCACGAGCATGTGGTCCATCTGCTGCAACGCAGCGTCGCGCGCCGTCTGCCACTGGGCCTTGGCCTTGGCCACTTCTTCGGGCTTCTCGTAGGCAATGATCATGTCCTTCTCGAAGCGGCCCATGTCGCCCAGCGCGACCTGCAAGCGGGACAAGGTCAGCGTCTCTTCAAAAGCGTGATCAACAAACTCCACGCTCAGGGCATGCAGGCGGTTCATGCCCCACAGGCCAGCCCCGCCGATCATGGTGATCAGAAGCAGAACGACGCCGATGGCGCCCATCATTCGGGTGCGGATGGAAAACTGGCGCATCAGGGCTTGCATGGTCGCTTTTCGATAGAGGGTGAGGGGAAAGGCGGGGTATGCGACTACCGCACACCGTCCATGCGGAAGATCTTGATGACCTCGGTGAGCCGGCTCGCCTGGTCCTTCAGGCTCTCGGCCGCGGCCGCACTCTCTTCGACCAGCGCGGCGTTTTGCTGCGTCATCTGGTCCAGCTGCGTCACCGCCACGTTGACCTGGCCG
>JBBQSX010000188.1:0-7030 GCA_038213545.1 Burkholderiales bacterium
TGAAAAACGCCTTCTTGTTGTCGGCAATGCGGCTGTCGACGCCTTTGGTGGGGGTTGCTTTGCTGCTTTTGGTGGCCATGAGAAAAGAGGTGTGGCCGTTTCAGCCCAATACAATGAGTTCGATTGTATGAAAACCATTCACAAGTCCGTGCTGCTGACCCACAGCGCCCATGAAATGTTCTCGCTGGTCACCGACATCGAGCAATATCCGCAGTTTTTGCCCTGGTGCGACCACGGCGAGGTGCTTGAACAGGTCGACGACGGCATGGTCGCCCGCGTGGGCATGGCCATCAGCGGATTGCGCCAGAGCTTCACCACGCGAAACACCCACGAGACCGACCGCAAGGTGCTCATGGAGCTGGTCGATGGACCCTTCTCCCAGCTCGACGGCACCTGGGCATTCACGCCTCTGGGCGATGGCAAGCTGCGCGCCTGCAAGGTGGAGTTCACCCTGAGCTACGGTTTCTCCAGCGCCGCGCTGGCCGCTCTGGTGGGCCCGGTGTTCGACAAGATCGCCGGTAATCTGGTGGACGCGTTCGTCAAGCGCGCCGATCAGGTGTATGGCACCGACTGAGCGCGCCATGCGGATCACCCTGGTTTTTTCGCCGGTGCAACGCCAAGTGCTTGAGCTGGGTTTGGAAGTGCCCGAAAGATGCACCGCCCAGGCCGCGCTGGACCAGTCAGGCTGGATGAAGGCGTACCCCGAACTCGGCACACAGGCGTTCACGCTGGGTGTGTGGAGCCGTCGCGTGGGGCGCGAGCATGTGTTGCGCGAAGGTGACCGCCTGGAGGTCTACCGAGCGCTGCGTGTGGACCCGAAGGTGGCGCGTCGGGAGCGGTTTGTGGGGCAGGGCGCACGGGGCACGGGTTTGTTCGCCCGAAGAAAAGCCGGCTCGAAGGCCGGCTACTGAGGTCTTGCGGGGCTGACGCAGATCACTGCTTCGGCATGGGACCACAGTCGCTGCGAATGATGCCTTCCATGCGCTGGGTCTCGGCCGCCTTGGCCTTGTCGTCCATGATCTCGCGCTCACCCTTGGCGTTGGTGGTCGCCAAACGCACGCCAGAATCCATGGTGATCTTGACCTTTCGTGCACGCTCGCAGTTGTCGGCTCGCGCCTTGGCCACGCGCTCCATCTCGGCTTTCTTCTTGGCCTCTTCGGCCTGCTCGACCTGTTTCTTTTTGGCTTCCAGTTCGGAGTCGCGGGCAGGGATTTGCGGAGCGGCTGGCGCCGCGGCTGTGTTTGGCGCGGCGGCTGCCGGCTCGGAACTCACCGCCGGCCGAGTCATGCCTGGTCCAGGTTTCTTGAGAATGCTTTTATCGGGAATGCTGGTCGGTGGCGGAGTGTCGCTGAACACCTTGCGACCGGTACCGTCGATCCACTGCCATTGGGCCATTGCAGCGGAGCTGCAAGCCAGCAGAAGGCCCATCAGCAGGGAAGTGCGCCAGGACGGTTTGGAAATGGATGTTTGTGACATTTCGCGAGTTTAGCCCCGACTTTCCAGGCCAACCCACCCCATCCTCCCCGGGCGCCGCATCAGCAGACGCAGCGGTGGTTTTTTCGCACTGAGCGGTCAATGCGGAGCGTTCCCCTGTGCGGGTTTGCCCTCGGGGCCGGCGGCTACAATCGACGCTTTTGGAGCTTTCCCATGCGCCTACTCGGCAAAGCGCTCACCTTCGACGATGTGTTGCTGGTGCCAGCGTACTCCCAGGTCCTGCCCAAGGACACCTCCCTTGCCACCCAGTTCTCCCGCAACATCCAGTTGAACCTGCCGCTGGTTTCTGCGGCCATGGACACAGTCACCGAAGCCCGTCTGGCCATCGCTGTCGCCCAGGAAGGCGGCATCGGCATCATCCACAAGAACCTCACCCCGCAAGAGCAGGCCGCGCAGGTGGCCAAGGTCAAGCGCTACGAGTCGGGCGTGCTGCGCGACCCCGTGGTGATCTCCCCGCAAACCACGATTCGCCAGGTCATGAAGCTCTCCGACGAGCTGGGCATCTCCGGCTTCCCGGTGGTCGAAGCGGGCCGTGTGGTCGGTATCGTCACCGGGCGTGACCTTCGCTTCGAGACCCGCTACGACCTGCCGGTGAGCGAAATCATGACGCCGCGCGAGCGCCTGATCACCATGCCCGACGGCACCACGCCGGCCGAGGCCAAAACACTGCTCAACAAGCACAAGCTGGAGCGCCTGCTGCTGGTCAACGACGGGTTCGAGCTCAAGGGCCTGATCACGGTGAAGGACATCACCAAGCAACTGAACTTCCCCAACGCTGCGCGCGATCCGTCGGGCCGCCTGCGCGTGGGCGCTGCGGTGGGCGTGGGCGAGGGTACCGAAGAGCGCGTGGAAGCGCTGGTCAAGGCCGGTGTGGACGCCATCGTGGTCGACACCGCGCACGGCCACAGCAAGGGCGTGATCGACCGCGTGCGCTGGGTCAAACAGAATTACCCGCAGATCGACGTGATTGGCGGCAACATCGCCACCGGTGGCGCCGCCATGGCGCTGGTCGAGGCGGGTGCCGATGCGGTCAAGGTCGGTATCGGCCCGGGCTCCATCTGCACCACCCGCATCGTGGCCGGTGTGGGCGTGCCCCAGATCATGGCCATCGACAGCGTGGCCACTGCTTTGCAAGGCACGGGCGTGCCCATGATTGCCGACGGCGGCATCCGCTACAGCGGGGACATCGCCAAGGCGATTGCGGCCGGTGCCAACACCGTGATGATGGGAGGCATGTTCGCTGGCACCGAAGAGTCGCCGGGCGAGATCGTGCTCTTCCAGGGCCGCAGCTACAAGGGCTACCGCGGCATGGGCTCCATCGGTGCCATGCAGCAGGGCAGCGCGGACCGCTACTTCCAGGAAAGCAGCACCGGCAACCCCAACGCCGACAAGCTGGTGCCCGAAGGCATTGAAGGCCGGGTGCCCTACAAGGGCTCGGTGGTTTCCATCATCTTCCAGATGGCCGGTGGCTTGCGCGCGGCCATGGGCTACTGCGGTTGCCCCAGCATTGAGCACATGCGCCACAAGGCGGAGTTCGTCGAGATCACCTCGGCCGGCATCCGTGAAAGCCATGTGCACGACGTGCAGATCACGAAAGAAGCTCCAAACTACCGAGCAGAATGAGCGCCCTGGCGCCAGTGG
The DNA here is from genome assembly GCA_038213545.1 of Burkholderiales bacterium. Lineage (GTDB taxonomy): Bacteria > Pseudomonadota > Gammaproteobacteria > Burkholderiales > Burkholderiaceae_C > Hydrogenophaga. The sequence goes on from JBBQSX010000188.1 coordinate 3,136, forward strand.
CCGTCCCGATGGACGGCCTTTTTGCTTTCTGAACAGCCTAGCCAGACAACGCCATGCAACACCAGAAAATCCTCATCCTCGATTTCGGTTCCCAGGTCACCCAGCTGATTGCCCGCCGCGTGCGCGAGGCGCATGTGTACTGCGAAGTGCATCCCTGCGATGTCAGCAGCGACTGGGTGCGCGAATTCGCCGCCGACGGTCAGCTCAAGGGTGTGATCCTCTCCGGCAGCCACGCCAGCGTGTACGAGGTGGACGACAAGGCGCCGGATGTGGTGTACGAGCTGGGCATCCCGGTGCTGGGCATCTGCTATGGCATGCAGACCATGGCGCAGCAGCTCGGCGGCAAAGTGGAAGCCGGCAAGACCCGCGAGTTCGGCTACGCCGAGGTGCGCGCCCGCGGCCACACGGCGCTGCTCAAGGGCATCGAAGACTTCCACACCCCGGAAGGCCACGGCATGCTCAAGGTGTGGATGAGCCACGGCGACAAGGTCACCGAGCTGCCGCCCGGCTTCAAGCTCATGGCCAGCACCGACAGCTGCCCCATTGCCGGCATGGCCGACGAAGCACGCCACTTTTATGCGGTGCAGTTCCACCCCGAGGTCACGCACACGGTGCAGGGGCGGGCGCTGCTGGAGCGCTTCGTGCTCGACATCTGCGCCACCCGGGCCGACTGGGTGATGCGCGACCACATCGAAGAAGCGGTGCAGAAGATCCGCGAGCAGGTGGGTGACGAAGAGGTGATCCTCGGTCTGTCCGGCGGTGTCGATTCGTCGGTGGCCGCCGCGCTCATCCACCGCGCCATCGGCGACCAGCTCACCTGCGTGTTCGTCGACCACGGCCTGCTGCGCCTGAACGAGGGCGACATGGTGATGGACATGTTTGTCGGCAAGCTGCACGCCAAGGTGATCCGGGTGGACGCGGCCGACCAGTTCCTCGGCCACCTGGCCGGCGTGAGCGAGCCGGAGGCCAAGCGCAAGATCATCGGCCGCGAATTCGTCGAGGTTTTCAAGGCCGAAGCCGCCAAACTGATCTCAAGTGGTGCATCAACTAAAGGCGCCAAGTGGTTGGCACAAGGGACTATTTATCCCGACGTGATTGAATCTGGTGGTGCCAAGAGCAAGAAGGCCGTGACCATCAAGAGCCACCACAACGTGGGTGGCCTGCCCGAGCAACTGGGCCTGAAACTGCTTGAGCCACTGCGCGATCTGTTCAAGGACGAGGTGCGCGAACTCGGCGTGGCGCTGGGCCTGCCGCACGACATGGTCTACCGGCATCCGTTCCCTGGCCCCGGTCTGGGCGTGCGCATCCTGGGTGAGGTGAAGAAGGAATACGCCGATTTGCTGCGCCGGGCCGACGCGATCTTCATCGAGGAACTGCGCTCCACCATTGACCACCCCAGTGGCAAGAGCTGGTACGACCTCACCAGCCAGGCCTTCACGGTGTTTCTGCCGGTCAAGAGCGTGGGCGTGATGGGCGACGGCCGCACCTACGACTATGTGGTGGCCTTGCGCGCCGTGCAGACCAGCGACTTCATGACCGCCGACTGGGCCGAGCTGCCGTATGCGCTGCTCAAGAAGGTGTCCAGCCGCATCATCAACGAGGTGCGCGGCATCAACCGCGTGACCTACGACGTGAGCTCCAAGCCGCCGGCCACGATCGAATGGGAATGAGGTAGGACAAGTTGCGTGAGCAGCTCGACCGCCGGCTCGGCCTGTTGCGCTCGTTGCTGGTCTACCGCGGCGTTCCTTGGCGCGGCGCGCAGCTGAGGCGGTTTTACCGCCGCTTCGTGCCGGTCGACGGCCTGGCGTTTGACGTGGGGGCGCACGCCGGCAACCGGGTAGCGGCGTTTCGCCAGCTCGGCGCGCGGGTGGTGGCGCTGGAGCCGCAGGTCGACTTTCTGCGGCTGTTGCAGCGCCGTTTCGATTCCGATCCCTTGGTCACACTGCTGCCGCAGGCGCTGGGCCGTGCGCCGGGGCAGGCTCGCTTGATGGCCAGTCCGCGCACGCCCACGGTGGCCACACTCTCCACCGACTTTGTGCAACGTGCGGGCGCGGCGCCGTCGTTTCGCGGTGTGCGGTGGCAAGCCGGGCCGCTGGTGGATGTGACCACGCTGGACGCCTTGATCGCCGTGCACGGCGTGCCCGATTTCGTGAAGATCGACGTGGAAGGTTTCGAGCTGGAAGTGCTCATGGGCCTGAGCCAACCGGTGCCCGCCGTGTCGTTCGAATTCCTGCCTGCGGTGCGCGATGTGGCTCTGGGTTGCATCGACCGGCTGGAGCGATTGGCCGGAGAAGGGCGCTACCGGTATGCCGTGTCTCTGGGCGAACGTTTGCACCTGTTGAAACCAGGCGGTGAATCCACGAAGACCATGCGCGACTGGCTGCGCGCCATGCCAACCGACGGCCCGTCGGGCGACGTGCACGCCTGGTTGCTGCGGTGATTTCAGGAACCCGGCTGCGCTCGACCTTGTGAGGTGACCTTGCCCGGCGGGCTCGCCACTTGCTCGACGGCCAGCGTCTCGTGGTCGGCGGGCGCATCGAAGGCTTTCAACAAGACCGAAGTCAGCCTGGGCATGGCCCCCAGCGCTTTGGGTGGTGGCGTGAGTCCTGGCACAAAGCCGCTGCCCAGCAAGCGTTGCAGCAGCGCCGGGTCGTCGCTGACCACATGCACCGGCACCTCCCATGCAGCCCCGCGGCCGCTCACCAGGGCTGGAGGCTGGTGGTCGCCCACCACGATCACCACCATGGGCCGGGGCGCATGGTGCCGCAGGTAATCGGCCATCCACGCGTGTTGGTAGCGCATGCCCTGCAGGTATTGCGGCACGGGTTGGATCAGCGATGCGGCGGCGGGTGTGGTGTCCACCCCGGTGAAAGCGTCGGGCCGCGTCAACGAAGCCCAGTCGGCCACGAACGGCGCAAGCGGGTGAAAAGGCGCGTGGGTGCTGGTGGTGGCGAACACAGCGAATCGCGGCGGTCGTTCAACCGAGCGGTCGAGTTCCTGCGCCTGCAGCAGCGCCAGGGCGGCCTGGTCTGGAATACGCCAGTAACCAAAGTCGGGGCCTCGGTAGCCGATGCCGGCATCGGCGGCCAGTCGATCAAAGCCGTAGAACGCACCCTCGGGCCAAGGGCCTTTGAGGCCGGGCATCCAGCCCACTGTGCGGTAGCCGTGGCGCGCGAAGTGGCGCAACAGCGTGGGCTGCTGGCTGGTCATCAGGAGGTCGTGATCGCCCGGATCGGTGGTGTCCACACCGGCCAGCAGCGCGGCGTGCGACAACCACGAAGACCCGCCGAAGGTGGGTGCCGTCACGCGGGCGGAGACCACGAACCGTCCGCTGGATTCAATGGCCTGTGCGAGTGCAGCTCGGGGCCCAGCCAGCGCCGCCGCCTGCGATGCATCGTCAAACGTGATGGCCCCGTAAGACTCGGCGAACACCAGCAAGACATCGGCGGGGCCTTCTTTGCCCACCAATCCAGAAAGGTCACCCTCAAACCCGGGGCCAGGTCCCAGGGCGGCGCGCCTCTGCCCGGGCAGCCACACCTGGGCCAGCAGTTGGCCCTGTTGCACCAATGTCGGGGTGATGGGCAGCGAGAAGAACCAACGTGTGTCGCGCTGGTCGGGCACGTAGGCCGCAAAGCTGAGTGCGCAGGCGCCCGCGCCTGCCAGCAGCCACGGACGAGGGCGCGGCCATGCAAGGCAACCTGCCAGCAATGCGATGGACCTGCGCACCACCAGCGCAAGCAGCGACACGCCCAGCAAGAGCGTGGCGACCGTTGCGGCCAGTTGCCAGCCCGGCACTGCTTGCGCCGCCACTTTGAGCAACTCACCGGCATGACGCCCGTCCCAGTACAGGTTGACCTGGCGGCCCATCACGGCGGGTGCGGTGACGTTGAGGTAT
>JBBQSX010000189.1:0-6982 GCA_038213545.1 Burkholderiales bacterium
GTTTTTTTCGTTCACTTTTTCTCTGCTATGATTGCGTTTTTCCTGAAATGCCCAGGTGGCGGAATTGGTAGACGCACTAGTTTCAGGTACTAGCGCTGAGAGGCGTGGAGGTTCGAGTCCTCTCCTGGGCACCAATCATAAAGGGCCTGCAGACGTGATGTTTGCAGGCCCTTTTCTTTTGTCTCAACGCAAGCAAGCTGATGTAAATCGGCTGAAGCGTTGATCACATGCTCCGAAATTCGGAGCGCGCATTGCAGGACACTTGCCGCGCAGCCTGGGAACACCAAGTGGCGGGCAACGGCCATCAAATCGGGACCGCCGACAGGTCGTGCCCTTGGGCTGCGACGATCCGCGCCTTGGTGAACTCACCCACTTTCAAGGTCTTGCTGATCTTCTCGGGTGGAAGCAAACGCACCACGCCATCGATCTCGGGCGCGTCTGCATAGCTGCGGCCCACGCCGCCCTTCTTGCCCATGCCGGGGGCCGAATCCACCAGCACCTGCATGATTGCGCCCACACGCTGCTGCAGTTTGTCCGCCGACACCGATTCAGCCACCGCCATGAACCGCGCTCGGCGTTCTTCACGCAAGGCATCGGGCACGGCGTCGGGCAACTCGTTGGCAACGGCTCCCGCCACGGGCGAGTAGGCGAAACAACCCGCGCGGTCGATTCGCGCTTCGCGCAGGAAGTCAAGCAGGTGATCGAATTCGGCCTCGGTTTCACCCGGGAAGCCGGCAATGAAGGTGCTGCGCACCACGATCTCCGGGCACAACTCGCGCCAACGCGCAATGCGCTCAAGATTCTTCTCGCCGCTGGCCGGGCGCTTCATGCGGCGCAGCACGTCCGGATGGCTGTGCTGCAGCGGCACATCAAGGTACGGCAGGCACAAACCTTCGGCCATTAGCGGAATGATCTCGTCCACGTGAGGGTACGGATACACATAGTGCAAACGCACCCAGGCGCCATAACCCTTGGCCAGCTCCCCCAGCGAGCGAACCAGATCAAACATCCGTGTCTTCACCGGCTTGCCATCCCAGAAGCCGGTGCGGTACTTCACATCAACACCATAGGCCGACGTGTCCTGGCTGACCACCAGGAGTTCCTTGACACCTGCCTCGAACAGTTTGCGTGCTTCGGTGAGCACATCGCCGATCGGGCGGCTCACCAGATCGCCGCGCATCGACGGGATGATGCAGAAGGTGCAGCGGTGGTTGCAGCCTTCGCTGATCTTCAGGTATGCGTAGTGGCGCGGTGTGAGCTTGATGCCTTGCGGCGGCACAAGGTCCACAAACGGGTCGTGTGGCTTGGGCAGGTGCAGGTGCACTGCGGTCATCACCTCGTGCGTGGCGTGCGGCCCTGTCACGGCGAGCACGCTGGGGTGCATCTGACGCACCAGGTTGCCTCCGCCCTCGCCTTCCCGAGCACCCAGGCAACCGGTGACGATGACCTTGCCATTCTCGGCCAGGGCTTCCCCGATGGTGTCAAGGCTCTCACGCACAGCGTCGTCAATGAAGCCGCAGGTGTTGACAATCACCAGGTCGGCACCGGCGAAGGTCTTGGAAGTTTGGTAGCCCTCGGCGCTGAGTTGCGTGAGGATGAGTTCGGAGTCGGTAAGCGCCTTGGGGCAACCCAGGCTGACAAATCCGACTTTGGGGGCCGCGTTGGCGGCCGGGACGAGCGTTTCAGACATCGACCGATTGTCTCAGACCTGCTGCCGCGCCGCAGATCCCGGATTCAGCGCTTGAGCCCCAAGGCTGCCAGCATCTGTTCACTGTTCTTCTGCATCTGCTCCTGCATCTGCGTGAACGCACTTCGCGATTGCTCCAGATAGGTTCCCATCATCCCTTGCATCATCGGCGACTGCACATTCATGAATTGCTTCCAGGCTTCAGGATTCGCACCGCTCGATTGCTCGGTCATTTTGTGCTGCAGGTCCATGAAGATCTGCACGTTTTTCTCAAGATAAGCACCCATGAAGTCCTGCATGGCGTGGCCGTAGAAGCGAATGATGTTGGCCAGCACATGCTCGGTGAAGATGGGAACGCCAGCTGTCTCTTCCTCCAGAATGATCTGCAGCAGGATGCTGCGCGTGAGGTCATCGTTGGACTTGGCATCGCGCACCACAAAGGGCTCGTTGTCCATCACCAACGTCTTGACCTCGGCCAGCGTGATGTACGACGAAGTGTCGGTGTCGTAAAGACGCCGGTTCGGGTACTTCTTGATGACGCGCACAGCGGGCTGGCTGCCACTATCGGCCTTGTTTTTTTGCACTGATGGATCTTTCAGGGAAGAAGAAGACGAACCCCCGCATACGGCTGGGAGTTCTCAAGCATTCTAGAAACGCTTGAACCAGCACGCAGCATGGGTTTTCCCTGTGCATGCTAACGATCCGCCAGCTTTTCAGGAGGCCAACCAGCACCGACCACAAAAAAGCCCGACTGCGAGCCGGGCTTGGTTGCTGGATGCTTTGCATCCGTGAAAAGTTTGGTAGGCGCGATTGGACTCGAACCAACGACCCCCACCATGTCAAGGTGGTGCTCTAACCAGCTGAGCTACGCGCCTACAAACGATCCGAAGCTGCGCAGTATAGCAGCACTGCGAGGCAACTTTTCATCGCCGCCGCACCACGCGCACGCCGGGCACATCACCCACCACTGCCATGGCCCTGGCCACCTGCCTCGCATCGACCACTTCGATCGTGAACGTCATCCATGCCACACCACGCACCGACTGGGTCTGGACACCGATAACGTTCATCTTTTCACGAGCGAACACGTCTGAAATATCACGCAGCAAGCCTTGCCGGTCCTGGGCTTCGATACCCACGTCCACCGGATAGACCGCGGCCTGGCCGTCACGACCTGCGCCGTCCTGCCCACTCCACTGCACGTCGATCACACGGCCCGGACTCTTGCGCTGCAGATGGGCAAAGTCGGTGCAATCTGAACGGTGGATGCTCACGCCTTTGCCACGCGTGACGAATCCGCCGATCTCGTCGGGCGGCGCGGGCTTGCAGCATTTGGCGAGCTGCGTCATGAGCGAATCGACGCCAACGACCAGCACGCCACCCGCTGATACGCCAGAATTCTTGCGCGGCTTCTTGATCCAGACTGGGGTGTCATCCGGTAGCGCCACTTCGGGCGGTCGCAGATGAAGCTCGATGGCGCGCAGCGACAGCTCGTCCTTGCCGACTTGCTCAAACAGTTCCTGGGATGAGGCCAGGCCCATCGCAATAGCCAGATCGTCCAGTTTCAGAGCGGTCTTGCCTTCGCGCTGCAGCAGCTTCTCCACAGCCTCGCGCCCGCGCGCCATGGTCTCCTCCATGGCCTGCGCATTGAACCAGGCGCGCACCTTGCTCTTTGCACGGTGGCTGACCAGAAAGCCCAGCTCGCCGTTGAGCCAGTCGCGAGAAGGCCCCCCTTCCTTGGCTGCGGTGATCTCCACTGTCTGACCGTTCTCCAGCGGGGTGTTGAGCGTGACCATGGCTCCGTCCACGCGCGCGCCACGGCAGCGGTGGCCCAGGCTGGTGTGCACGGTGTAGGCGAAGTCCACTGCCGTGGCGCCCTGCGGGAGTTCAACAATAGCGGCATCGGGCGTGAGCACGTAGATGCGATCATCGAACAAGCCTTGGGCCGAGCCGCTCAGGTCCCGTTCCCACGCGAGCAGCTGGCGCAACACGGCGATCTTGGCGTCGTAATCGGAGCTGGCCGACACGCCTGCATAACCTTTGGCACCCGCCTCCTTGTAGGCCCAGTGGGCAGCCACGCCGTGTTCAGCGTGGTCGTGCATCGCCTGGGTTCTGATCTGGATCTCGAACGCCCGGCCGTGATCGTCGCGCACCACCGTGTGGAGCGACTGATAACCATTGGGTTTGGGCTTGGCGATGTAGTCGTCAAACTCATCGGTGACCGGGGCAAACTGCGCATGCACATGGGCCAGCACCGCATAGCAGTCGTCTACCTGCGGCACGATCACGCGCAGCGCCCGGATGTCGAACACCTGATCGAAGTCCAGCGACTTGCCACGCATCTTTTTGACGATGCTGTAGATGTGTTTGGGCCGGCCCTGCACCGAAGCCGAGATGCCTTGGCGCTGCAGGTCGTCTTCAAGCTGCTGACGCACCTGCTCCACATGCGCCTCGCGCTCAGCGCGCTTTTCATCCAGCAAGCGGGCGACGTGCTTGTAGGTGTGGGGCTCAAGAAAGCGGAATGCGAGGTCCTCCATCTCCCACTTGATCTGCCAGATACCAAGCCGGTTGGCCAGCGGCGCAAACACGTGCAGCGACTCGCTGGCCAGCGCCTGCCCTGGGTCGCCCTTGCTGGCCGCAAAGTGGCGCAGGGTTTGCAGACGCGAGGCCAGACGCAGCATGACCACGCGCAGATCGCGCGAAAACGCCAGCAGCATCTTGCGCACGTTTTCGGTCTGGCTGGCCGCGAGTTCGGACACAGGGCCTTTGTTGGTGGCCGGCACCGCCAGGTCCAGCGCTGCCAGCCGCTCTTCTTCTTTCTTGGCCTGCACCTCGGCGGTCTTGATGCGCGCCTGGCGTTGCAGCTGTACGAGCTTGGTGGTCTCCAGCGCCAACGCAGCAAAGTTCTCACCGAAGGCCTTGGTGATGACCTCTTGTGGCCGGTTCAGGTACTGACAGGCATAGACAAGGTAGGCCGCGGCCTGCATGGCCTCGGAGCCGCCAATGTCGCTCAGGACGCTGGCCACGGCGTCCGCATGCGCCAGGATGTTCTCGCCCGTGTCGAGTTCTTCATGGGCGAGCAAGGGTTCGGCAAAGGCTCTGGCGCGCACCAGCGCCTGTACCTGATGGGGCAGGCTCGTGGCCGTGGCAGCGACGATGGCCGACGGCGCGATCGGCAATGTCTCGATCACCTCCGTTGGACCCATGGATGACGTGCGTTTCATGCGGGCTGCCCGCTCAACTCGCCCACAGGAAATCCCGCACTGCGGCTATCTGCTCATCGGCCACCAGCGTGGGCGCGTGCCCCACACCGTCGAATGTGACAAGTCGGGCCTGGGGACCGCGCTGGGTCATCAAACTTGCCGTTTCCTGCGTCAGCAAGTCGGACTGCGCGCCACGCAAGAGCAGCGTGGGCACGTGGATCGCGTCAAACAGACCCCAGAGCGCGGTCTCGCCCGCCTGCACGATCTGCTGCGCGGCCGCAGCATCGGAGATAGCCGTCATGGCCTTGAAGGGCTTCGCAATCGCAGGGTCGTAGTGCAGCCACCAACGGCCCTCGCGCTCTCGCAACAGCGGCAACGACAAGGCCCGCCATTGCTCGGGCGTGTGGGGGCCGAAGCCAGCCGAGATGGAGGCCAGGTAAGCCACCGCAGCCGCTTCGCTGTCGAACGACGGGTTCTGACCCAGGTAGGTGCCGATGCGCTGCAAGGCCTCCCACTGAATAACCGGCCCAACGTCGTTGAGCACAAGGCGGCGCAGCGCCATCTGCGGCTGAGCCGCCAACGCCATGCCGATGAGGCCGCCCATGCTGGTGCCCACCCAGTCGATCGACAGATCGGGCGTCTCGGCGCGCAGGTGTGCCGCGAGTGCGGCCAAGTCCGCCGCGTAGGTGGGAATCTGGTACGCCATGGGATCGGCCAGCCAGTCGCTGTGGCCGCGCCCCGCCACGTCCACAGCGATCACGCGTGAGCGCTGGCGCAGCGTGCGGGCGAGGGTGTCGAAGTCCCGCCCTTGGCGGGACAAGCCATGCACACACAGAACCACACCGACACTTTCAGCGGCTTCGCAGGACCAGTCCCAATAGGCCAACCGACGCGGTTCGCCCGAGGTGGCGGCGGCGCCGCCGACGGTGAGATGCTGGAGCTGGGGTGCGGACATGGTGCGAGGCTGTGGAGCGGCAGGATGTGTCCGTGATAATCGACCGGACACGTTCGATCAATCGTAATGGAAGTGGGGAATTCACATGCTTGCCAACAAAACCGCCCTCGTCACCGGCTCTACCAGCGGCATTGGTCTGGGAATCGCCAAGGCGCTTGCGCGCCAGGGAGCCAACATCGTGCTCAACGGCTTTGGTGATGCCGAGGGCCCCAAGGCGGAGATTGCAGCGCTGGGAGTCAAGGTCGCCTACCACGGCGCCGACATGAGCAAACCCGCCGAGATCGAAGCCATGATGGCGTTCGCCGCGGCCACCTTCGGGCAGGTGGACATTCTGGTGAACAACGCGGGCATCCAGCATGTGGCGCGGATCGAAAACTTTCCGGTAGACCGCTGGGACGCAATCATCGCGATCAACCTCACCAGCGCGTTTCACGCCAGCCGCCTGGCCTTGCCTTCGATGCAAAAGGCCAAATGGGGCCGCATCATCAACGTGGCTTCGGTGCATGGCCTGGTGGGGTCGGCCGAGAAGTCGGCCTACGTGGCCGCCAAGCACGGCATCGTGGGCCTGACCAAGGTGACGGCGCTGGAGAACGCCACCGGCGGCGTGACCTGCAATGCCATCTGCCCCGGCTGGGTGCTCACGCCGTTGGTGCAGAAGCAAGTAGACGCCAAGGCCGCTGCGCTGGGCATTTCCAACGAAAACGCCAAGAAGCAGCTGCTGGGTGAGAAAGAGCCGTCGATGCAGTTCACCACGCCCGAAGAGCTGGGCGAGTTGGCGGTGTTTTTCTGCTCTCCCGCCGGTAACAACGTGCGCGGTGTGGCCTGGAACATGGACGGAGGCTGGGCAGCCCAGTGATCCGGTTCTTTCAGAATGAAAAAGACCTGCCTGGCTAGCCGTTCTACCTAGCTGTTGATAAAGCTGGAGCCCTGTGCTTAAATACTGGATATATATCCAGTATCGTGCTTTACACCTTCGAAACCCGCCTCACCGTTGATCCTGCCTTGGATACCTTGCTGGCGTCCAACGCAAAGCACTGGGCGTTCGGAATGCGCAAGGCGTGGGTTCTGCTGTACCGCTGGGGCCTGACCAAGCCACAGGCCTACGCCGAGCTGTGCAAACTGGGTTTTACCGCTCAC
>JBBQSX010000190.1:0-6865 GCA_038213545.1 Burkholderiales bacterium
CTCGGACGATGGTGCAGGCTTCGATCCCAGGCACGCCGACCAGCTCTTCAAGCCGTTCCGCCGCCTGCACACCGCCGATGAGTTCGTCGGCGAAGGCATGGGCCTGGCCAATGTGCGTCGCATCGTCGAACGCCACGGTGGCACGGTGACCGCCCAGGGCCGACTCGGCGAAGGCGCCACCTTCAGCCTGGTGCTGCCTGCAACCGCAGCCCCTGGCTGACGGCATGCTGGCGGCGTTCACCCCCGCACAAACGGCCACAGCGCTGCCCTACCCGGCACTGGCCGACGCGATCGGGGAGCTGCTGCACGACCCCACGGTCGTGGTGCCCGCGCGCACCGTGCAGCCACTGGCCGGCGGCGGCAGCCACTTCGTCATGCCCGCAGCGGATGCGCGCGTGGCCATCACCAAACTCATCACCTTCATCCCCGACAACGCCACGCGCGGCTTGCCCGCGATCCAGGGCGACATCGTGGTGTTCGACGCCGTCACCGGCCAGCGCATCGCCTTGCTCGACGGCCCAACCGTGACGGCGCGGCGCACGGCGGCGGTGTCGCTGCTGGCAGCGCGCCTGCTGGCGCCACGAACCGACGGGCCCTTGCTGGTCGTGGGCGCCGGCGTGCAAGGCCGCGCTCATCTGGAAGCGTTTCACGAAGGTCTGGGGGTGCAAGAGGTTTGGGTGGCTTCACGCAGCGCCGCGAGCGCCGATGCGCTGGTGCTGCACGCACGCAGTCTCGGCATGCGCGCCCGCCGCGTGATGGATGCCGACGCCGCGCTGGCCGACTGCCCACTGGTGGTGAGTTGCACATCGGCCCAAGGCATCGCGTTGCGCGCGAATCCCCGCACCGACGCCTTCGTGGCCGCCGTGGGCGCGTTCACCCCTCGCATGGTGGAGTGGGCGCCCGAGGTCTGCCGCTGGTTGGCCGCCGAGGGCTTGCTGGTGGTGGACACGCGAGACGCCGACCATGAGGCGGGCGATCTGCTGCAGGCCGGCATCGATGTGTCCGCACTGGCCACGCTGGGCGACGTGGTGCGCAACGGGGCGGCGCACCAGGGCAGCGGCCCGGTGTTCTTCAAGAGCTGCGGCTGGGCCGGCTGGGACCTCGCGGCTGCGCGCCTGGCGCTTCAGCGGTGAACATTCAGCGGTAAGCGTTCAACGGTAAGTGGCCAGGTGGATGCTGGTCTCGGTGCTCTGGATGCCCTTGATCAGCCGGATGCGCTCCAGCACTTGCGAGAGCTCGGTCATGGAGCCGGCGCTGAGCTCGGCCAGCAGGTCCCAGCGGCCGTTGGTGTCGTGCAGCGCGGCCACGCCGGGCTCACCCAGCAAGCTGGTGATCACCGCGCGCGTCTGGTTGCCGTCCACCAGCACCGCCATCCAGGCGCGGATGCGCTCGGGCTCGGCCTCGGGCCGCAGGCGCACCGTGTAGCCCACGATCAGCTGCTGGTCTTCGAGCTTGCGGATGCGGTTGGTCACCGTGCCGCGCGACACCTTGAGGCGGTGCGCCAGCTCGGCCACGGTGGCGCGCGCGTTCTGACGCAGTTGGGCAATGAGGGCTTGGTCGATGTCGTCCATTTGCGCATTTTGGCATTCAAGTCTGCCGTTTTGCTGTATTTCCTCTGTATATGGCAAGTTTTTGCCGATTCACATTGCCACGGGGCTGCGGGACACTGCTTGCCATGACTTCGAGCAACACCATGAACCCCGCCAACACCCTCTTTCTGAGCGCGCCCGCTGCCGCCGACCTCATCAACCGCCACGGCATCCCGCAGACCCTGCGCGGCATGCGCGATGCCATCGCTGAAGACTTTGCGCGCTGGACCGATTTCGACAAATCGGCCCGCGTGGCCAACCACAGCGCCAACGGCGTGATCGAACTCATGCCGATCGCCGACGACACGCTCTACAGCTTCAAGTACGTCAACGGACACCCCAAGAACACCGGTCTGGGCCTGTCCACCGTGATGGCCTTCGGCGTGCTCGCCGACGTGGCCACCGGCACGCCGCTGCTGCTGTCCGAACTCACGCTCACCACCGCGCTGCGCACCGCCGCCACCTCTGCCCTGGCCGCGCAGACGCTGGCCCGACCCGACAGCCGCGTGATGGCACTGATCGGCAACGGCGCGCAGAGCGAATTCCAGGCGCTGGCTTTCCAGCATCTGGTGGGCATCACCACGCTGCGCGTGTTCGACGTGGACCGCGCAGCGACCGCCAAGCTGGTCATGAACCTTGCGGGCAGCGGCCTGACCATCGTGGTGTGCGAGAGCACGGCTGAAGCCGTGCGCGGCGCCGACATCGTGACCACCATCACCGCCGACAAGACCAACGCCACGATCGTCACGCCCGAGATGCTCGCTCCCGGCATGCACATCAACGGCGTGGGCGGCGACTGCCCTGGCAAGACGGAGCTGCACGCCGACGTGCTGCAACGCGCCAGCGTGTTCGTGGAATACACGCCGCAGACCCGCGTGGAAGGCGACATCCAGCAGATGCCGGCCGACTTTGTGGTGACCGAACTGCACGATGTGCTGGCCGGCCGCGCCCCGGGCCGAGCCGACGCCGAGCAGATCACCGTGTTCGACTCGGTGGGCTTCGCGCTCGAAGACTATTCGGCGCTGCGCTTCATGCACGGTCTGGCCATCGCGCAAGGCATGGGCACCACGGTGTCGCTGATCCCCGATCTGGCGGACCCGAAAAACCTGTTTGCCGCGCTGCGCCCGCAGGCCGCTGCTGCGTTGCGGCTGGTGGCCTGAAGCTGCGCTGCCCTCACGCCGTCTGCGCCTTCACCCACTCCACAAACGCCACCACCGGCGCGCGCGCCCGGTCGGTGGTGCGCACACTCAAAAAGTGCACCGGCCGCACGATCTTCTGATGGCTGCGATCACCCTGTACCACCAGTTCGCCACGCTCGATCTCGCGCGCCGCCAGGCGCGTGCTCTCCAGCGCCACGCCCATGCCGTCGGCCGCGGCTGAAATGGCCATGGCGGCGCGGTCGAACGAGGGGCGTGGGCGCTGGGGCAGCGTCAGCCCGTTGAGCTGAAACCACTCGGCCCAGCCCACAGGGCTGAGCTGCGAGTCGATCAGCGTCAGGCGCTGGATCGCCTTGGACGCAGGCTCCCTGGCCACCAGCAAGGCGGGCGAGCCCAGCGGCGCGATGCGCTCGTCGCCCAGCGAGACCACGTCCAGCCCGGGCTTGTGGCGCGCCGAACCATATGAGAGCGCCACATCGATGTCGCGCACCACGCCCAGGTCCACCGGGTCGGCGCCGGTGGTCAGGCGGATGTTGATGGCGGGGTGGTGCGTCACGAACGAAGGCAGGTTCGGGCCGAGCCACTTGAGCGCCAGGCTGGGCGCGCAGTGCACGGCCAGCACCTCGTCTTGGGTGGGCAGCTGCACCTCGGCGCAGGTGGCTTCCAGCGCGTCGAACAACCGGCCCAGGCTCTCGAACAGGCGCCGCCCCTCCAGCGTGGTCTGCACCTGGCGGTGGCGGCGCTCGAACAGCGCCCGGCCGAAGTGCCGCTCCAGGTCACGGATCTGGTGGCTGATGGCCGACGCGGTGAGGTGCAGCTCTTGTGCGGCGAGGGAAAAACTCTGCAGGCGCGCGGCGGCCTCGAAGGTGCGCAGCCGCGCCAGTGGTGGAAGATTCCTCATGCAACGGGCTTTCAGATGAAACTGGCTCATGTTTCCATGAGCATTCATCGTTTGTCAATGCGCGCGCCTCAGAGGACCATCACGCGTCATCACCACCCGAGGAGACACCATGTCCGCCGTGCTCGAAAAACTCTCAGCGTTGGGTCAGAAGCCGAACTTGCGGGAACACCGCCACGACCCGCTGACCGACCCCAAGGTCTCGATCTACCAGCCCGACCAGCCCGGCCTGATCTACCCCGGCATCCCCAGCTTCGACAACGTGGCGCAGGAGCGCCAGTACCTGAAAGAGCGCCTGGCGGGCTGCTGCCGGGCGTTTGCGCGCCAGGGTTTCGACTACGGCTTCGCCGGCCACCTGACCATCCGCGACCCCGAACACCCGCACCTGTACTGGACCAACCCGATGGCCGTGCACTTCGCGCAGGTGAAGGTGTCCAACCTGATCCTGGTGGACCACCAGGGCCAGGTGGTGGAAGGCCGCCACGCGGTCAACCGTGCCGGCTTCGTGCTGCACGCAGCGGTGCACGAGGCGCACCCCGACATCGTTGCCATGTGCCACGCGCACACGGTTTACGGCACGGCGTTCGCGTCGCTGGGCCAGCCACTGCTGCCGATCTCGCAGGACGCGGCTGCGTTCTTTGAGGATCACGTGGTGATTGGTGACGAAGCCGGCCAGGTGGCGGTGGAAGTGAAAGCCGGCCTGAAAGTGGCCGACTGGTTCAAGGGCGTGAAGGCCGCGATCCATCAGAACCACGGCCTGTTCACAGCGAGCCGCCACAGCATCGAGGCCGCGGCGTTCTGGTTCATCGCGCTGGAGCGTTGCTGCCAGCAGCAACTGGCCGTGATGGCCACCGGCGCCACACCGCGCCTGGTGCCCGCCGAGCGCGCGCGTTACAGCCGTGAACACGTGGGCAGCGAGTACATCGGCTGGCTGCACTTCCAGGCCATCTGGAACGACCTGGTGCGCAGCGAGCCCGACCTGTTCGACTGAAGCCCACGAGGATCAAAGCTTGCCGTAGGTCTTTTTGGCGGCCTGGACGCACGAAGACTTGGCGTCACCGGACAAGGCATC
Organism: Burkholderiales bacterium; assembly: GCA_038213545.1. GTDB lineage: Bacteria > Pseudomonadota > Gammaproteobacteria > Burkholderiales > Burkholderiaceae_C > Hydrogenophaga. The sequence continues at coordinate 4,717 of JBBQSX010000190.1, forward strand.
GCACTTCTCGGCGGCGACCTTGTATTTGGCTTCGTTGACGTCTTCCTTGCCCTCGGCGCGGGTCTCGGCCGTGGCTTTCGCGGTGTTGGCGCTGGCCACTGCAGCCACGTGCGTTGCCTTTGCCTCCTTGTTGCAGACGTCCTTGGCGTTGCCGCTCAAGTCGTCACAGCGCTCCTTGGCCACTTCATAAGCACCGTCGGCCTTGACCACCTGCACCTTGATGCCGTCGGCCGGCTTGCCACTGGAATTGAACTCCAGCTCGGCGCGCGCGTTCTTTTCTGTGGCTTCGGCTTCTTCCTTGCAGATGTCCTTGGCGTTGGCCTTGAGGTTGGCACAAGCGGCCTTGGCAGCCTTGTAGTCCGCGCTGATGGTGGTTTTGGCGGCGGCGTAATCGGCCTTGCTGAGTGTGGCGGCATGCGTGAGCAACGGAGCCAGCAGGAAAGCGCCGACCAGCAGCACGGTACGGGAATGGGTGGTGGTTTTCATGGGATGCCTTGTCAGAGTTGAGGAGAAAGGCTGAGCAACCGCCCCTCGGCGCGTCCGGTCTGTTCGGTCTCCAACGGAGTAAGCAACAACGGCAACGCGCGTGACAAGCGCAAAGAGGCCTGCGGCGTAGCATCCACAGCCATGCCCAACACGCCCGCCGACCCCAGCCTGATCGACTCGCCCGTGGCGGTGCGCCGTCTGCTCACCACGCTGGCGCTGGTGACGCTGGGCAACAGCGGCATGTACGTGGTGGCGGTGGTGCTGCCGGCGGTGCAGGCCGAGTTCGGCGTGGGCCGGGCCGACGCTTCCCTGCCCTACACGCTGATGATGATTTGTCTGGGCATCGGCGGCCTGTTCACCGGCCGATTCGCCGACCGCCACGGCATCACGCCGGTGCTGCGCGTGGGCGCGGTGGCGGTGGCGGGCGGTTTCATCTGGGCCGCCAACTCGGGCAGCATCTGGACCTTTGGCCTCGCGCACGGGCTGCTGCTGGGCATGCTGGGCAGTTCGTCCACCTTCGCGCCCCTGCTGGCCGACACCGCGCTGTGGTGGAACAAGCGGCGCGGCATGGCGGTGGCCATTGCAGCCAGCGGCAACTACGTGGCCGGCACGGTGTGGCCGCCACTGGTGCAGTGGGGGATCTCGACCATCGGCTGGCGCCAGACCTATGTGATCCTGGGTGTGGTGTGCGGCACCGGCATGTTTCTGCTGGCCAACCGCATGCGTCAGCGCCCGCCGCTGGTGGTGACCACTCCCGTGAGCGCAGGCGAGGTGGCGCCCGACACCAGCCGCCCGTTCGGCCTGAGCCCCAACCACGCCATGGCCCTGCTGTGTGTGGCCGGCGTGGGCTGTTGCGTGGCCATGTCGATGCCCCAAGTCCACATCGTGGCCTATTGCACCGACCTGGGTTTCGGCCCGGCGCGCGGCGCCGAGATGCTGTCGCTGATGCTGTTCTGCGGCATAGCGAGCCGGCTCATCTCGGGCTGGATCTGCGACCGCATCGGCGGCATCCGCACGCTGCTGCTGGGCTCGGCCCTGCAGTGCGTGGCGCTGCTGCTGTTCCTGCCGTTTGACGGACTGGTCTCGCTGTATTTGATTGCCGCGCTGTTCGGCCTGTTCCAGGGCGGTATCGTGCCGTCCTACGCCATCATCGTCCGAGAGTACTTCCCGCCCAAAGAGGCCGGCGCGCGGGTCGGCGCGGTGATCATGGCAACGCTGGTGGGGATGGCCCTGGGCGGCTGGATGTCGGGCTGGGTATTCGACCTGACCGGCAGTTACCACGCGGCCTTTTTGAACGGCATCGCCTTCAACCTGCTCAACATGAGCATTGCGCTGTGGCTGTACTTCCGGGTGCGGCGCATGGGCCGCGTGGGGCCTACAGGCTCTGCTGCGTGAGCGTGCCCGGCCGGGCCGAGTAGCGCACGAGGCTGTCCAGCGCCTCGACATCGACCCGCGCGCTGCGCCGGCCGTAGACCTCGGCCTTGAGCCATGCCAACTCGTCCTCAAGACGCTGCGCGTCGGCCAGGGTGCAGAACCAGACCCTGGACTCGGCGTCCCAGCGGTAGCCCCGTGCCTTGAGCTGGTCTTTGGATTCGAACGGGGCGCCGGTGGCGCGCAGCTTGAAGCTCGGGCTGTTGGCGGCGGCGATCAGCTGCGCCAGACC
>JBBQSX010000191.1:0-6722 GCA_038213545.1 Burkholderiales bacterium
GCTCATCACCACGGGCAGCCAGCAGGGCCTGGACCTGGTGGCCAAGGTGTTGATCGACACCGGCAGCCGCGTGCTGGTGGAAACGCCCACCTACCTCGGCGCGCTGCAGGCCTTCGCACCGATGGAGCCGCAGATTGAAGCCGTGGCCAGCGACGCCGAAGGCATTGATGTGGACGACCTTGAGCGCCGCGCAGGCAGCGGCGGGAACCGCGCGCGTTTCCTCTACGTGCTGCCCAACTTCCAGAACCCCACCGGGCGCAGCATGAGCGAGGCGCGCCGCGCCGCGCTGGTGGATCGCGCCGCCGCGCTTGGCCTGCCGATCGTGGAAGACAACCCCTATGGCGATCTCTGGTTCGACACGCCGCCCCCGCTGCCGCTCGCTGCGCGCAACCCCGAGGGCTGCATCTACCTCGGCTCGTTTTCCAAGGTGCTCGCACCGGGACTGCGGCTGGGCTTCATCGTCGCGCCCCGGGGGGTCTACCCCAAGCTGCTGCAAGCCAAGCAGGCGGCCGACCTGCACAGCCCCGGCTTCAACCAGCGCATGGTGTCCGAGGTGATCAAGGACGGTTTCCTGGACCGCCATGTGCCCACCATCCGCGCGCTCTACAAGAGCCAGTGCCACGCGATGCTGGAGAGCCTCACGGCCGAGATGGCCGGGCTGGGCGTGCAGTGGAATTCGCCCGACGGTGGCATGTTCCTGTGGGTGCGCCTGCCCGAAGGCATGAGCGCCGTCGACCTGCTGCCGCGTGCGGTGGACAAGGGGGTGGCCTTCGTGCCTGGCGCCGCGTTCTACGCGAGCGAACCCGACCCGCGCACATTGCGGCTGAGCTTCGTGACCGCCAGCGTGGAACAGATCCGCATCGGTGTGGCCGCGCTGGCGCAGGCCATCCGCGAGCAGCAGCAGGCCTGACACCATGCTGCACCTCTGGGGCCGGCTGAGTTCGATCAATGTGCGCAAGGTGGTGCTGTGCGCGCAGGTGCTCGGCATCGACTTGCCGCGCACCGACGCAGGCCTGACCTTCGGCGTGGTGGATACGCCCGGGTACCGCGCGAAGAACCCCAACGGCCTGGTGCCGCTGCTGCAGGACGGTGACTTCACGCTGTGGGAGTCCAACACCATCGTGAGATACCTCTGTGCACGCGAAGGCAAGTTGTACCCGGCAAATCTGCAGCAACGCTTCAACGCCGAACGCTGGATGGACTGGCAGCAGACCACACTCAACCCTGCGGGCAGTCCAGGCTTCAAGCAGTGGATACGCGTGGCACCTTCGCAGCGCGACGCCCAAGCGATCGCGCAATCGGTGGCGGCCACCGAACCGCTGTTCACGATGCTCGACGAACACCTCTCGCGCCAGGCCTTCCTGGCCGGCGACGCACCCACCATGGCCGACATACCCATCGCCTGCGAGGTGCACCGCTGGTGGGGCCTGCCGCAACCGCGCCCCGCCTGGCCCCACCTAGAACGCTGGTACGCCGGCTGGCTGGCCCTGCCCGCCAGCCGTGGTGTGCTCGACCTGCCCTTGTCCTGAACAGGAACGCCCCATGACCTCACGCGCATTTCAACAAGTCGACGTGTTCACCGACACGCCCTGCCTCGGCAACCCGCTGGCCGTGGTGCTCGACGGCAGTGGCCTCACCACCGAAGCCATGCAGCGCTTCACCGACTGGACCAACCTCTCCGAATGCACCTTCGTGTTGCCGCCCACGAACGACGGATTGGCGAATGGAGCCGACTACCGCGTTCGCATCTTCTGCCCGGGGCGCGAACTGCCGTTTGCCGGCCACCCCACGCTGGGCACCTGCCAAGCCTGGTTGCAAGCCGGTGGACAGCCGCGCGGTGAACACGTGGTGCAGGAGTGCGGCGTGGGCCTCGTGCCCATCAAACGCGACGGCGCCAGGCTGGCTTTCGCAGCGCCACCCTTGCGCCGCAGCGGCCCACTGGACGAATCGGACGTGGAGCTGATCGCACGCGGCCTGGGTGTGGCGCGCGACGACATCGTGGCGCACGCCTGGTGCGAAAACGGCCCGCCCTGGCGCGGCGTGATGCTGCGCTCCGCAGCCCAGGTGCTGGCCCTGAAGCCGAACGCCACCGTGCTGGCCGGGCTGGACATCGGCGTGGTCGCGCCGCAGCCCGCAGGCGCGGACACAGCGTTTGAAGTGCGTGCCTTCTTCCACACGCACGACACGTTGAGCGAAGACCCGGTGACCGGCAGCCTGAACGCCGCCGTGGCGCAGTGGCTCATGGGCGCGGGTCTGGCGCCCGACCGCTACGTGGCCGCGCAGGGCACTGCCATGGGCCGCGCCGGGCGCGTGCACATCGAACGCGATGCAAACGGCACCATCTGGGTCGGCGGCGCATCGGTCACCTGCATCAGTGGTCAGGTGGTGTTGTGACGCCGCGCATCGACCACCTGGTGGTGGCCGCGCGCACGCTCGCCGAAGGCGTGGCCTGGTGCGAAGCCACGCTGGGCGTCACCCCTGGCCCGGGGGGTGAACACCCGTTGTTCGGCACGCACAACCGCCTGCTCAAGCTCGACGACGGCAGCGACCAACCGCCCTACCTGGAAATCATCGCCATCAACCCGGACGCCACGCCCACGCGCGGCGCCGGGTTCAAGCGCTGGTTCGATCTGGACGACGCAGCGCTGCAGGCGCGGCTGACGCAAGACGGACCCCAGCTGGTGCACTGGGTGGCCAGCGTGCCCGATATCGACGCGGCCATCGCGGCCCTGCAGGCCACCGGTATCCAGCGCGGCCCGGTGGTCAGCGCATCGCGCGAGACACCCGCTGGCCTGCTGCAGTGGCGCATCAGCGTGCGCGACGACGGTCAGCGCTTGTTCAACGGCGTGCTGCCCACGCTCATCCAGTGGGGCTCCATGCACCCGACCCAAAACATGCCGGCCAGCGGCATCACCCTGCGCCAGCTGCGCCTGCGGCACGCCGGTGCGGCCGGTTTGCGCGCGGCGCTGCAGGCGCTCGGCCTGGACGCCCTGAGCGTGATGGACGGCCACGAGGGACCTGCCAGTCTCTGCGCTGAACTCGACACACCGGCCCGTGGCCGCCTCACCCTGCTTTCGCCCCCATGAACACCCACCTGCCCGGTCTTTCCGACATCGAAGCCGCCGCGCAAGTGGTCTACCAATCGTTCCAGGCCACACCGCAATACCGCTGGGCCACGCTGAGTGCGCGGCTGGGCACCGACTGTTGGGTCAAGCACGAGAACCACACACCGGTGGGTGCGTTCAAGATCCGGGGTGGCCTCACCTACTTTGACCAACTCTCGCAACGCGGGGAGCTGCCGCGCGAGGTGATGAGTGCCACGCGCGGCAACCACGGCCAGAGCATCGCCTGGGCAGCCCGCCAGCACGGCGTGGCCTGCAGCATCGTGGTGCCGCGCGGCAACTCGCTGGAGAAAAACGCCGCCATGCGCGCCCTGGGTGCAAGCTTGATCGAACACGGCGACGACTTCCAGGAGAGCCGCGAACACGCCATGGCGCTCGCCGCCCAGCGCGGCGCACACATGGTGCCCAGCTTTCACACCGACCTGCTGCGCGGCGTGAGCACCGCCTGGTGGGAGTACTTTCGCGCGGTGCCACAGATGGACGTGGTGTACGTGCCCGTGGGCCAGGGCTCGGGCGCATGTTCAGCCATTGCCGCCAAGCTGGCGCTGAACCACCCGGTGCGCATCGTGGGCGTGATCAGCGCGCACGCCACCACCTACGCCGACTCGCTGGCCGCAGGCCATGTGGTGGCCTCCCCGGTGAGTACTGTGCTGGCCGACGGCATGGCGTGCCGCGTGGCCGACCAGGCCGCACTCGACGTGCTCTCACCCCACCTCGATCACCTCGTTCAGGTGAGCGACACCGAGGTGGCCGAGGCCATGCGCATGTTGTTTGCAGACACGCACAACGTGGCCGAAGGCGCAGGCGCGGCGAGTTTTGCGGCGGCGTGGCAGGAGCGCGCCGCGCTCAGAGGTCAGGTGGTGGGAACCACCTTGTGCGGTGGCAATGTGGACAGCGCAATGCTCGCCACCGTGCTGAACCGTTCAGACCGGTTCTGAACGAACCAGCCGTGCCACCACTTCGCAGAAGGCCTCGACCGCATCGGTCTTGAACACCACTTCGCGCACACCGGCGGCCTTGGCCTCGGCCTGCAGTTCGTCGGTGATGTAGCCCGAAGCCACAGCCACCGGCAGCAGGGGGTTGATCGCCAGCGCCGCCTTGGCCACCTCCAGCCCCGACATGCCGGGCATGTTGAAGTCGGTCAGCAGCAGCTGGAAGCCGTCGGGGTCGGCGCGCACCGCGTCGATGGCCTGGGTCTGCGAGGTGAATGCGGTGACACGGTAACCCCGGCGCTCGAGCAGGCGGCGCACCAGAAACACCAGGGTGTCGTCGTCGTCCACGTAGAGGATGTGATGGGGAACCTGGGAGGAGTCGTCTGCCATGGCACAAAGGTTGGATGAACGGGTGTCGGGTGGAGGCAGTGACGGTGGGCAGCGCATTGTGCCGGGTTCGCTGGCGATCGGGAAAGGGGATTCCCCGTCGGCCACGGCGGGTATGTCGGGCGCAGCAGGAAAGTACAGGGTGAAGGTGGTGCCGCGGCCAGGCTCTGAATCGACCTCGATCGCACCGCCGTGCACCTGCACGACGCCCAGCACCACGGGCAGGCCCAGGCCCGTGCCCTGACCCACCGACTTGGTGGTGAAGAAGGGTTCAAAAATGCGGCTGCGCACGTCTGCGTCCATGCCCATGCCGTTGTCGCTGACGCGCAGTCTGACCACGCCGACGTCGAGCTGGGCACAGGTCTGGGCGAACTCGGAGGGCAACACCGCCGAGGTGTTGGGCAAGGTGTCGATCCGGCACTCAATGCGTCCAGGGCGCCCGTCGAGTGCGTGGATGGCGTTGGTGCACAGATTGACCACCACCTGCCCGATCTGGGTGGCATCGGCTTCGATCGCCACGTTGTCGGGCTCACAGCACTGCACCAGCACCACGTGGGCAGGCAGCCCGGCACGCAGCAAGGCGCACGACTCCGCAAGGATGGTGCACACACCCACCCGCGTGCGCTGCATCGGCTGCTGGCGGCTGAAAGCCAGGATCTGGCGCACCAGCTCACGTCCCCGGCGCGCGGCGGTGCTGATCTCGTGCAGGCTCTCGCGCGAGGCAGCGTGCTCGGGCAGGTCCTGGCGCGCCAGATCGGCGTTGCCCAGAATGGCCGCGAGGATGTTGTTGAAGTCGTGCGCCACACCGCCGGCCAGCGTGCCCAGCGCCTCCATCTTCTGCGACTGCGCGAGCTGCGCCTGCAGGTGCTTCTGCTGGGCCTGGGCGTTCTTGAGCGAGGTGATGTCGATGAAGGTCAGCACCACATGGCGCAGTCCGCCGTGCGGATTGTTCTCGGGGTAGGCGTTGCACAAGGCCCAGTGCACCCCCGCGCCCTCCCCCTGCGGCATGCCGATCACCACATTGAGCACCGGTTGCCCGGTGGCGAGCACACGCTCGAACGGCACCTCATGGCGGCGCATGATTTGCCCATCGTCGCGCAGCATCCGCCAACCTTGCACAGACGGCTCGGGCAATGCGCGGTTGGCCCCACCCTCGCTCCAGCCCAGGAAGCGCCGGGCGGCGGTGTTGATGCTCGACAAGGTGTGGTCGGGCCGGAACACCATCACGCCGGCGCTGAGGTTGTCGATCAGGGCGCGCGAATCGGCTTCGCGCTGTTGCAAGCCCTGGCGCGCCTTGTCGCCATCGACGCGCAGCCGGTACGACACCAGGGCGCCATACAACACCACACGCAGCAGTTTGGTGAGCAGGAAGAAGAAGATGAACGTCGGCGTCACCTCGGCTTGCGACCAGCCACTGAACCGCAAGGCCAGGGCAAAGCCCAGTACGCCCACGAACTCGAAGGCCGTGAGCCATTTGAGCGCATACATCTCGGGCACACGGCCTTGGGGATCGGCGCGGTGAATATCCACAAAGCACAACACGGCGATCGCGATCACCGAGCCCGTGAAGATACTCTGTCGCACAGCCAGCACATCCCGCTCGACCAGAAAGTACAACGTTGTGCAGAAGAACGCCATGCCGGCCGCCACGATCGGCAACAGAGGCTGGCGCATGCCGGCGTAGCTGCGAAAGCCCATCCAGGCACACAGTGCGCTGATCATCAGCGCGGTGTTGCCCACCGGGAACGTCAACGCATCGGGCAAGCCGCCACGCGACAGCAACATGACCGATCCGAGGATGCTCAAGAGCGCGGACACCGACCACCAGCCCGGGCCTCCGATGGCAGGGTAACGCCGCATCTGGGCCCAGAAGGCCAGCGCGATCAGAACGTCGATGCCCACCCGCAGGGCGAGCAGGGTTGGCAGGTCAAACAACATGGGATGGGGGAAGGGCCAACATAGCCGTTTATTGAAGCACGGGGCTGTTCTTGCAGCCGACCGATAAGCAGCCCAAACACCCCGGTGTTCAGACCATCTCGAAGGGCGAAAGGCAAGGCCGCAGACGCCTGCGCGACTGCGCCGGCGGCGCCCAGTCGCTGCCGGGACAAAGTGAGCACGGCACACGGACCCAGAATGCCGCCCATGGGAACGCTCTACCTTGTGCGCCACGGCCAGGCCTCGTTTGGTGCGGACGACTACGACCAACTCAGCGAGCTCGGCCAACGCCAGAGCCGCCGGCTCGGTGAGCACTGGGCCGAACGCGGCGTGGTGTTCGACGCCG
>JBBQSX010000192.1:0-6709 GCA_038213545.1 Burkholderiales bacterium
CGATCGAGCAGGAGACTGCGCTCAACACCGGCCTCACCCAGTACCCGGCGCTCTCGGTGCCCGAGATGGGTCAACACTGCGATCTGGCGCTGGTGGTCGGCGGCGACGGCACCATGCTGGGCATCGGCCGCCAGCTGGCGCGCTACGGTGTTCCGTTGGTGGGCATCAACCAGGGCCGCCTGGGCTTCATCACCGACATTCCGTTCGAAGACTTTCGCGACAAGCTGCGCCCTATACTGCGCGGCGCATTCGAAGACGACCCGCGCTCGCTCATGGCTGCGGGCGTTTGGCGCGACGGCCGCTGCGTGTTCGAGGCCACCGCGCTCAACGACGTGGTGGTCAACCGCGGTGGCGCGGCCAGCATGATCGAATTGAGGGTGGAGGTGGATGGGCACTTTGTGGCTATCCAGCGCGCCGACGGCTTGATCATTGCCTCGCCCACCGGCTCCACCGCCTACGCCTTGTCGGCTGGCGGGCCACTGCTGCACCCGGCCATCGGAGGCTGGTTGATGGTGCCGATCGCACCGCACACTTTGTCGAACCGGCCGGTGGTGCTGCCCGGGCACAGCGAGATTGCGGTGGAGATCGTCTCCGGCAAGGAAGCCAGCGCCAATTTCGACATGCAGTCCTTCACCAGCCTGCTGCACGGTGACCGCATTGTGGTGCGACGCTCCGAACACGCCCTGCGCCTGCTGCACCCGGTGGGCTGGAGTTACTTCGACACTTTGCGCAAGAAACTGCACTGGAACGAAGGGGTCTGAAGACCCGTCAGAATCGCGTCTGTTTCCATCGTCACACACCCCGACATGAGCCTCCGCCGCATCGCCTTGCGCGACTTCGTCATCGTGCAGTCCCTCGACCTGGAACTGGACCAGGGCTTCGGCGTGCTCACCGGCGAAACCGGTGCGGGCAAGTCCATTCTCATCGACGCTCTGCAGCTGGCGCTGGGCGCGCGGGCCGAAAGCGGCGTGGTACGCGAAGGCGCTGCTCGTTGCGAGATCGCCGTCGAGTTCGATGCGCCACCCGCCGTTGCACCCTGGCTGGAAGAACAAGGATTTCCGGCTGAAGACAGCCTGCTGCTGCGCCGCACGGTGGATACCGAAGGCCGCAGCCGCGCCTGGATCAACGGCAGCGCGGCCACCATGGCACAACTCAAGGCTCTGGCAAACAGCCTGGTCGATATCCACGGACAACACGCATGGCAGAGCCTCACGCGCCCCGAGGCTGTGCGCGACTTGCTCGACGCGTACGCAGGCATCGACACCAAGGCAGCCACGCTCGCCTGGATTCACTGGCGCCACCAGCGCAAGGCACTGGACAGCGCGACCGAAAAACAAAACACGCTCAAACAGGAAAGCGAGCGCCTCTCATGGCAGATTGCCGAGCTCGACAAGCTCGCACCGCTGCCGGGTGAGTGGGAGGAACTGAACGCCCAACACAGCCGCCTCGCCAATGCGCAGGGTCTGCTGGACGCCGCGCAGGCTGCCATCACCGCACTGGATGACGAAGAATCGAACGCAGCGGCGCTGATCCATCGAGCGCTCACTGCGCTGCAAGCGCAGGCGCACATCGAGCCCCGCTTCGCAGACGGCATTGCCGCACTGGAGGCCGCGCTGGCCCAGGTGCAGGACACCGTGCACAACCTGCACCAGTACACGCGCCACACCGATCAGGACCCGGCCAGCCTGGACGTGCTCGACCAGCGACTGGCGCAATGGTTGTCGCTGGCGCGCCGATACCGCCGCAGCCCGGAAGAGCTCGCCGATGTGCTGGCGCAGTGGAAGCGAGAACTCGCCACCATCGACCAGGCACTCGACCTGAACGCGCTGCTCAAGGTCGAGCGCTCAGCCTGGCAGGCTTTCAACACCGAATTGCAAACCGTCACCAAGGAACGCGAGAAGGCAGCGCCCAAACTGTCGAAGGCGGTCACGCAGAGCATGCAGACCCTGGGCATGCAGGGCGGCGTGTTTGAGGTGGCCTTGCAGCGCCTCGAAGAACCCCAGGCTCACGGCTGGGAACAGGTCGAATTCCGCGTGGCGGGCCACGCGGGCACCACGCCCAAACCAGTGGGTAAGGTGGCCTCTGGCGGTGAACTTTCGCGCATTGCGCTCGCCATCTCGGTGGTCACCAGCCGGCTGGGGCAAGCGCCCACGCTCATCTTTGACGAGGTGGACTCCGGCATCGGCGGCGCCGTGGCGCACACCGTGGGCCAGTTGCTGCGCCAGCTCGGGCACGACCGGCAGGTGCTGGCGGTGACCCACCTGCCTCAGGTGGCGGCGTGCGCCGACCACCACCTGCTGGTGAGCAAACAGATGGTGGGCCGGCAGACGCTGAGCACAGTGGCGCCCATCGGGCACGAAGCGCGTGTGATAGAGCTTGCACGCATGCTCGGCGGCAGCGAGAAATCGGAGATCTCGCTGGCCCATGCCCGAGAACTCCTGTCAGCGTGAGTGCTCCAAGCAGCATGTCTGACACGCACGACGCCCCGATCCACCTGGTTCTGATCACCGGCATGTCCGGCTCGGGCAAGTCGGTCGCGCTCACTGCTTTGGAAGACGTGGGCTTTTATTGCGTGGACAATCTGCCGCCTGAGTTGCTCGAGGCCTTCATCGAACTCGAACAGAGCCACAAAGCCAGCAAGGTGGCCATTGCCATGGACGTGCGCAGCGCTGGCTCGCTGCCAGGTTTGCCCAAACGGCTGGTGCAGCTGCAACGCCACGCACAACGCCCGGTGAACCTCACCACCGTGTTCCTGGACGCCACCACCGAAACACTGGTGCGCCGGTTCTCTGAAACGCGGCGACTGCACCCTCTTTCGCTGAAGCAGTTCAACGACCAGCACCGCGCCCTGACCGATGCCATCGAGCAGGAGCGCGAGCTGCTGGCCGAGCTGCGCGATCAGGCACTGGTGCTCGACACCAGCCTGATCCGGCCCACGCACCTTCGCAGCCAGATCAAGGACCTGCTCGGTGCCACGCAGGCACCACTCACACTCGTGTTTGAGTCGTTCGCGTTCAAGCGTGGCATCCCCATGGACGCCGACTTTGTGTTTGACGTGCGCATGCTCTCCAACCCGCACTACGAGCCCCACCTCAAGCCCCTCACCGGCCGCGACGCAGCGGTGGCGGCCTACCTGGAGGCCCAGCCCGAGGTTCGACGGATGGAGCAGCAGATCACCGACTTTCTTGGGCACTGGCTCCCACAGATGCTGCGCGATCACCGCAGCTATGTGACCGTGGCCATTGGCTGCACCGGCGGGCAGCACCGCTCTGTGTACCTCGTAGAGCAACTCGCACGTGCCTTCGGCGTGGACTGGTCCACACGCGTGAGGCACCGTGAGTCCGACAGCTGGCCGACGCCGATGGTGCCCGGCGTTTAAGCCCGCGCAAGCAGGTCAGGTACCAGCAAAGCTTGCAACAGCAGCTTGACGGGCGAGGGCAGGCCATGCTGGGCCAGCAGCGCAGCGTCCACCCATTGGCCCTCTGGCAATTCGCCAGGGCGGGGCTCCGACCTGAGTTCCAGCAGCAAGGGGTGCAAACGCAACTCACGGTGAGTCAGGCTGTGCGATACCGCGTCCAGAGCGATCAACGAATCCAGCCAGGCCTGCGGCAGGTCCGCGCGAGCGGCCTGGTCACTCTCGAACACGGGCGGACAAAACAGACCAGCCCAGATGCCGCTGGCCGGCCGGCGCTGCAGCCAGAAGCGCTCTGGTCCATCGGACAACCTCACAAGCAGCAACCACCAGCTTTCATGGCGGCGCTTCAAGGTTCGGGTCTTCACAGGAAAACGCTGCGGATCACCCGCCTGGTATCCGCGGCAAATGCCGTGCATGGGGCACTGCGCGCAGGCAGGACGGCTGCGTGTGCATACCGTCGCGCCCAGATCCATGAGACCCTGTGTGTATGCGGTCATGTCGTCGGCCGAGGGCTCGATCGGCAGCAGCGCCTGCGCCATCTCCCACAGCGCGCGTTGGGGTTTTGTCTGCGACAGGTCGCCCTCGAACGCGAGCAAGCGTGTCAGCACCCTGCGCACATTGCCGTCCACGATGGACACACGCTCACCGAAACAGAACGATGCGATGGCGGCGGCGGTGGAAGCGCCGATGCCGGGCAAGGTCTCAAGCCCGGCCGCAGTCGACGGAAATGCACCGCCGTGCTGCTGCACCACCGCTTGGGCGCAACGGTGCAAGTTGCGTGCTCGGCTGTAGTAGCCCAAACCGCTCCACAAAGCCATGACCTCATCGGCTTCAGCAGAAGCCAAGGCCTGCACGTCGGGAAACCGCTCCAGGAACCGTGCGTAGTAGCCCAGCACGGTGCTCACCTGGGTCTGCTGCAACATGACCTCGGACAGCCACACGCGGTAAGGGTCGCGACTGCCCTGCCAAGGCATGCCTCTGCGCCCGGCACGGCGTTGCCAGTCGATCAGCAGGGTCGCAAAGGTCGAGGGCAGATCGGCGCGCATGCCGACGGCACCGCTCATGCCGCCAGTGCTTCGTCGGTTTCTTCGTCAGGCGCTGCCAGCAGGTGGTCGGTCAGCTCGGACAATTTGGCATCCAGCAGATTGAGCCTGGCCTGGTGGGTCTGAAGTTCGCGAATGCGCTCATCAAGGCCACCCGCGGCTTGCTGGATGCGCGAGACAGCTTCAATACGTCGGGTGAAGTTGCGACGACGCTCACGCAACTGGGCATCCAGTTGTGCTGCCGCCGACTTGTTCCACAGCTCCACCTCGTTGACTGCCGTGTCGTACACCACGCGCAGGCGGCTCATGAGCGCCCGCGCCAGGCGCTCGGCAAACTCGGGGTTCGCCAGCTTGAGCGCATTGCCCAGGCTCAGGTATTGCAGGTGGCTCTTCTCGATCAGGTCGAGATCTTTGACGTACTGGGCCAGTTGCGGCGGGGTGGGCGCCTGCAATGAGAAACCATACTCGGCGTTCAGGCTCTTGAAGCTGCCTTCCAGCATGGACTGGATGTCGCCCGCCATGCCGTCTGCCTTGCTCATGTCGACGCGCAGCCGATCAAAGGTGTGGTCATAAGCACGACGCACACCGAGTTTGATGCCCGGCTGCCGAAGCGCTTTGGACAGAACCGCCACCTCCGCCTTGAGGTGCGTGGAGCTCAGCATCGCAAACAGGTCTTTGAGCAGGCGCAAGTGCACCGAACGCACCGCCTGGATCTTGGCGCCGCTGGCGTCAAAATCGGCCTGCTCCTGCTCGATGCGAAGGCGCATCTGCTTGATCACGCCGGCGTTCTTGCCGCGCAAGCCTTCCAGCTCCTGGATCTGCTCGACCAGGTCGCGAGAGCGCGTGTGCACCATGCGGGTGGTTTCCACCCGCAAGGACTGGATGCCGGTGGCCACCGCCGCGCTCAGGATTTTGCGCCGCTGGCCCAGCAGGTCCACGCCGAGCGCCGTTTCCAACTCCATCAGGTTGCTCGCTTCGAGTAGCTTCTTGTCGCGATGGACCTTGGCCAGCAGGCCTTTCTGGGCCGACACCGCCAGCACCTGGCGCGGCGAGAGGCCCAGAATCTCGGCCGAGTCGGTGCGCTGCGATGCAATCTGCAGTTGCACTTGCTCGGGCGAGCTCAGCGCATCCCACATGGTGTCGATCTTGTTGAGCACCACCAGCCGCGATTCGCGCCCCTCCCCCAGGGCAGCCAGGTGCTGCCGCCAGATGGTCAGGTCGGACTTGGTCACGCCCGTGTCGGCTGCCAGAATGAACACCACCGCGTGCGCCTGCGGCAAAAGACTCACCGTGAGCTCCGGCTCGGCACCAATCGCGTTCAAACCGGGCGTGTCCAGAATTACAAGTCCCTGCTTAAGAAGCGGGTGCGCCATGTTGATCAATGCGTGGCGCCATTTGGGCACTTCGATCAGGCCGTCGGCGCCCACCAGCGGGTTGTCGTCTGGCGTCTCGTCGTTCCAGAAGCCGAGTGCGCCGGCTTCGCTGCGGCTCACCCGCCGCACCTCAGCCACTTTCTGAATCGCCTTGGCCAGTTGCTTGGGATCGTTCACATCCAGATCGACTCGCTCCCATTTGTTGGGCGCGTTGCGCCAGTCCAGCAAGGATTGGGGCTGCAGACGGGTCTCAATCGGGAGCAGCCTCAAACAGGGCGGAACATCAGCATCGTAGGCCAGTTCCGTGGGGCACATGGTGGTGCGCCCGGCGCTCGCCGGCATGATCCGACGACCGTAACCGGCGAAGAACACCGCATTGATCAGCTCAGACTTGCCACGCGAAAACTCGGCAACAAAGGCGACCATGATCTTGTCGTTCTTCACCTCGGCATGCAGTTGCTCCAGGCGGTCACGCACTCCGGGCTGCATGAGGTCGTGATCGATCAGCCATTCGGACAACAGCTTGAGTCGCAAGGCGAATTGCTTGCGCCAGGCTCCATGCTCATCCAAGTCCTGATTGAAACTCATACGCAATGTCTCGTTGGGTTGATTCAATATAGCATCGCCCTCCCACCGGTCAGCGCTCCAGGTTCGCGCTCGTCGGTTCGTTGACCGCCTCAAGTTTTCTGGCAGTTTGGGCAATAAAAGGTCGACCGCTGACCCTGACGAACGGCCTTGATCGGCAAGCCGCACACGCGGCACGGCAGGCCGGCTCGACCGTACACCATGGCGTCGAGCTGGAAATAGCCGCTCTGGCCCTCGGCGCTGGTGAAGTCGCGCAGGCTGCTGCCGCCCAGGGCCAGCGCACGCTGCAACAC
>JBBQSX010000193.1:0-6704 GCA_038213545.1 Burkholderiales bacterium
CTCTTCTGCGCCAGGGTGGTTCGCAGCAGTTTCAACGCTGGCAGCAGCCGGTGCGTGATCGCGTCCACCGCAGCCACATGCATGGCGGTGGGAAACACGTCATTGCTCGACTGGCTGCGGTTCACATCGTCGTTGGGATGAACCAGGCGCCCTTCCCCGCGCTCTCCGCCCAGCAACTCGCTGGCCCGGTTGGCGAGCACTTCGTTGAGGTTCATGTTGGTCTGCGTGCCGGATCCGGTCTGCCACACCACCAGCGGAAACTCGGCCACGTGCTGCCCGGCAATCACCTCGTCGGCGGCTGCCACGATCGCTTCGGTCTTCTGCGTGTCCTGCAGGCCCAGCGCGTGATTCACCACGGCAGACGCCCGCTTGACCTGCGCGAGCGCCCGGATGAGTTCGCTTGGCTGACGCTCGCCCGAAATGTCGAAGTTTTGCAGCGAGCGCTGGGTCTGTGCGCCCCACAGCCGCTCCGCGGGCACGGCGACCTCGCCCATGGTGTCGCGTTCCATACGGGTCTTCATGGCGCTCTCCTGTGTCAGCCGGCGTTGGGACGACCTGTCAAAATACCGGCTGGCCCACCGTAGCAGACTGTGCACCTCCCTGCGTCTGTGCTGCCGTGACGGCAAAAGACTCCGACACCGACACCGACACCGACACCGACACCAACACCCCCACCGCCATGACCACGAGCATCCGCCAGAACGACCTGATCGAATCCGTCGCCGCCGCCCTGCAGTACATCAGCTACTACCACCCGGCCGACTACATCGCCCACCTCGCCCGGGCCTACGAGCGCGAGCAGAGCGCAGCAGCCAAAGATGCCATTGCGCAGATCCTGACCAACAGCAAGATGAGCGCCATCGGTCACCGCCCGATCTGCCAGGACACCGGCATCGTCAACGTGTTCCTCAAGGTCGGCATGAACGTGCGACTCGACGGCTTCACCGGCAGCCTGGAGGACGCCATCAACGAAGGCGTGCGCCAGGGCTACAACCACCCCGACAACCAGCTGCGCGCCTCGGTGGTGGCAGATCCGCAGTTCGCACGCAAGAACACCAAGGACAACACGCCCGCCGTGATCTTCACCGAGCTCGTGCCAGGCGACACGGTGGAAGTGACCGTGGCCGCGAAGGGCGGCGGCAGCGAGAACAAAAGCAAGATGATCATGCTCAACCCCGGCGACTCGGTGGTTGACTGGGTGATGAAGACCGTGCCCACCATGGGTGCCGGCTGGTGCCCGCCAGGCATGCTGGGCATCGGCATCGGCGGTACGGCCGAGAAGGCGGTGTTGATGGCCAAAGAAAGCCTGATGGACGACATCGACATGTACGAGCTGCAAGCCAAGGCGTCCAAGGGCGAGATGCTCACGCAGGTGGAAGAGCTGCGTCTGGAGCTCTACGAGAAGGTCAACGCCCTGGGAATCGGCGCGCAGGGCCTGGGCGGCCTCACCACCGTGCTCGACATCAAGATCAAGATGTACCCCACGCACGCGGCCAGCAAGCCCGTGGCCATGATCCCCAACTGTGCCGCCACGCGCCACGCGCACTTCGTGCTCGACGGCAGCGGCCCGGTGTACCTGGAAGCGCCCAGCCTGGACCTGTGGTCCAACGTGAACTGGGTGCCCGACACACAAAAGAGCCAACGCGTGGACCTCAACAAACTGACCAAAGCCGAGGTGGCCAGCTGGAAGCCTGGCCAGACCCTGCTGCTCAACGGCAAGATGCTCACCGGCCGCGACGCTGCGCACAAGCGCATCCAGACCATGCTCGCCCAGGGCGAGAAGCTGCCGGTGGACTTCACCAACCGCGTCATCTACTACGTAGGCCCGGTCGACCCGGTGCGCGACGAGGCCGTGGGCCCCGCTGGCCCCACAACCGCCACGCGCATGGACGGCTTCACCGACATGATGCTGGAGCAGACCGGCCTCATCGCCATGATCGGCAAGGCCGAGCGGGGCCCGGTCGCCATCGAATCCATCAAGCAGCACAAGAGCGCCTACCTCATGGCCGTGGGCGGTGCGGCCTACCTGGTGTCCAAAGCCATCAAGCACGCCAAAGTGGTGGGCTTTGAAGACCTGGGAATGGAGGCCATCTACGAATTCGACGTGGTCGACATGCCGGTGACGGTGGCTGTGGACTCGGGCGGTACCAGCGCGCACATCACCGGCCCGGCCGAATGGCAGAAGCGCATTGCCACCGGCGAGTTCAAGGGCATCAGCGTCGCCGCCGCTTGAAAACCGTCGGTGTCTTCGACAGCGGGGTCGGCGGCCTGAGCGTGTTGCGCGCACTGCTGGCCGAGTTGCCCGGGGTGCGCTTCGTCTATGTTGCCGACAGTGCGTATGCGCCGTATGGCGAGCGCACGGTCGCCGAGGTCACCGACAGATCCGAGCGCATCACCACCTGGCTGCGCCAGACCCACCAGATCGAGGCCCTGGTGGTCGCCTGCAACACCGCTACCGCTCTGGCCATCGACAGCCTGCGCGCAACCCACCCCGACCTGCCCATCGTGGGCGTAGAACCAGCTCTAAAGCCCGCCGCTGCAACCAGCCGGACGCGCCACATCGGCGTGCTGGCCACGCGCGGCACGCTCAACAGCGAACGTTTCGCGCGTCTGCGCACGCAACTCGAAAACACAGCGTCGAGCCCGGTGCATTTCATCTGCCAGCCTTGCGACGGTTTGGCGGATGCGATCGAGCGCGACGACCTGCCAGCCCAACAAATACTCTGCGAGCGGTATGTGGCCGCATTGCGCGAGCACGCCCCAGGTGACATGGACACAGTTGTGCTGGGCTGCACGCACTACCCCTTTGCCGCCAATGCGCTGGCGCAATTGCTGGGGTCAGACGTGGCCTTGGTCGACACCGGTGTGGCCGTGGCACGCCGCACACGGGATGTGCTGAAGGCGGTTGAAGCGGGATCGGCCGCCGTCTCACCCGAACTGCTCTCGACCGGAGACCCCGCCGCGCTGTCGCTCGCGGCCAACCGGTGGCTCGGCATTCAGACCCTGACCGGCAAACTGGTGGTCTGATCCCTCCTTGCTACCGAAGCGCAGCCTCCCTGCCGCGCTTCATGTTGACCGGGATCAGCAGCACCAGTCCGATGACAAACAGCACTGCCGTGGAGCCGATGGCCAGGCGCTGATTGCCCCCCGTCATCCAGGTGATGGCACCGTAGCTCAGTGGTCCGATGATGCTCGCCACCCGGGTGGCAAACGTCCACAGACCGAAAAATTCGGCGAGTTGCGCCGGTGGCGCCAGCATGCCGGCCATGGCACGGCCCGACGACTGGCTGGAACCCATGCACACGCCCGCGATGGCGGCTGCGTACCAGAAGCCGCCCTTGGTGGTGGTGACGGCGGCGATAAGACAAGTGGCGACCCAACCCACCAGCGTGATGCCCAGCGCAAGCTTGTGGCCCAGGCGGTCCTGCCAATAGCCGAAGGCAAAGGCGCCCACCATGGCAGCAATGTTGAGTACAAAGATCAACACCATGGTTTCCTGCTGCACGAAGCCGATCACCTGCTCGGCGTAGATCGCTGCCAGCGTGATCGCCACCGCCACGCCACCCTGGTAAGCCGTGGCGCAGGCCAAAAGCCACATGAAATCCTGGTAGCGCCGGGCCTGCTGGAACGTGTTGCGTAACTGGCTGTATGACTGACGCCAGGCCGAACCTCGGAGATCGGCCCTGGGCTTGGCACGCTCCCGCAGAAAAGCCAGGGTGAACATGGAAGCCAACGCGAAAACCGCGGCCGTGATCAGCATGGTCACAGGTACGAACTGCGCGGCCTTCTGTCCCTGCGCCTGCGCCCACAGCACATAGGCCAGGCTCAAGCCAAGCGCCAGCATGCCGCCGCAGTAACCCAGACTCCAGCCCCAGCCGCTCACGCGGCCCATGGCCGCCGGCCTGGCCAACTCGGGCAAGAAGGCCGCCACCAACGACTCACCCCAGGCAAAAAAAACGTTGGACACCACGATGAGCAGCACGCCCAACACCACGGCACCCGGACCCACCAACGCCAGCGCCGCCGTGGCCAGTACGCAACCAGCCGTGGTGAACATCAAGAGCCGCTTTTTCGCACCATGTTGATCGGCCCAGACACCCATGGCAGGAATGGTCAGCATCACGATCAGGTGCGACACGCTCAGCGCCGCCGTCCAGGCAAACGCGGCCCAATCCGCACCATCCGCCACCGCTCCCACAAAGTAGGCTGCAAACACCGCAGTCAACACCACGGTGGTGTAGCCCGAGTTGGCGAAGTCGAACATCGCCCAGCCGAACACCTCGCGCTTGCGCACGCCGGGGTTCAGGGCATCGGTGGAAAAGAAAGACATGGACGCTCCGGGCAGCGGATTGGAAATTCCACCGTGCAGCGCAGTCTAGTGCCTGAGTATGTCAGGCTGGTGCGACTTGGTCGCAGATCAGTGAAGGTGGCGGGGCTTGCGCGGGCCGCCATGGCCCGACTGTCCGCCATAACCGCGAGGGGGCCTGCCCAGTTGCATGGAGTTCACCAAGGCGTCGAAGCGCTGGGTGAAGAGCTTGTCGATCGAGCCCACCACGTCGCCCAACTCGGATGCGTCGAAGTGGCGCTCCATGATGTGCAGCACGTCCTGCACCAGCAGGTCACGCTGCACCTGCATGATCGCCGCCGGCGTCGGTCCCACGAAACACATGAGGAAGTCGTCACGCGCTTCTTCCTCGGAGGACTCGTCTTCCTCGTCAAACTCGGCGTCGTAGAACGACACCTCCAGTGGCGCACCGGTGGACGCGATGTCATTGAGGCCCATGCAAGCCTCCTCGATCACCTGCCGGAAATCCTCGTCTCCAGGCACGGTCCAGCAGATCTGCAAGACATGGGATTCGGCGTCGAAACGGATGCCCGGCTCGTCTTCGTAGCTGCTCTCGGCCGCTGCGGCCAGCGACTTGGCGCCAGCGTAGACCCACAGAGGCTTGAGCGCGTCCTGGATCTGGGCAAACACCACATCGTCGCGCAATGGCACGTCGCCGTGCACGTGGATCTCGAAGGGCGCGTTGTATCGGGTCATGAAAACTCACTGTACCGGCGAAACCGGAAAAAACCTAGCCTGGTGCCTCGAACCGGGGTCGAACCGGTACGCTCCCTTTCGGGATGGCGGCGGATTTTAAGTCCGCTGTGTCTACCAATTTCACCATCGAGGCCGAGTGTGGATTGTCGCAGGTGAAGACACCGCATCAACAGACAAGCCCCAAGGACCGGCTGGCTCAAATGAAACAACCCCGGCAACAATCGTGTTGGCGGGGTTGCAGATGATCTGGAGGCGCGATCCGGAGTCGAACCGGACTAACCGGATTTGCAATCCGGGGCATAACCGCTTTGCTATCGCGCCGTCAGCATCGGTACAAAAAACACCGATCTGAAAAAGCTACAAAAAAGGGAAGCAGAGCTTCCCTTTTTGAATCTGGAGCGGGAAACGAGACTCGAACTCGCGACCTCAACCTTGGCAAGGTTGCGCTCTACCAACTGAGCTATTCCCGCATTCTTCAACACTTGTAAGTGCTGTTCCGCATGTCTGCCGGAAGCTGAAATTCTAACCTAAAAAATGGGCCACTTTCAAGCCGCCTCAGATTTTTTGATCAGTGTTTCACCGCGTCCTGCCCGGGCGTGGGCGCGCGCGTGGAGGCGGCCGCAATCTGAGCTGCCACCTCTTCATCGGTCAAAGGAACGGGCTGGCGTTCGAGTGCAATCGCCAACACTTTGTCGATCCATTTCACTGGCACGATTTCTAACCCCTGCTTCACGTTGTCGGGAATGTCGGCGAGGTCCTTGACGTTCTCTTCAGGAATGATGACCGTCTTGATACCGCCGCGCAGCGCTGCCAGCAGCTTCTCTTTCAATCCGCCAATGGCCGTAACTTCACCCCGCAGGGTGATCTCACCGGTCATCGCCACATCTGCGCGCACCGGAATGCCAGTGATCGATGACACCAGTGCCGTGGTCATGGCAGCTCCTGCGCTCGGACCGTCCTTGGGCGTGGCGCCATCCGGCACGTGTATGTGGATGTCGCGCTTGTCGAACTGCTCGTCCTTGATACCCAGCATGCGGGCCCGGCTGCGCACCACGGTGCGGGCCGCCTCCACAGACTCTTTCATCACGTCGCCCAACGAACCCGTGCGGGTGATGACGCCCTTGCCCGGCATGATCGCAACTTCGATGGTCAGCAGATCGCCGCCCACCTCGGTCCATGCGAGACCAACCACCTGGCCCACCTGGTTTTGCGCCTCGGCACGGCCGTAGCTGTACTTGCGCACACCCAGGAAATCGTTGAGGTTCCCGGCGTCCACGATCACCGTGGGCGTGTACTTCTTGAGAAGCAAACCCTTGACCACCTTGCGGCAGATCTTGGAGAGTTCACGCTCCAGCGAACGCACACCGGCTTCGCGGGTGTAGTAGCGCACGATGTCGCGTACCGCCTCCTCTTTGACCTCCAGCTCGCCCTCTTTCAGGCCGTTGTTCTTGAGCTGTTTGGGCAGCAGGTAACGCATGGCTATATTGGTCTTTTCCTCTTCGGTGTAGCCCGAGAGGCGGATCACTTCCATGCGGTCCAGCAATGCTGGTGGAATGTTCATCGAGTTCGAGGTGGCGACGAACATCACGTCGGACAGGTCGAAGTCGACTTCAACGTAGTGATCGCCGAAGGTGTGGTTTTGCTCCGGGTCCAGGACTTCGAG
>JBBQSX010000194.1:0-6687 GCA_038213545.1 Burkholderiales bacterium
ATCAGGTGGACGTGCCGATCATCATGATCGACCGTGACGTGAACGCCGACATCGACGCGAGCATCGTCCGCAACGACCATCGCGCCGGGATGCGGGCCGCCATCGGCCACCTCCTTGACCTGGGTCACCGCCGCATCGCGCTCATCACCGGCGCCCTTGACCTGTGGCCGGTCCGAGAGCGGATCGCCGGCATGGCCGAGGCAGTCACGGAGCGTGGCGTGCCCGACGAAACCATGAGCCTGATCGGCTCGTTGTCGGCGGAGCACGGGGCTCGCAGCGTCGAGCAGCTGCTCGCGATGTCGCCCCGCCCGACGGCCATCGTGGCCGGTGTCTCGGCGCCCTTGGCATTGACCATCGACACACCCATGCCGGGGACGCTGAACCAGTCGGCGCCGGCGGCAGCCGAAGCGAAGGTCTTGTCGTCCGGGCTCACGTACTTGCCGTCGGCGTTCTGCAGCTGAAGGAAGTTCATGTTGTTCTTTTTGACGTAGGCGTACTCGACGTAACCCACACCACCTTTGACGCGGTTCACGTTCGCAGCCACACCTTCGTTGCCCTTGCCACCCACGGAAGATGGTGCTGGCCACTTGACGGCGGCGCCTTTGCCCACGCTGTCGGCCCAGGGCTTGCTCACAGCGCTCAGGTAGTCGGTGAAGTTGAAGGTGGTGCCCGAACCGTCGGCGCGGTGGATCACGGTCACGTTCTGGTCTGGCAGGGTCTTGCCGGGGTTCAGGGCGGCCAACTTGGGGTCGTTCCACTTGCTGATGGTGCCCATGAACAGCTCGGCCAACACGGGGCCGGTCACGCGCAATTCGCCCGGCTTGAAGCCGTCCAGGTTGATCACGGGCACGGTGCCGCCGATGATGGCCGGGAACTGGACCATGGCGTCTTTGTCCAGATCTGCACCGGACACAGGCGCGTCGGTGGCACCGAAAGCGACCGTCTTGGCACGGATCTGGCGGATGCCGCCGGAGGAGCCGATCGACTGGTAGTTCAGGCCGGTGCCGGTCTGTGCCTTGTAGGCTTCAGCCCACTTGGCGTAGATCGGGAATGGGAAGGTGGCGCCAGCGCCGGTGATGTCGGCAGCGATGGCCGAGCCCATGCCGGCGGTGGCCATGGCGGCAGCGGCGACGGCCTGGAGGAAAATGCGCTTGTTGATCATTGAGAGACTCCTTGCGGTTGGGAAGAGGAACAGACACAACTCTAGGCAGGCAATATGACAAGCTCGTGACATCTGCCGCTTGTCACAAAACCGGAGGGGGCGAACCGGGCCCCCGGTTTGCACGTTTGCGCACAGAAGCCTGCCCGGGCATGCGTCACAATCCGGGCTCGCTCATCCCTCTCCCGCTCCCCGAGAAGCCGTTCCGGCTCGCCGAACCCCCTTTCGCATGCAAAACGGTACCTTACTTGCCGCCATCGACCTTGGCTCCAACAGCTTCCGGCTGGAAATCGGCCGTTACCACTCGGGCCACATCGAGCGCATCGAATACCTCAAGGAAACCGTGCGCCAGGGCAACGGGCTGGACGAGGAAAAAAACCTCAGCCAGGCGGCCATGGAGCGCGGCTGGGAATGCCTGGCCCGCTTTGCCGAACGGCTGCACGGCTTCAAGCGCCAGCAGGTGCGCGCCGTGGCCACCCAGACCTTGCGCGAGGCGAAGAACCGCGAAGATTTTGTGCGCCAGGCCCAGACGATCCTGGGGTTCCCGATCGACGTGGTGTCAGGCTACGAGGAGGCGCGCCTGATTTACCAGGGTGTGTCGCGCCTGCTGCCGCACTCGGATGAAAAACGCCTGGTGGTCGACATCGGCGGGCGCTCCACCGAAATGATCCTGGGTCAGGGCTACTCGGCTCGCAACATGGAGTCGTACCGACTGGGCAGCGTGGCCTGGTCGACGCGTTACTTTGCGCGCGGGGTTTTCTCGGCTGCCGCGTTCAAAACGGCCGAAGTCGCTGCCAAGGCGGTGATTGACGAAGCACTGGACAAATTCCCACCGTCCGACTGGACTGTGGCCTACGGATCTTCAGGCACGGTGGGTGCGGTGGCCGACATGCTGGCCGCCAACGGCTGGGCCTCGGGTGTGGTGACGCGCTCCGGGCTGGACTGGCTCACCGACCGCATGATCAAGGCAGGCAACGTCGATCAGCTGCGCCTCGAAGGGCTGAAAGACGACCGCCGTCCTGTCATCGGCGGAGGTGTGAGCGTGCTGCGCGCCATTTTCGACCTGTTCGGCATCGAGCAGATGCTGCCGGCCCAGGGCGCGCTGCGACACGGCGCGCTGTACGACTTGATCGACCGCGACACCGACGGGGGCGATGTGCGCGAACGCACCGTGAACTGGCTGGCCCACCGTTTCTCGGCCGATGAGGCGCAGGGCAAACGGGTGAGCACGGTGAGCACTGCCCTCTTCTCACAGATTGCCGCGGTGGACGCGCAAAACGAGCGTTATTCGCAGAAGTTGGCCTGGGCGGCGCGGCTGCACGAGATCGGCACCCACATTTCGCACGAGAGCTCACACCATCACGGCGCCTACATTCTGGACAACGTCGACGCCCGAGGCTTCTCACTGCCAGAGTTGCACCGCATGAGCCAATTGGTGCTGGGCCAGCGCGGCAAGTTGCGCAAGCTCGAAGAAGCGCTGCAGGATGAACTGTTTGCCAAACAGCTCATGGCGCTGCGACTGGCCGTGTTGCTCTGCCACGCGCGCCAGATGCCAGAGCACGAGTTGGTGACGCTGAGCTACAGGCCCCGCGCTTTCAAGCTGGCCACCAATCCGGGCTGGGCCAAGCGCTACCCGCAGTCGGCGTGGTTGCTGGGCGAAGAGGTGGTGGCGTGGCAGAAATCGGCGTGGAAGTTCACAGCAGACATCCGCTGACCGGCTGCGCACACCGTGCGGCGTCACACATCTGTCATCCTGCTGTCATAACCGTATAAACGATTTATACGGTTTATACTGCTCTCCTTTCATACTTCCACGGAGTGCATTCATGGCCAGCCAGACCACCAAGAAGCCCAAGCTCGTGCGCGACAGCTTCACCATCCCCAAGGCGGAGTTCGCCGCCATTGAAACGCTGAAGACCCGAGCCATTGCGCTGGGCACCAGCGTGAAGAAAAGCGAGCTGCTGCGCGCTGGCCTCATGGCTTTGCAAGGCCTGAATGACGCTGCTTTCAAAGCTGCACTGTTGGCTGTGCCCACGCTCAAGACTGGCCGCCCTACCGGTGCTGAGAAGAAGCCCGAGGCCGCAAAGAAGCCTGTGTCCAAGCCCCTCGCCAAGCCTGCAGTGAAGCCAGTGGTGAAGGCGATCGCCAAGGCGCCCGCCAAACCCTTGGCAAGGCCCGCTGCCAAAGAAGCCACTCAAACGGTTGCCAAGAAAGTAGCGGCCAAGCCCGCTGCGAAAAAAGTCGCTGCTCCCACCAAGAAGGCCGTCACCGCCTGAACTCAACCCACGGCTCTGCCCCGGGTTAGGTTCAGATCAATTCAGGGGTCTGAACGGTGACCACCACGGTCTGGTTGCCACTGGCCCGCTCGCGGTACCGCAGCCACCACAGGGCGCCTTTCTTCACCGGGCAATCGTCTTCTGCCAGGTTCAGCAGCCGGGCAATCACCCGTCCCAACGTGGGCTGGTGACCCACGACCAGCACCGGCGACTTGCCTTGCGGCCACTGCACCAGCTCCAGAAGGGCCAGCGGATCACCTTCGGGCAACAACTCCTCGCGAAGTTTGAACTTGCGGCCAAGGGCCATGGCGGTTTGTTCACAGCGCGACGCTGGACTGCTGAAAATGCGTGCGCCTTCGGGCAACTGGCGGTCCAGCCAAGCGGCCATGCGCGAGGCCTGTTTTTCTCCGCGCGGGGTGAGGCGCCGCTCCAGATCCCTGGAGTCGCCGGGCACCCCGGTCAGCAGATCGGGATGTTCATGGGCTTCGGCGTGGCGCCAGAGAATCAAGTCCATGCTGCGGCCTTCCATGACGCTGCCTAACCCTTGCTGCCGTAGCGCGCCATCAGACTGGCCTGCGCTGAATGCATGACGGCGCGCGTGCGACCGGTGCCCGTGATACCGGCAGGCACGTAGCGTCCATCGGGCTGCAGCAACCAGGCGTCCTTGGTGTCGTGCAGGTAGGCCGAAAGACACTCGTCCATGATGCGGTTGCGCAGCGCTGTGTCGGTCACGGGCCAGGCCAGTTCGATGCGGCGCAACATGTTGCGGTTCATCCAGTCGGCACTCGAGAGCCACAGCTCTTCCACCTCACCGGTGCGGAAATAGAACACCCTGGAATGTTCCAGCAAGCGCCCGATCACCGAGCGCACGCGCACGTTGTCGGTGAAGCCGGGCACCTGCGCTGGCAAGATGCATGCGCCACGGATGATGAGGTCGATCTTCACACCCTGCTGTGACGCCGTGGCCAGCGCGCGCGCCAGTTGTTCGTCGGTCAGGGCGTTCATCTTCACGATCACGCGCGCCTCCTGCCCAGACTTCGCGGCCGCTCCGGCTGCCTCCAGCTTGTCGAGCATGGCCTTGTGCAGGTGGAACGGAGCGATCAATGCCTTGTTGAGCTTGGGCAGGCGGTTCTGGCTGGCCAGGTGCAGGAAGATCTGCTCCAGGTCGGCGGTGAGTGCGTCGTCGGCCGTGAGGTAGCTCAAATCGGTGTAGAGCCGGGCTGTGCCCGGGTTGTAGTTGCCGGTGGACAGGTGTGCGTAACGCTTGAGCCCGCTGGCTTCGCGCCGGGTCACCAGCAGCATCTTGGCGTGCGTCTTGAGTCCCACCACACCGTAGACCACCTGAGCGCCCACCGACTCCAGCCGCTCCGCATAGTTGATGTTGGCCTCTTCGTCAAAGCGGGCCTTGAGCTCCACCACCGCGGTCACTTCCTTGCCACGGCGCACGGCTTCGCGCAGCAAGTTCATCAGCTCCGACTTGGCACCGGTTCGGTAGATGGTCATCTTGATGGCCAGAACGTCGGGGTCTTCCACCGCTTCGCGCAGAAAAGCCAGCACGGCATCAAAACTCTCGTAGGGCTGGTGGATGAGCACGTCACCCTGCTGCAGCCGCTCGAAGTACGACTGGCCCGGCGTGAGCTGCGCGGGCCAGCCCCCGTTGTAGGCCTCGAAGCGAAGCGCGGGCGCCTCCACCTTGTCGATCAACTGGTTGAGGCGCACCAGGTTCACTGGTCCGGGCACGCGGTAGAGCGCTTTGAAAGGCAGGGCGAACTGCTTCAACAGAAAGTCGGCGAGGAATTCGGAGCAACCGGCCGAGACCTCCAACCGCAGCGCCTGGCCGTAGTGGCGTTGCTGCAGGCCCTTGCGCAGTGCGGTGCGGAGGTTTTTCACTTCTTCTTCGTCCACCGCCAGATCGGAATGGCGCGTGACGCGGAATTGCGAAAACTCGGTGACCTGGCGGCCAGGAAACAGGTCGCCCAGGTGCGAGCGGATCAGGCTGGAGATGGAAACGAAATGCGTCTGTTTGGAGCCCTTGATGGGCGGCATGCGGAAGAAGCGCGGCAGGATGCGCGGCACCTTCACGATGGCGATCTCGTTCTCGCGCCCGAACGCGTCCTTGCCAGCCAGTCGCACGATGAAGTTGAGCGACTTGTTGGCCACCTGCGGAAACGGATGTGCCGGGTCCAGGCCCACAGGCATCAGCAGCGGCTGCACCTCGTTGACGAAAAACTCCTTGACCCAGCGCCGCTGGCGCGGATTGCGTTCTCCATGCGAAATGAGCTTGATGCCCTTTTTCTCCAGCAGCGGCAGCAACTCGTCGTTGTAGATGGCGTACTGCTGGGCCACCAACTCGTGAATCTTCTCGGCCAGCCGCTCGAAGGTCTGGGCGGTGTAGAGGCCGCGCTGTTCGTTGGCCTGGGCGGCGGTGAGGTGGGGAGCGACGCGAACCTCGAAGAACTCGTCGAGGTTGCTGGAGACGATGCTGAGGTAGCGCAGGCGCTCGAGGAGCGGCACATCGGGGCGGCGTGCCCAGTCCATGACGCGTTCGTTGAAGGCCAGGATGCTGTGATCGCGATCGAGGAAGGGAAACTTGCTGTTGGGGTTGTTGCCGCTCATGTCATGTGTTGTTGTCGACGGGGCGCCCGTCCTGTGGACTGGGGCAGTATGCCCAGCCGCCTCCGCGAACTTTGTGTCAATTATTCAACGATAGAGTGACGTTTGTGTGACAGTTTTGCGAGGCTGTCACCGTCATGGCCCAGTGCGTACACGCTCGGGCGATGGTGCTGTCTCGGGTGCCGCGGCAGCACCACGAGGTGTGAGAGGAACAGGGCACTGGCCCGACCCCAGCCAAACTGCAGTGCGCGATCGCGCGCCTCGTGGCGCTTGACCTTGAGCGCTTCGACCCAGGCTTCACGCAGGTCATCGCGCATGGCGCCCGCGTGGCTTTCGCCCAGCACCTGCATGGGGCCGTCCACCGGGTAAGCGGCCACCGGCACACCGCTGGCCATGGCTTCCAGCATGGTTCGGCCAAATGTCTCGCCCCGCGCCGGGAATACGAACACGTCTGCGCAGGCGTACACCTGTGCCAGCTCGTACCGCGGCAGCACACCGAGCCAATGCACGTTGGGATAACGCGCCCGCAGGCTGGAGGCCAGTGGCCCGACGCCGCACACCACCTTGCTGCCCGGCACGTCCAGCGCCAGAAAAGCCTCGATGTTTTTCTCGCGCGCGATGCGCCCGACATACAGGCTC
>JBBQSX010000195.1:0-6678 GCA_038213545.1 Burkholderiales bacterium
TGAGACTCAAAGGTGGAAGGTTCAGAAAGCGATCTGGGCCGAGACGTACACGCCGGTCTGCTTGCGGCCACCGGTGGTGGCGGGCACGATGCGCCCGAGGTCCACGTAGGCGGCGGTGATCGAGACGTTCTTGCTCGGCGCATAGGCGATGAAGAGGTCTTTCCAGTCATCGGCGCGCAGGCCGTCACCCAGTCCGGCAGCCTGACCGGCGCGCTGCAGCTTGTTGGGCATGGCCCGGTATTCAATGCCCACGGCCAGCTTGCTGTTGATGAGGTACGCCACCGAGATCTCGGGCTGCAGTTCGTAGCCGTTGTCGGCGCCGCCCAGCGTGGCACCGAAACCCAGCAGGCCTCCCTGGTTGGCCTTGGTTGCGCGCAACGTGCCGTTGACCAGAATGCCCTGTGCCAGGAACAGCTTGGTGGCGCTCACGTAGACGTCGGCGCCGCTGCGTTGGGCGCCCAGCGCGCTCAGCGTGCCGTCCAGGCCGGAGGACTGGAGGTGCTTGAACTGCACGCCCACGGCGATCTGCGGCATGAGGCTGTCGCTGTCGAGCACGGCGTCGCCCGCCAGACGCACTTTGGCGCCCACGATGTCCTGCTTCAGGTGCAGGCCCGGCAGATTCAGGCCCGTGCCGGTCACGCCGGTGTTGAAGTCCTGCCGGCCCAGCGAGAGTTCGACGCGGTCGTGGATGCCCACGGCCACACCATAGGCGGTCAGACCGTAGTCCCGGGTCACGGCGCGGCTGGCGTAGGCCGACACGCCCACTTCGCCTTCGGTGGCCTGGCTGCCGATCACGGCCCAGGGTGAAATGCCGCCGCCGGCTACGCCTTCGACGCTGCTCACACCGCCGGTGAGCAGCAGCTTGCCGGTGTCGGCGTGTGCGGGGGCAGCGGCCAACAGCGCCGCAGCAAAGGCCAACGGCAGCAAGCGCGCCGCGGTGGAGGTGGTGAAGTTTCTCGGGTGCAACATGGTGAAAGGGTCGTGGGGTGTTGACGAAAGCCCCCAGGGAGGGGCGGTATGGCCTTGCCCTCTGAATACGCGCCCACACCCACTTCCGGATTCACCTCACCTTGATTCAGATGGAAAAACGTGCGTTTTTCGACTCTAGTGGCCCGGTTTGCTTGCCAGGCGTGACGCTTCTCACAGCGCCTTGCGCCATGGAACCCATCTGCGATGGGCCGGCGCATGACCCTGCGCGCCCTCAAGCCGCGTGCTGAAAACCTTCCAGCAGGTTCACCGCGTTGGTGCCCACGGCGTCCACCGCATAGCCGCCTTCAAAGGTGAACACCGTGGGCAGCCCGGCACCCGCCAGGGCTTTGCCCACGGCGAAGTAGTCGGCGCTCTTCAGGGTGAAGCCCGAGATCGGGTCGCCCTCGAAGGTGTCCAGCCCCATGGGCACCACGAGGGCCGTGGCGCCGAATCGCTGGACCGCTTGCAGGGCGGTGTCCAGGGTGTCGCGCCAGGTGCCGAAGCCGGTGCCCCTTGGCAGCGGCAGGTTGAGGTTGAAGCCCTCGCCCGCACCCGCACCGCGCTCGTCCGCGTGGCCCAGAAAAAACGGGTACTCGGTCGCCGGGTTGCCGTGGATGGAGACGGTCAACACATCG
This sequence comes from Burkholderiales bacterium, assembly GCA_038213545.1. Lineage (GTDB taxonomy): Bacteria > Pseudomonadota > Gammaproteobacteria > Burkholderiales > Burkholderiaceae_C > Hydrogenophaga. The sequence goes on from JBBQSX010000195.1 coordinate 1,605, forward strand.
GCCCGCTCGTAGAAGATGGTCTGTGTGCCGTTGCCGTGGTGGTAGTCCACGTCGAGCACCGCCACCTGGGCGTGGCCCCCGTCGCGCAGCGCCTGCGCGGCAATTGCCGCGTTGTTCAGAAAGCAGTAGCCACCCAGAAAGTCGGGCCCCGCGTGGTGGCCCGGTGGGCGCGAGAGTGCAAACGCGCTGCGCGCACCACCGGTCACGTCGTGTGCTGCCGCCAGCGCACAAGCCGCGCCGCCCCGCGCCGCCGCCCAGGTGCCCGCCGTGAGCGGTGAACCCGAATCAAAGCTGAACAGACCCAGGCGCGCCGCAAAGTTGGTGGGCAACACGTCGTTGCGAAAGCCATGGCGGTTGGGCAGCGGCCACACCGAAGCCAGGGCATCGCGCTCGGCGTTGCTCGGGTCCATGGCCACCCACTCGGCCCAGGCGCCACGCAGAAAGTCCACATAGCGGGCGCTGTGCACGCGGCCGATCGCAGCGTCCAGCGTGGCGTCGTCCACCTCGGGTGTTTGCAGCGCACCGAGCGGGCGGCGCTGCAGCTCGGCCAGCACAAAATCCAGCCGAGCGGGCACCTCGTGGCAGGGCACCATGCGGCCGCGAAACATCTCTTGTTGACCAGCATGGCCGGCGTGGTGGGGGTTGTGGAAGGTTTTCATGAAGGGGTTGGATTTTGCTTGGGGTATGCGTGTGTTGTATCTCCAAACGCATGCAGAATGATTCAAAACCAGCGCTGATGGGCAGTACCTCCAGCTGTTTGCCGGTTGAGCTTCAGAGATGCACGCCATGTTCAAACCTTTGTCCCCGCAAGCCTGCTCCGTCAGCATCGAACCCTTGCACATGTATTGCAAGACACTGCGGTACGAAGATGCTCAAGGTCAGTTTTCCGTTGTCGTCGAGTACGACGTCCATGGAGATGTTCTTTTGTGGGAACTTGACATTCCCGCCGATGAGGCGAGACGCAAAGAAGTGATTGAAAACATGGAGTCATTTCTTGCCAAGGGTCCACGAAAGCTTCGTGTCGCTTGGAAGCAGGCGAGATGAGGATTTTCCCCTCTTGGCATCTGGGTTCGGGCGGTTCTCTTTTCGCCTGCCGACATTGACCACCCAACCAGCCGAACCACAGCTACTTCATGCTGCTCGTCCCTCTTCGACTCTCTCCCGGCACCGACCTGCGACGCGCCCTGGAAGCGCTCCTGGCCGCCCACAGCACGGACTCCGCCTTCGTGGTGGCCGGCATCGGCAGCCTCGTGGAGGCCAGCCTTCGGTACGCCGACGCCCCCGACACCATCACGCTCGACGGGCCGCTGGAAATCGTGAGCTTGTCCGGCACGTTGAGTGCGGCTGGTGCACATCTGCACGTGTCGGTGTCCGACGCGGCGGGTCGCGTGTTCGGAGGGCACCTGGGCCACGGCAGCACGGTCAGAACCACGGCCGAGGTGTTGCTGGCGCTGCTGCCGAACGGAACGCTCACCCGCGAGCACGATCCGGCAACGGGATTCAACGAACTGGTGGTTCAGCCCCTTCTGTGAACAACATGAACATCCACTCTGGGTACCTGCCTGGTTGCATCGGTCGCGTGGTGGAAATGCACGCCAGCTTTTACGCACGCACGGTGGGGTTTGGCGCACCGTTCGAAGCCAAGGTGGCGACCGAGTTGTCGGCGTTCTGCCTGCGCTTCGATCCGCAGCACGACGGACTCTGGCTGGCCCAGGACGCCGCCGGTTTTCAGGGCTCGGTGATCATCGATGGCGCGCACCACGCGGAGGCTGGGGCGCACCTGCGCTGGTTCATCACCTCGGACGCGTCACGGGGCCAGGGCGTGGGTGGCCAGTTGCTGGGTGCTGCCATGGACTTCTGCCGCGAGCGGGGATATCGCAAGGTCTTCCTCTGGACGTTTGACGAACTGCACGCAGCGCGTCACCTGTACGAAAAACACGGCTTCGTGCTGGCGCGCACCCAACGGGGATCGCAGTGGGGCAAGGAAGTCAACGAACAGCTCTTCATGCTTGAAGAGCCATGATCCCCGTTGCCAACGCCCGTGCTGCGCGGCGAGCCTCCGATGCGTCAAACTCGACCCCATGAAAACCGCTCTGCTCATCATCGACGTGCAACAAGGCCTGTGCGAAGGGGAGGGCCGGGCCTTCGAGTCCGACGAGGTGATCGCGCGCATCAACCGCGTGGCCGTCCGCGTGCGCAACGCCGGTTGGCCTGTGGTGTTCATCCAGCACGAGTCCCAAGCCGGCTACCTGGAGCACGGCAGCCGCGAGTGGCAGCTGGCCGATGGCTTGCAGGCGGAGTTGGGTGATTTGCGCCTGCGCAAGACCACACCGGACGCCTTCCTGAACACCGACCTTGACGCGCTGCTCAAGGCGAACGGCGTGTGCGAGCTGATCGTCTGCGGCATGCACAGCGAGTTTTGCGTGGACACCACCACCCGACGTGCGCTCGCACTGGGCTACCCGGTGACCCTGGTGGCCGATGCCCACACCTCGGCGGGCAACGCGGTGCTCACGCCGCGACAGGTGATCGATCACCACAACGCGACGTTGACGAACATCTCCAGCTTCGGGCCACGGGTACGGGCTGTGGCCAGCGCCGAGGTGCAGATCGACGCTTGAATCGATCGCTCAGCCCAGTGACTTGAAAGACTGCAGGGCCGAGAGCGGTGTGAAATCGCCCGTGCGTTTGTCCTTCATGGCAGCAATCGCTTCACGCACATGCGCGTTGCTCCACACGGCGCCTTGCAGCCAGCCCATCTGGCGCAGGCTGTCTTCCACCGAGTGATCGCGTGCGTAGTTCACCGCCTGCTTGGTGCCCCAGATGGCCACCGGGGGTTTGGACGCGATCTCTTTCGCGCACTGCAGCGCAGCGGCGACTGTGGCCTCGTGGGTGTCGAACACCTCGTTGACGAGGCCGTGGCCCATCGCTTTGTCCGCGCTCAAGCGCCGCCCGGTGTAGGCCAGCTCCTTGACGACAGCCAGCGGCATCAGCTTGGGCAGGCGCTGCAGCGTGCCCACGTCGGCCACCATGCCGATGTTGATCTCCTGGATGCAGAAGAAGGCATCGGCTGACGCATACCGGATGCAGGCGGCGGTGACCATGTCGACCGCGCCACCGATGCAGCCGCCCTGGATGGCGCAGATCACCGGGATGCGTAGGTTTTCGATCTTGGTGAAGGTGGCCTGCATGTCGGTGAGCAGGTCGAAGATGGCGGCGCGGCCTTCCGGGCTCCGGTCGTCCATGCTGATGGCGCCCGCGAAGGTGTCCAGCGACATACCCGCGCTGAAGTGTTTGCCGGTGCTGCTGATCACGAGCGCCCGGGCTGTGCCTTCGTTGTGCAGCCGGGTCAGCACCTCGTCGAGCTCGCGCCAGAACGTCGGGTTCATGGTGTTGAGCTCGGCCGGGCGGCTCAGCACCAGATGGGCTGCGTCATCCGTCAAGCTCAGGGAAAAGCAGGTCGTTGCGGTCATGGCGAACCTTGTCTGGTGGTGGGTGTGATGAAGACGGATGACTGTAGGCCTGCGGCACGGTGCCGTCTGTCCCGGGCTTGACGAGTTTGCCCACGCGCACGCCCAGCAGGCGGATGCGCCGCGTGAGGTCCACCCGCTTCAGGCACAGGCCGGCCTGGCGGCGGATGGTCGCGGGGTCGGCGGTGAAATGGTCCAGGGTCACATCGCGCGTGACGCTCTGGAAGTTGTCGTAGCGCAGCTTGATGCCGATGGTCTTGCCCGCGTAGCCCTTGGCGTTCAGGTCGTTGGCCACCTGTTCACACAGCCGCGTGAAGATGGCGCCGAGCTCGGCGCGGTCGCGCACGGCGTGCAGGTCTCGCTCGAAGGTGGTCTCGCGGCTCATGCTCACCGGCTCGCTTTCGGTCTGCACTGGTCGATCGTCCCGCCCCCACGACACCTCGTGCAGCCAGGCGCCGTAACTTTTGCCGAAGTGCTCGATCAGCCAGTGGGGTTCGCGCTGTGCGAGTTCGCCGATGGTGTGGATGCCGTGGCCTTGCAGTTTGGCTTCTGCCTTGGGGCCCACGCCGTTGATCTTGCGGCAGGGCAGCGGCCAGATCAGCGTTTGCAGGTCGTCGGTCTGCACGATGCTGATGCCGTTGGGTTTGTTGAACTCGCTGGCCATCTTGGCAATGAGTTTGTTGGGCGCCACGCCGATCGAACACGTCAGGCCTGTGGCCTGGAAGATGCTTTTCTGGATCAGCCGCGCGAGCACGCGACCGCCCTCACGCTGGCCGCCAGGGACGTGGGTGAAGTCGACGTAGACCTCGTCCACACCGCGGTCTTCCACCAGCGGAGCGATCTCGCGGATGGTGGCTTTGAAAAGGCGCGAGATGCGCCGCACCTCTTCAAAGTCCACCGGCAGCAGGATGGCTTGCGGGCAGAGCTTGGCCGCCTTCATCAGCCCCATGGCCGAGCCCACGCCGAACTGGCGCGCCGCGTAGGTGGCGGTGGTGGCCACGCCGCGCCCGGTGTAGCCGGCCAGCCGCGGAAAAAAATCCACCGGGATGTGGTCGAGGCTGCCGGTGGTCCATTCGCGGTCCGGGTAGGCCTCGCGCAGGCGCTGGAGCAGGTCGTCCTCGCGTCGCCGGCCGCCGCCGATCACCACCGGCAGGCCCTTGAGCTGGGGGTAGCGCAGCAACTCGACCGACGCAAAAAACGCGTCCATGTCCAGGTGCGCAATGCGCCGCGGCAGGGTCTGGTCGGAGGGGGCCTCCATGCCGTCGAACATCGCGGGACTACCATAGCGCGAGACGCGGGTTACCGGCCCGAGAACCCCATCAGGAGGACTCTTCATGAACACCACCATCCGCCTCGTCACTGCCTTGCTCATTGCTGCCGGCATCGCCTTTGCCGGCTTCGCCGTGAGTCATGGACTGGAGCGCTTTCGGATGTCGGACCGCTCGGTCACGGTCAAGGGCCTGGCCGAGAAGGACGTGCAAAGTGACTTCGTGGTCTGGACACTTTCATTTCGCCGTGCGGGCAGCGATTTCGGCGGCGTGCAGCAGGCGCTGGCGGGCGATCGTGACAAGGTGTCAGCGTTCCTGAAGGAACTCGGTTTCACC
>JBBQSX010000196.1:0-6650 GCA_038213545.1 Burkholderiales bacterium
GCCTGGGTGGTGCGGGTGGTGCCCTTGAGGGGCAGAGTCGTGCGCTCACGGGGAAGCGCCAGGGGTTTCGGTCGTTTCATGAAGGGTCCTTGGACTGGCCGCAAACGGGCCGGGTGGCGTTGAAAAAAGGAAGTGCTCCCACCAGTACGGGGCAGGAGGCGGGAGCGAAAACGGAGGCCACGGTCAGGGCAGCTCGGCGACTTCTTGGCGATGGAGAGCGTTTGGCTCGGTTTTTCGAGGTGCAAAGCGTGATAAGTCCTTGTGGCCCTTACCGATTTCACCTGCGCAGCGGGAGCGAAATAGAAAGCAAGAAAAGGAAGGCAGCGGCAACGTCTGCAATCGATGTCAGGGCTATGGTCGGGGTCTCGTCGTAGTTCCGAAGGCAGTTCTGGCCTAAGTCGTTGTGGCCCTTACCGATTTCACCGACGCACTTGCTGCTCGTGGAGGCTATGGTCAGGGGATGGACATCGATTCGGATGCACACGCCGCCTAAGTCGTTGTGGCCCTTACCGATTTCACCGACGCGGTGGGGGCGAAATGGGGCGCGTGGAGTGGACGGCAGTGGCAGCGTCTGAAATCGTCGTCTAGGCGATGGCCGGGGCTTCGACGTGTTTCCGGAGGCAGTTCTGGCCTAAGTCGTTGTGGCCCTTACCGATTTCACTGGCGCGGCACCGTAGTCCACATGGCTTGAAAGTTGTGCCTTGTGAGCCTCCCTGAGACAGCGGCGCCCGCTAGGATCACAAGGTACTTGACTGCACTTGTGAGCCTAGCTCATAATCGAGGCCTACCAACTGAGCCCCCTCCTGCCATGGCACACATCGCCTACTTCCGAGTCTCGACCTCCGAGCAGTCCATCGAATCCCAGCGCGGGGCCTTGCTGACCTCCAAGGGCGTGGAGGGCTTCGACAGTGAGTACGCCGATGAAGGCGTCAGCGGTTCCGTCCCGGCAGCCCAGCGCCCTGAGTTCTCCGAGTTGTTGAAGTTCATCCGCAAGGGGGACACCCTCCACGTCTACGCGGTGGACAGGCTGGGTCGTGATGCCATCGATGTTCAGAGCACGGTGCGGGCGCTCCTGACCAAGGGCGTGGCGGTCGAAGTCTTGGGGATTGGACGCATCGGCCCCGGTGCTGGTGAGCTGATCCTCGCTGTGTTGTCCCAGGTGGCGGACATGGAACGACAGCGCATCAAGGAACGCACCGCAGCAGGCCGGGAGGTTGCCCGTGCTTCGCTCGCTGCCACCGGTAAGACTCACAAAGGCAAGACCAGCATGGGACGCCCAATGGAGGGCAATCCCGTGGAGGTCCGGAAGTGGCGCAAGGAACAAGGCGCCAGCATCGCGGCCACCGCTGCTCATTGGAAGCTGTCCACAGCCACGGTGAAGCGGTACTGCGCCACAGCCTGAGCCCCTCAAGGACCTTGGAGGGCCTCAGAGGGCCCCGATGGTCTGCGCCAGTGCCGAGACAGGGGTGCGTGGCACCACCATCACCAGTGCCTGATTAGAGGCCTCTGCAGGCGAGTGCATCCGTAGGTCCCTGCCGCGCCTTGTGGTGCACCTCCAGCGACCAGCCCAGGACCCTGACGTTCAGGCACTCGCCATCGTCCCATGCATCAACGCGCCACCACGGCGCACTCACCAGCGGGAAGGCATACGCGCACGGCTCCACTGACCCCAGCGGGCGCCCCTCGGACTCGCATTCATCATCGGTGAGGCTGTACTGGGTCACATCACTCCTCAGCCCCACGGCCCAGGTGCAGGCCCCTAGGATGGCCCGGACCGCCCTGCGGGAGATGGTGTTCGTGTTCGTCATGCTTCGTCCCTAACTTCATGTCACGCCAACAGCGGCGCGGGGCGGATCATGGCGGGGCTTTGAGGGCTTGTGTCGATGCCCGAGTGATGCGTTCTACCGGCCCAGAAGTGGGAGCATTGCCGGAGCGGGAAGGCCAGCGGGAAGAGGCTCTGGAGGCGCGTGGCGGGCCCTTGTGGAAACCGAGGGGGGGGACGGGGGGTAACGGGCCTGAAGGCTCTATCGATACCCTCTCGAATCTTTCGGCAGAATGTTCGCTGAAGGGTCACTGTCGGGCCCAACTGGGAGTCTGGTGTGGGCTATCTCGCAATCGTTGTGCTGTGTGCAGTCATCGCTTTCTTCCTGTTCAAGCGAAGCAGCAGCAAGGAAAAAACCACTACTCCGAAGCCCAAGGCAAGCCCCCAGATTGAGACCACCAGAGACCCACCCGAAGGCATCCCAGTTCGTCCGTTGGACTACGTTAAGGCCCGCTGGAGAGAGGCTGAACACGAGCGGGACACGGGCGCCCTCTCCACTTTTCCAGATTGGTTCTTCGACCCAGTCACTCCGCGCCAGTTGGAGCGGCTGAAGAAGGACGGAACTGCTGTATCTGGCGGACAACTCTCCAAGGGCGCAGCCTCAGACCTGATTGGCCTGAAGGAACCCCTCGAGGAAGACGATGTGGAAGTCCTGAAGTTCTTCAAGGTGCCGCTCAGGGGAATGAGCCAGACACTGGGTAGGTATGAGGTCAAGCGCCTGCTGTCGACAGCGGAGAACCTTGCTGCCTGGGAGAGCCGCCCCGCTGAACCTATGCAACGGGAATACCTGAAGTTCTACGGGCTTGCCGTGCCCAAGGCGCTGACACGGGTAGACGCAGCCAAGGCAATTGCAGCCCATCAGCAACAGTCCCGGGGAAAGGACAGCGTGAAGGATGAGGAGTGGAGCACTTTCGAGTCAGTTGCCAGCGACCTCATGGACAGGGAAACCCGGGAGGACTACGACATCAAGAAACCCACCCTGTCCTCCATCAGGGATGCAATCGCAGCGGTGCGTGCTCGAGGTGAGGACCCAGAAGACCTACAGCTCGTGGTGGACCAACTCCTCGAGACCAAGCCAGAACTCAGTCGGTGACCCCTGGTCGGGCTACATTTCGAATTCAACAAGGGAGACCAGAGCATGTCTGACGGAGTCGTTTGCAAGCAGTGCGGGTACTACGGGAAGCCCGAGAGAAACACCAAGGGGAGCATCTGGATCGAGGTGGTGCTCTGGCTTTGCTTCCTAATTCCTGGGTTGATCTACTCCATCTGGAGACTCAACACCCGGCATGACGTCTGCGCGAAGTGCGGCAGCGTGGAGCTGCTCCCCATCGACTCCCCGCTGGGGCGCAAACTGATGCAGGAAGTGGCCCCCGCTGAACTTGCGGTGCGTGAAGCCCCGTACCGCCCCACGACCGGCAACAAGGGTGGACTTGCGTGGCAGGTCGGGAAGCTGGTGGGCAAGGCTACAAAAAAGTGAGCCTCGCCATGCTATCTGCGCGTGCGCGCGGCTGGCTTCGTTGGCTGTTGTTGCCTCCGCCGCGGTGGGTGTTGCTGGGGGTGGTGGCGCTGGGGGCCGCTGTGTACCTGTGCCTTACAGCATCGCCATGGGCAGCAGCTTTCGCGGTGGCATACGAAGTTGCAGGCGCTCTACTGGCGGTGGCTCAGTTCGTGTCCCTTCAGCAAGGACTGAACTCTGGGTGGCTGACGCGGGAAGTGCGGGAGTGGTGGCAAGCGCGACCAAGGACGCGGCACTATCAACTCAAAGCAGAAGGCGCGGGCGCTCGTATCTCGGGAAGTGCTGCTCGCCTGTCAGTTTGGCCGGGGGCGAGCGCCTCCCATGACGAACAGCTCAGACTCATTTGGGACAAGCTGAAGGCTCTGGATGGCGACATTGAACGGCTCGGACAGGACACGAAGCGACAGCACAACGAGCTGGAAGCTCGCCTCGTTCAGAACCACGCGGATGCCCTTGCTGCCGCAGAGGAGACGAAGCGCGGGATCAGCTCGGCGCTCACCTCTGCACCATTGATGGCGGTGGCGGGCTTTTGGTTGATCCTGTTGGGTCTGGGCATGCAGGTATGGCTGGCAGTCGTGGTGCTTCCCTGAGGCCCGCAAGCGGTTGTGGGGAAAGTCCACAAAGCCGCTGGACTACACTGGCCTCTCGCGTGTCACTTCAACGTGTCACTACCGAATCAGGCACCTTCGTAAGTCGTTGATTTAATTGAAGAGTCGTTGCTGAAACCCAAGGTCAAGGCTCGTCACCTTTTTTGTCCAACGCGCCCATCGGGCGCGTTTCTGTTTTCAGACTGGCCTGATCTGCTGAAGGTAGCGCGCCACGCCTTCCCCCGCCGCCACACCACTGGCCATGCAGGCCGTGAGCAGATAGCCGCCGGTCGGGGCTTCCCAGTCCAACATTTCGCCGGCGCAAAACAAGCCTGGTCTCGCCTCGACCATGAGGTCGTTGTTCAAAGCCTCCCACCGCACTCCGCCAGCGCTGCTGATCGCTTCATCGATGGGCCGGGTTGCGTGCACGGTGACGGGCAAGGCCTTGATGGCTTTTGCGAGGCGCGCTGGATCGTTCATGGCGTCTTTGTCCAGCCGCTCGTGCAGGACGCCCATCTTGATGCCGTCCAGCCCGAGCCGGCTTTTGAGGTGGCTGGACAAGCTGCGCGAGCCGCGCGGGTGGTTCACCTGGGCCAGCACATGCTCGGCGCTGCGGTCGGGCAAGAGGTCGATTTCAAAGCTCGCCTGGCCGGTGCGCGCGATCTCGTCGCGCAACAGGCTGGAGGCGGCGTAGACGAGGCTGCCTTCAACGCCGGTGGCGGTAGCAACGAACTCACCCTTGCGGTGAAAGTGCTGCCCCAGGCTGTCGGTGGCGCGGATCGCAACCGACTTGAACGGCTGCCCGGCGAAGCGTTCGCTGAAATGGGCGCTCCAGCCCTGCGCAACACCGTGAATGGCCGAGCCAGCCACATCAAAGCCGCAGTTGCTCGGCAGCAGCGGGCTCACCGCCACGCCTGCCGCTTCCAGCCACGGCAGCCAGGCGCCGTCGGACCCCAGACGGGCCCAGCTGGCGCCCCCCAGGGCAAGCACGGTGGCACGGGCTTGTACCTGCACCAGGCCGGACGGCGCAGTGAACGCAAACGGGCCGTCGGGCGAGCCGGTCCAGCCCTGCCAGCGGTGGCGCATGTGAAACACTACCGGCACACCGCCTTCGCAGGGATGGCGCAGGCGGTGCAGCCACGCCCGCAGCAAGGGCGCCGATTTCATGTCGGTGGGAAAGACGCGGTTCGAGGTGCCGACAAAGGTCTCGATTCCCAGGCCTGCGGCCCAGTCGCGCACGGCCTGTGGGCCCCAGTGCTGCAGCAGGGGTTGCACTCGGTCATGCGCCGCACCGTAGCGGGTGGCAAACGAATCCAGCGGTTCGGCGTGCGTGAGGTTCATGCCGCCCTTGCCAGCCAGCAGGAACTTGCGACCAACCGAGGGCATGGCGTCGAAAAGGTGCACGGCCAGACCGGCGCGGCTCAGGACCTCGGCGGCCATGAGGCCAGCGGGGCCGCCGCCGATGACGGCTACGTCGACGTTGAACGATGGCATTGCGTTGAGGTCGCTCATGAATTGATCGATGTGTCTTGCAGTTCGTTGACATCCTCCCGGCCCTGAAGGACCGGGATTCCTACTGCTGATTCCTTGGTCTGATTTCTCATGCCAAGGCTTTTGCTTCGGTGGGTTCCTGCTTCTTCGGAGCTGCACGCTTCGCCCTTGCGGGCGCTGCGCGTCTTACATCTCCTCCACAGGCTTCGACTCGCAAAGTTTCCTCAATGAGCCAGACCGCGTGCCCCGCGGCCAAAATGTTCTTTGCAGCGTGAACGTCTGCGTTTTCTGTGTGGCCGCAGGCCACGCAGGCAAAGACCGATTGAGTCTTTCTGTTGTCTGCCGATTCATGCCCACAAATGCGGCATGTTCTGCTTGTGTAGGCCGGGTTGACCGCGATGACACGACCACCCCGCCACTGCAATTTGTACTCAAGTTGGCGGCGGAATTCGGCCCAAGCGGCGTCGAGAATCCCGCGGTTCAGCCCTGCCTTCGCGCGGACGTTTTTGCCGGGTTTATCGTCCGTGCCTTTGGCGCTCGCGCTCATGTTTTTGACGCGCAGATCTTCGATGGCAATGACCAGATGCTGATCCGCCAAAGAGGTGCTTAACTTGTGAAGCCAGTCACAGCGCTGCCTGGCAATCTTGCGGTGCAAATTGCCCAAGCGAACGATTGCCTTGCGCCGGTTGGCGGAGCCTATTTTCTTGCGAGCAACGCTGCGCTGGTACCGCTTCAGCCGACACTGCTTCTGTGCCAAAGCCTTCAAAGGCGCGATTGTCTGGCCATCGCTCAAAGCTGCAAACTGCGTCAATCCAAGGTCGATTCCCAGCGTGGGCGGGATACCCAATGCAGCTACGGTCTCGCTGGTCTTGACCTGGATCGAAGCGAACCAGCTGGCGCCTTCTTTGGTGATCGAGACGTTCCTGAGATCTCCTGTCACAGGCTGGCTCAGGCGCAATCTGACCCAACCCAGCTTGGGTAGCTTGATTCGGCCGTTGGTCTCATCGAGCAAGAACTGCTTTGGATCAGGGAACCGGATGCCCGGCTCTTGACCACGTTTCTTCAATGAGGGGAAGCCACCAGCTTTGCCAAAGAAACGTTTGTACGCTTCGTCCAATCGGCGCAGAACCTGCTGCTGTGGGTGGATCGGGCCTTCGGCCAGCCAACCGGTTGCAGGCGCGTTTCGCCACGCCGTGAGCCACTTGGCCATGTCCACGTAACTGGCGTATTTCTC
>JBBQSX010000197.1:0-6645 GCA_038213545.1 Burkholderiales bacterium
ACGATGCCGTCCATGAAGGCGATATAGGGCTTGCGGTAGGTATGGATCAGGTGATTGAGTGCGTATTCTTCGGTGAAGAATTCTTCCAGCGAAGCATCCCCCGAAAGCGCCGCGTGGTGGAAATAGCGAATATCGCCACCGGCGCAAAAGCTGCCGAATGGTCCTTCCTTGTTCACGCCGCGGATCGCGACCGCCTGCACCTGGTCGTCCTCGCGCCAAGCCTCAAGGGTTTGCGTGATGCTTCGAATCATGTCGAGCGACAAGGCGTTCAGAGCACGTGGGCGGTTGAGCGTGATGCAGCCGACCCGACCCAGGACTTCTGCAATGACGTGGATTTCGGACACGGGTGCGTTCATCGTTGCTCTTCCGGAAAGGTCGTTCATTGGGGTTGCTGGTCGACGCTTTGGATGCGCGGTGTCCCTGCGCGGGAACGCCAGCCCAGCAGCTCGTTGATCACCAGGGCGCCGATCACCAGACTGCCGCCGCGCAGCACCTCGTCGCCCGGGACTTCGTTGGCCCAGATCCATGCGAGCAAGATGCCGAAGATCACCTCCAGCAAAGCCAGCAGCGAGACCTCGGGTGCCTTGAGCACCCGTGCGCACACCACCGAGAGTGCGCAGGGAATCGCCAGTTGCACCAGACCGAGCATGGCCAGCCACGCTACGTCGTTCGCGGTGGCCGCAAAAGGGAGCGCGAACGGCAGCGTGAGCAGCGAGGAGATGACGGCACCGAGCAGCACCGAGGGCACAAGATCGATCTTTTCGCCGTGGGTCTGGCTGCGCTGCACCACGGTCCAGTTGATGGCGCCGGCAATCGGCACACACAGCGCGGTGAGCGAACCCAGCAGCAGGCCGCCGGTGTCGATCTCGGGGTGGATCAGCGCTTGGAGGAACTGGCTGCCGTACATGTAGGCGATGCCCGCGCCTGCCGCCAGAATGGCCAGCCAGGTGCGAACGGCCAGCCGTTGCCCGATGAAGATCCGTGCGACCAGCGCAGTGAGCAGTGGGCCGATCGACATGATGATCAGCACGTTGGCCACGCTGGTGAAGGTCAGGGCCAGCATGAAGGCGGTGAACATCACCGACCAGCACACGCCCGAGATCCAGAAGGCGGACGATTCGGGAATCAGGCCCCAGTGGCGCTTGAGCCAGCTGCGCAGCGAAGGCGCATTTGTCGCCTCGCCGAGGCGCCCCTGCTTGCGGTCCACCTGGCGCCAGACTGGCAGGATGAACAGCAGTGAAAGCGCCGTGAAGGCGCTGCGCCAGAAGGTGACCTCAAACCTCGCCGCCGACTCCAGCTGGCGCGACACCACACCGGCGATCGACCACATGAGCGTGACCGCCAGCATGAGAACAACCGCCTGGGTGTGGGTCAGGCGGTTGGGGGATTGAGCAGGCATGGAATTCTTCGCCGTTCAGGTGACGCTGCCCCATTGGGATTGAACTTGCCGAAGCACCGAGCTCCGGTCACCCTGAGCTTGTCGAAGGGCAGGCTCAGGGCAAACGGAACGTTCAGGCGCTCTTGGAAGCGCGTTTGCGGTCGCTTTCCTTCAGGAAGCGCTTGCGCAGACGCACGCTCTTCGGCGTGATTTCGACCAGTTCGTCGTCCTCGATGAATTCCACCCCGTACTCAAGGTTGAGGTCCACCGGTGGCGTGATCTTGATCGCGTCTTCCTTGCCGCTGACGCGGAAGTTGGTCAGCTGCTTGGTGCGCGTGGCGTTGACGATCAGGTCGTTGTCGCGGTTGTGGATGCCCACGATCATGCCTTCATACACCGGGTCGCCGGCGCGCACAAACATGCGGCCACGGTCGTCGAGCTTGCCCAAGGCGTAGGTGAAGATTTCACCATCGTCCATGGAGATCAAAACGCCGTTCTTGCGGCTGGCGATATCGCCTTTGTGCGGCTCGTAGCCGTCGAAGATGTTGGCAATCAGGCCGGAGCCGCGCGTCAGGTTCAGGAATTCGTTGGTGAATCCGATCAGGCCACGCGCTGGAATTCGGTACTCCAGGCGAACACGGCCGCGGCCATCGGGCTCCATGTTGGCCAGCTCGCCCTTGCGCTCGCCCAGTGCCTGCATCACACCGCCCTGGTGCTGCTCTTCAATGTCGGCCGTCACCATCTCGATAGGCTCATGGCGCACGCCGTCGATGTCGCGGAACACCACGCGCGGCTTGGACACGGCGAGTTCGTAACCTTCGCGGCGCATGTTCTCCAGCAGGATGGTCAGGTGCAGTTCACCGCGGCCCATCACTTCGAAGATGCCGTCTTCGTCGGTCTCCTTCACCCGCAGCGCCACGATGTGCTGAAGCTCATTCTGAAGGCGGTCCCAGATCTGGCGGCTGGTCACGTACATGCCCTCGCGGCCGGCCAGTGGGCTGGAGTTCACGCAGAAGTTCATGGTCAGCGTCGGCTCGTCGATCTTGAGCATGGGCAGCGGCGCGGGATTCAGCGGGTCGGTCACGGTCACGCCGATGCCGATGTCGGGAATGCCGTTGATCAGCACGATGTCGCCCGGGCCGGCCTCGGTCACCTGCACGCGGTCCAGGCCCTGGAACTTCAGCACCTGGTTGACGCGACCCTTGACGACTTTGCCATCCTCACCCTCCATGACGACCACATCCATGTTGGGCTTGATGGTGCCCTGGCTGATTCGGCCCACCCCGATGCGGCCAACGAAGGTCGAAAAGTCGAGTGCCGAGACCTGCAACTGCAGCGGTGCTGCCGGGTCACCGTCTTGCGGTTTGACGTGTTTGAGCACGGTGTTGAACAAGGCCGACATATCAGGGCCCCACTGCTCTCCCGGCGCGCCTTCAACGAGCGAGGTCCACCCGTTGATGCCGGAGGCATAGACCACGGGGAAGTCGAGCTGTTCGTCGTTGGCGCCCAGCTTGTCGAACAAGTCAAACGCGGCGTTGATCACGGCGTCAGGCCGTGCGCCTGGCTTGTCGACCTTGTTCACCACCACGATGGGCTTCAGACCCAGCGCCAGCGCCTTCTTGGTCACGAAGCGGGTCTGCGGCATCGGGCCTTCCTGCGCGTCGATCAGCAGCACCACGCCGTCCACCATGGACAGTGCGCGCTCGACTTCACCACCGAAGTCCGCGTGGCCAGGGGTATCGACGATGTTGATGTGCGTGCCTTCCCAGCTCACGGCGCAGTTCTTGGCCAGAATGGTGATGCCCCGCTCGCGTTCGATGGCGTTGTTGTCCATCACCGTGTCCACAATCTTCTCGTGCTCGGCGAAGGTGCCCGACTGGCGAAGCAGCTGGTCCACCATGGTGGTTTTGCCGTGGTCAACGTGGGCAATGATGGCGATGTTGCGGATTTGTTTGCTCATGATGCGAGTTCCGGTGAGGTTTCCAGGATTTGCTGTATTTCGATGGGGCTCAGCAGCCGCCCCGGGATCAATTCACCTGCTACGGTGCGCGCGCTGCCCAGCAGCGTGGCTTCTTGTGAAAACGGTTCATTGCCTGCGGGCACTGGGCCAAAAACAGACACACATTCCATGTCAGGCCACGCTCCGCGGCGTCGCACGCCACTGAGGAAACGGCCCGCATCGTCTGCGTCCAGCGTGACGTTCGCGTGTCCATCCAGCAAGGTCTGTACCGACAGCAACCGCGCCAAGCGCTCGTGCTCGTCCAGAGCTTCGAGCGCATCGAGCGTGATGCATTGCGATGCATTGAATGGGCCGGTTTCGGTGCGGCGCAGCATGCTCAGGTGACCGCCGCAGCCCAGGGCCTCGGCGATGTCTTCACCCAATGTTCGGATGTAGGTGCCCTTGCTGCAACGCACACGCAGACGCAGGAACGGCTGGTCTCCGCGCAACTGCATGTCCAGCAGGTCCAGATCGTGGATGACAACGTGGCGCGCCTCGCGCTCCACCGTTTCGCCTTGGCGGGCATATTCGTACAGCGGCTTGCCGTCCTTCTTCAAGGCGCTGTGCATCGGAGGCACCTGGGCGATCGGGCCCATGAAACCGTCGAGCGCTTCGACCACCTGCCCCGGCGTACAAGCCACGTCGCGGGTCTGGATGACATCGCCCTCGGCGTCGCCGGTGCTGGTCTTCACGCCGAGACGCACCACAGTCTCGTAGGTCTTGTCAGCGTCCAGGTGGATCTGGCTGAATTTGGTGGCTGCGCCAAAACACATCGGCAACACGCCGCTGGCCAGCGGATCGAGCGTGCCGGTGTGGCCCGCCTTCTCGGCGCGCAGCAACCATTTGGCCTTTTGCAAAGCCTGGTTGCTGGAGAGCCCCAGCGGTTTGTCGAGCAACAGCACCCCGTGCACAGGGCGCCGCTGCACCCTCGTGCGTGGCGCGTGCATCGTTACTCTTCCTTTGAACGAGAGGAAACCGCCTTGGAAATCAAGGCGTTCATGTCGGCCGCTCGCTCGGTGGTGCGGTCGAACACAAAGTGCAGCGTGGGCACGGTGTGGATGTGCAATCGCTTGAACAAACCGCTGCGCAGGAAACCCGCCGCAGCGTTGAGACCTTCCAGCGTTTCCCCAGGATCACCCGTGAGCAAGCTGAAGAAGACCTTGGCGTGCGCGTAGTCGGGCGTGACTTCAACCGCATTGATCGTGACCATGCCCACCCTCTGGTCTTTCAACTCGCGCGCAATCAGCTCGGCCAGATCGCGCTGGATCTGGTCGGCCACGCGGAAACCGCGGTTGGGGACGGATGAGGCTTTGCGGGGCATGGTTTACAGCGTGCGCGCCACTTCCTTGACCTCGAAGAATTCGAGCTGGTCGCCTTCCTTGATGTCGTTGTAATTCTTCAGCTTGATACCGCACTCGAAGCCTTCCTTGACTTCGCGCACGTCGTCCTTGAGGCGCTTGAGGGTGTCGATCTCACCGGTGTAGATGACCACGTTGTCGCGCAGCAGGCGGAAATGCGCGCTGCGGGTGACCTGGCCAGCCGTGACCATACAGCCCGCAATCGTGCCGATCTTGGTGGCCACGAACACAGTTCGGATCTCGGCAGAGCCAATGACCTCTTCGCGCTTCTCGGGTGCCAGCATGCCGGACATGGCCGCTTTCAACTCATCCACGGCGTCGTAAATGATGTTGTAGTAGCGCAGGTCCACGTCGTTGCCTTCGGCCAGCTTGCGGGCTCCCACGTCGGCACGCACGTTGAAACCGATGATCACGGCCTTGGAGGCAATGGCCAGGTTCACGTCGGACTCGCTGATGCCGCCGACGCCGGCGAACACCAGTTGCACCTTGACCTCGTCGGTCGAGAGCTTGAGCAGCGACTGGGCCAGCGCTTCCTGAGAACCTTGCACGTCGGACTTGACGATGATGGGCAGCAGCTTGACTTCACCGGCCGACATGTCGGAGAACATGTTCTCCAGCTTGGCGGCTTGCTGGCGCGCCAGCTTGGTGTTGCGGAATTTGCCGGCACGGTAGGTTGCGATCTCGCGCGCACGGCGCTCGTCGGTCATCACCATGAAGTCATCGCCTGCCTGAGGCACTTCCGAGAGACCCTGGATTTCCACGGGGATCGACGGGCCGGCCGACTTGATCGGCTTGCCGTTTTCGTCCAGCATGGCGCGCACGCGGCCGGAGGTTTGACCCACCAGAACCACGTCGCCGGTTTTGAGCGTGCCGCTTTGCACCAGCACCGTGGCGACAGCGCCGCGGCCCTTGTCCAGGCGGGCTTCGATGACCAGGCCTTTGGCCATGGAATCCAGTGGCGCCTTGAGCTCCAGCACTTCGGCCTGCAGCAACACTTGTTCCAGCAGCGCGTCGATGCCGACACCGGTCTTGGCCGACACGCCCACAAAAGGCACGTCACCACCGAACTCTTCGGGCACGACTTCTTCGGCCACGAGTTCGGAGCGAACCTTCTCGAGGTTGATGCCCGGCTTGTCGATCTTGGTCAACGCAACAACGATGGGCACACCTGCCGCCTTGGCGTGTTTGATCGCTTCCTTGGTTTGCGGCATCACGCCGTCATCAGCCGCGCACACCAAGATCACGATGTCGGTGGCCTGTGCACCACGGGCGCGCATGGCGGTGAACGCCTCGTGACCCGGGGTATCGAGGAAGGAGATCATGCCGCGCTCGGTCTCGACGTGGTACGCCCCGATGTGCTGCGTGATACCGCCAGCTTCACCCGCAGCCACCTTGGCGCGACGGATGTAATCCAGCAGCGAGGTCTTGCCATGGTCCACGTGGCCCATGACGGTGACCACCGGTGCGCGGGGCAACAACTCGTGTTCTTGCTGCGAGGTTTCGTCGTCGGCAAAGGCTTCCGGATCATCCAGCGCGGCGACCACAGCCTTGTGGCCCAGTTCCTCCACCACGATCATGGCGGTGTCCTGGTCCAGCGGCTGGTTGATGGTGACCATCTGGCCCAACTTCATCAACTGCTTGATGACCTCGGATGACTTCAGGCTCATTTTGTGCGCCAGCTCGGCAACCGTGATGGTCTCTGGCACGTGCACTTCAATGATCTTGATTTCGGTCGGTGCAACGAAGTTGCTGGCACCGGTGTCTCGCGAATCGCGCGAGTCCCTGCGACCACGTGGGCCTCCGCGCCAGTTGGTCGAGCGCCCGGCACTGGTGTCACCGCGCGTCTTGATTTCTTTCTTCTTGGCCGCGTCGTCTTTCCAGGTGGAAGACAGGTTCTCGGACTTGATTTC
>JBBQSX010000198.1:0-6552 GCA_038213545.1 Burkholderiales bacterium
ATCACCATCATCACTTAATACTTCTGGAAACTCAAATCGCCATTCAAAAGCGTCTTTATAAAGACGACCACTTTCTAAGTCTGCAATTTCAATCTTGAGTTGCTGAATTTCATTTGTTAATTTGTTTATTTCTTTTTCATGCTCTTGCTTTTCTTGATTAGTTTGCTCAAATAAGAGCATTTGGTTTTCTAGGGTGTAAAGTCTAGCTTCTAGCTGACGCAAGTTGATTTTCCTAGGATCGTTGCTAAATAATGTCGTGCGGAAATTACCTTTAATAGAATCAATTAGTTGTTCCATTTTTCGCTTTTGTTCTCTATTTTCCGCATTGCGATAAGTTTGCACTGCATCTCGATAGGTAACTATATTCGATTTATTCTTTCTTAAAGCAATACTTAAATCAGAATTTAAAGCAAATCGACTGATCAAAGAATTACCACGGTGGTTCACCCAGCGCGCGGTCCAGCGCCAGCGCCACCAGCACCGCCAGCGGTGTGGACGTGCCTGGTGGCCACAGGTCCACCATGGAGATCAGGCGCGGCGCGCCTGCATGCCCAGCTTGGCCAACAGGTTCATGTCGGCCGCCACATCGGGGTTGCCGGTGGTCAGCAGTTTTTCGCCGTAGAAGATGGAATTGGCACCGCCCAGGAAACACAGGGCCTGCACCGCTTCGCTCATCTGCTGGCGCCCGGCGGACAGGCGCACGCGGGCGCGCGGCATGGTGATGCGCGCCACCGCGATGGTGCGCACGAACTCCAGCGGGTCCAGGTCGGGCTGGTCGGCCAGCGGCGTGCCCTGCACCTTCACCAGGTTGTTGATCGGCACCGACTCGGGGTAGTCGGACGCGAGGTTGGCGAGCTGGGCCACCAGCGCGGCGCGCTGGCGGCGCGACTCGCCCATGCCCACGATGCCGCCACAGCAGACCTTCACACCCGCGCCGCGCACGCGCTCCAGCGTGTCCAGGCGGTCCTGGTAATCGCGCGTGGTGATCACTTCGCCGTAGAAGTCGGGCGCGCTGTCCAGGTTGTGGTTGTAGTAGTCCAGACCGGCGTCGCGCAGGGTCTCGGCGTGGCCTTCATTGAGCATGCCCAGCGTGGCGCAGGCTTCCAGACCCTCCTCTTTCACGGCGCGCACAAGTTCGGCCACGGCTTCCACGTCGCGGTCTTTGGGCGCGCGCCAGGCCGCACCCATGCAGAAGCGCGTGGCACCGGCCTGTTTGGCGCGTTGCGCGGCTTCGCGCACAGCCGCCACGCCCATGAGCTTGCCGGCTTCAAGGCCGGTGTCGAAATGCACCGACTGCGGGCAGTAGCCGCAGTCTTCAGGGCAGCCACCGGTTTTCACCGACAACAGCGTGGCGAGCTCGACCTCGGTCGGATCGAAGTGCTCGCGGTGCACGGTTTGCGCGCGGTGGATCAGCTCGGAAAACGGCAAATCGAACAGCTCGGCCACATCGTCGACCGACCAGCGTTCGGTGGTCACGGTCGCAACCGAGGGGCGCGGCACCAGGCGCACGGGTTGTTCGTTGAGGGTCGTCGTGGTCATGGTTCTTCTCTTTCGGGAACAGGGTCAATCTTCGATGCCGCGTCGGGCGGGAATACCCGCCTCGAACGCATGCTTCACCAGGGTCATCTCGGTCACGGTGTCGGCCAGCTCGGTGATCTCGGGCGGGCAGCGCCGCCCGGTGATCACCACGTGCACATGGCGCAGGCGTTCACGCAGCGTCTGCAACACGTCGTCCAGCGGCAGCCAGCCGCAGATCAAGGGGTAGGTCAGCTCGTCGAGCGTGACCATGAAGTACTCACCCCCGAGGATAGCCGCGCGCGCTGCGCGGAATGCTCCAGGTTCTGACTTTTCCAGCTGAAGCCGTCACCGGTGTGGACGATGACCAGGCCGCGGCGTTCGCCCCCGGGCTTTTCGTGGTGCTTGTCGGTAGGCGGTGCTTCGATCTGCATGAGCAGTCTCCCATCAAAAAACCGTTCAACGAGGCAGCGCCACCCACTGGTCGGCCAGCGGGTGAATGGCGATGCGGTGATCAAAAACATCCTCCAGCGCCCGGTGCGTCAAGGGGTCTTTGCAGGCACCCTGGTGCACCACCCGACCTTGCTCCATGACCACCAGCTGGTCGGCGTGCAGCGCCATGCCGATCTCGTGCAGCACGCTCACCACGGTCTTGCCTTGTGCCACCAGCTCGCGCACCAGCAGCAGCCAGTCGGCCTGGTGCGGCGGGTCCAGGTTGGCCAGAGGTTCGTCCATCAGCAAGACCTCGGCGTCCACCGCGAGCAGGCGGGCCAGCAACACGCGCTGGCGTTCGCCACCCGAGAGCGCACCCAGCGGCCGCACGCGCCAGTCCCAGGCCTGGGTGGCGCGCAAGGCCTGCTCCACAGCCATGCGGTCGGCGTGCGAGGGGGGGGCCAGCCAGGGCTGGTGCGGCAGGCGCCCGAGCATGGCCACGTCCCACACGCTGAGGTCGTCGGCGCCTTGCTCCCCCTGGCCCAGCCAGGCCAGGCAGCGCGCGCGTTCGCGGCCCCGCCATTGCGCCAGCGGCCGGTCCATCAGCAGCACCTGGCCGCTGTGTGGCAGCAGCCCCGCCAGCGCCTTGAGCAGGGTCGACTTGCCGGCGCCGTTGGGCCCGACGATGCTGGTCCAGCGCGCGGCCGGAAACGCGAGGTCGACGTTGTGCAGCACAGGCATGCCGCCCAGCGCGACGCCAACTCCCAAGGCTTGCAGTGCAGCCTTCATTTGCAATGCCTCCGTGCTGCGCACTGCGGTACGAGCACCTTCGGGCGGCCGGGCGGCGCTCACAGGAAACCTCCCGGCTGGCGTCGTCGGTGCATCAGCCAAAGCAGATAGCTGCCGCCCAGCACGGCGGTGAGCACGCCCACGGGCAGTTCCTGCGGCGCGATGACCCAGCGCGCCAGCACGTCGGCCGCCATCAACAGCAGGCCACCCATGAGCGCGCTCAGCACCAGCAGGCGCCCGTGCGTGGTCTTCACGATGGAGCGCACCAGGTGCGGCGCGGCCAATCCCACGAATGCGATCAGGCCAGTTTGCGCCACAGCCGCGCCGGTGGCCAGCGCCAGCACGGCCACCAGCACACCGCGAACGGCGCCCAGCGGCAATCCCAGGCTCAGGGCCGTGGCCTCGCCCAGGGCCAGACCGTCGAGCACTCGACCCAGCGAAGCTGCGACCAAAACCGCCACCAGCAACATGACCGCCATGACGCCACAAGCGGCCCAGCCCACAAACCCGGTGCTGCCCAGCATGAAGCCCTGCATGGCCTGCAAGGTGTCGGGCGAGGCTACTGTGACCAGATCGCGCGCCGCACCCAGCACAACACCCACGATCACACCCGCCAGCAGCAAGCGCAACGTGTGCTGCACGCCCTTGGCCAGCGCCAGCGTGAGCACCACGCCGAGCACGGCACCGGCAAAGGCAGCACTGGTCAGGCCCAGACGCACCAGCCACTGCGTGGCAAACGGCGAGGTGCCGAACAAAGCCAGCGCGAGGGCCACGCCGAGTGCAGCGCCGGAAGCGCTGCCCAGCAGGTAGGGGTCGGCCAGTGGGTTGCGGAACAGGCCTTGCGCCACCGCACCGGCCAGGCCCAGCAGGCCACCCGCCACCCAGGCACCCAGGGTGCGCGGCAGCCGGATGTCCCACAGGATCTGCCAGGCCACCGGGTCGCTGCGCGCGTTCAACACGCTGTCAAACCCGGTGCTGCCCACGCCGGCGCCCAGCAGCAGCACGGCCGCTGACGCCAGCAGCAAGGCGCTGGCAAGCCAGAGGCTGTGGCGGGCACCGCTCACCGGGCTCCCTTCCCGGCGATGCAGCGGGCCATCACACGCGCAGCCTCGGCCATGCGCGGGCCCGGGCGCACCAGCATGTCGGACTCGGCTTCGGTGAAGATGCAAACGCGTTGCTCACGCAAGGCGCGCATGCCGCTCCAGCCGGGGCGCTGCTCCATGCCCTGCACGTTGCGCACACCGATCATGATGAGATCGGGGTTGGCGCGCACCACGTATTCGGTATTGATGCGCGGGAACGGTCCCAGATCGGGCGTCACGATGTTCTGCACGCCCAGGCGCGTCATCATCTCGCCGATGAACGACTGCGTGCCGGCCGCGTATCCGCCCGCGCTGACCTCGTAGTACACGCGCAGCGAACGCGCACTGGGCGGCAGCGACTGAGCCGCTGCCGATACACCAGCATCGATGGCACGCCAGATGCGGTCGGTATCCGCCACCTCCAGCAACTGGCCCAGCTTGCCCATGACACGTTGCGCATCGGCCGAACTCTTGGGCTCCATGGCCAGCACCTTCAAGCCCAACGCCTCCAACCGCTGCACACCGCGCGACGAGGTGGCCATCAGCACCACGTCGGGCTTGAGCGCCACGATGGCTTCGATGTTGGGGTCGATGCCGCCACCCGCCTTGGGCAGGGGGCGCACCGAAGCCGGGTGGTTCGAATAACGGTCGACTCCCACCAGACGGTGGCATTGACCGAGCTCGCACACGGTCTCGGTGAGCGATGGCAGCAGCGAGACGATGCGTTGCGGCGACTGCGGCAACGACACCACCACACCGCGGTCGTCGGTCACCTGCAGGCCGGCAGCCTGCAGTGCGCCCATCGAGACCAGCCATGCGGCGGCACCCAGGCACAGCCTCAGGACGGTGTGTTTCATCCGCGTTCCTTCAAGCTCAATGGCAATCCAGCGGCCATCAAGGTGACACGTTCGCAGGCCGACGCCACAGCCTGGTTCAGTCCGCCCAGCGCGTCCACAAAGGCACGCACCTCGCGCCCCATTGGAATCACGCCCAGGCCGATTTCGTTGCCCACCAGCACCACAGGGCCCCTGGCCTGTTCGATCGCCCGGCACAGCGCCCGGATCGGCAGCTCGGCGTCCAGCGGATCGCCTTGCGCCGGCATCAGCAGGTTGGTCAGCCACAGCGTGAGGCAATCCACCACCACCAGCGTGTGGGGTGCGCTGTGCCGCTGCAACACCTCGGCCAGGGACAGCGGCTCCTCCACCGTGACCATGCCGGGCACACGCAGCGCGCGATCGTGCTGATGCCGCGCAATGCGTTCGCGCATTTCGTCGTCCCAGGCCTGGCCGGTGGCGACCAGCACCGCGCGGTGCGCCAACGTGGTGTCCAGCCATTGCCTGGCGATCAGTTCGGCGCGGCGCGACTTGCCGCTCTTCTGGCCACCCAGAATGAATTCGCTGCGCGCGATGTCAGCCATGTTGGGCCATCCACTGCGTGACGATGCGGTGCATCTGCGCCACGCCATCGGTGAGGGCCGCCGGGCCAGGCTGCAGGATGTCGGCGGACTTGATCTCGAACAGCTGTCCGGTCTTCACAGCGGCCACGTCCTGCCAACCATCACGGGCCGCCACTTTCTCCGGCCGGAACTTCTTGCCGCACCACGAGCCGATGATGATGTCGGGGTTGCGGCGCACGATCTCGGCACCGTCGCCAATGATGCGGTGCTTGCCCAGCGACTGCACGGCCAGCTCGGGAAAACAGTCGTCGCCACCCGCGATACCCAGCAGTTCAGACACCCAGCGGATGCCGCTGATGTGTGGCTCGTCCCACTCTTCAAAAAACACGCGCGGGCGGCGTTTGCCCTGCGCCTGCAGCGTCTTGACCGCTTCGCGAATGCCCTCAAGCTGTGCGCGGTTGGCGTCGATCCAGGCCAGCCCCGCCTCGGCACAGCCCACCATGGCCGCCACCTGGAACAGCATGGAATGGATCTCGCTCACGCTGCGCTGGTTGAACACCGTGACCTGCACGCCGGCACGGATCAGCAGCGCCGCAATGTCGGCCTGCAGATCGGAGAAGCCGAACACACAGTCCGGCTGGAGCGCCAGGATCTTGTCGATCTTGGCAGTGAGAAACGCACTCACCTTCGGCTTCTCTTCACGAGCCCTGCGAGGGCGCACGGTGTAGCCCGAGATACCGACGATGCGGCTCTCCTGCCCCAGCAGGTAAAGCCACTCGGTGGTCTCTTCGGTGAGGCAGACGATGCGCTGCGGGCCGAGGGTTCTCAGGGTCATGGGTGTTTATGCGTTGGCGGTAACTCGATCGACTCAGCGTGGCGACCACTGCACGCCGGCATAGAAACCCCGTCCAGGCTGGTTGTAGCCATAGGCCGTTTGGTAGTCGCGGTCCGTCGCGTTGTCCACGCGCGCAGTCAGTGCCCATTCATCATTCAAACGATAACGAGCCGTCAAGTTGATGAGGGCATGGCCCGACAGATCGGCTCGACCCGGCAAGTCTGGCCGCGAACCCGTGACACGCACATCACCCCCCCACGTCCAAACGCCCATGGGCACCGAAATACCAGCACTGGCCATGGCACGGGCTCGTCGAATGAGTCGCTGGCCCGTGCTGCGATCAATCGGATCTTGCAGCGTCAAGCTCGCGTGCGTGCTGGCCGCGCTCCAACGTCCGGTGTAACTCACCTCAAGCCCGCGGTTGCGGGCCGCCGACACGTTGTTGAACGCGAAGGTGTTGAAGTCGTATTGGAGAAGCTCTTCGATTCGGGTGCTGAACAGGG
>JBBQSX010000199.1:0-6460 GCA_038213545.1 Burkholderiales bacterium
CCTGCCTTTTGCCAGCATCACCAATCCACCGTGGGCCAAGCGCGATGTCGAGGACATTTTGTTCCTTGGCGTGCTCGGCGTCGTGGCTGGGGGCCGCATCGGCTATTGCCTCTTTTACAAACCGGCGTACTACTTGAGCAACCCGCTGGAGGTCTTTGCCATCTGGCAGGGTGGCATGAGTTTTCATGGCGGACTGATCGGCGTGATGCTGGCCATGGTCTGGTACGCGCACAGCCGCAAACGTCCCTTCATGGAAGTCATGGATTTCGTGGCGCCGTGTGTTCCCACCGGACTGGCCGCCGGGCGCGTGGGCAACTTCATCAACGGTGAACTCTGGGGTCGCGTGGCCGACCCATCGTTGCCCTGGGGCATGGTGTTTCCGGGTGCGGGCGATCTCCCTCGCCATCCTTCGCAGGTCTACCAGTTCCTGCTCGAAGGCTTGCTGCTCTTTGTGTTGCTGTGGCTCTACGCGCGCAAGCAGCGTGCGCGTGGCCAGGTGTCGGCCGTGTTCCTCATGGGTTATGGCGTGTTCCGTTTCATCGCGGAGTACTTCCGCGAGCCCGATGCCCACCTGGGACTGCTCTCGCTCGGCATGAGCATGGGGCAGTGGTTGTGCGTGCCCATGATCATCGGGGGCGCCTTCATGTGGTGGTGGTACGGCAAGCGCGCCTGATCGCCATTCGTCCCCATCAAGGGTAAATCCCCGTGCCACGTGGGCGGGGATTTTTTTATAGTTCGTCGTAATTACAGGTGATTACGGATCGGTTCCCAACCATGCGACTGGTGCTCAACTCCTTGCACGACGAAGTGGCCGCCAAGCTGCGCGAGCGCATCTTCGACGGTGTGCTGGCACCTGGCAGCTTCATTGATGAGTTGGGGCTATGCGGCGAATGGGCCATCTCGCGCACGCCGCTGCGCGAGGCGCTCAAGGTGTTGGCCGCCGAAGGTCTGGTGCGGCACGAGCCGCGTCGCGGGTGTTTCGTCAACCAGATCACCGAGCGCGATCTGGACGAAATATTTCCCGTCATTGCCTTGCTTGAAGGCCGATGTGCATTTGAGGCGGCGAGCAACGCCACCGACGCCGACATGGTGGCACTGGAGCAGATGCACGACCGTCTCAACCGTTGCGCCAAGGCGCGCCGCATCAACGATTACTACCAGGCCAACTTTGCCATTCACGAAGCCATCATCACGCTGGCCAACAACCGCTGGCTCGCGCAGGTGATCGGTGACTTGCGCAAGATCGTCAAGCTCGCGCGCCTGCAGCAGCTGCACGCGCCGGGCCGACTCGATCAGAGCCTGTCCGAGCACATGGCGGTGTTTGCTGCGATCAAGGCGCGCGACGCCGATGGCGCAGAAGCCGCCATGCGCACGCACCTCACGCGCCAGCGCGTGGCCCTGCGCGAACTCGCGCGCAGCAACACGTCGAGGATCACGGCATGAACACCGCGGAGTGGTTGGAGAAGGGCGCCTCCATGCTGCGCCCCGGTGCCAAGGCGGGCGTGCGTTCAACCCAGGAGCGGCTCAAGGGCGCGCTGCGGCACGACGACGAAGCCATGTCGCCACGCCAGCTGCGCCGCCTGCTCGACCAGCTCAAGGGCATCGTGGATCCGATGCTCAGCGAGGTTGAGGGAGGCAGCCGCGCCCAGGCCCTGATGGCCTGGTACGCCAAGGCGGCTCCTGCCGAGCGGCGCGATCTCTGGCTGCTCATGAGCGAGTGTTTCGTGGCTGACTCCGAGCAGATCAAGGCCGCCCAGACCCAGTTTGCGGCGGCTGTGGGCACGCCCGACGAGGCAGCGGCCGAGGTGCTGTACCGCCGCGCCACGGTGTCGCCGCGCCGGCGCATCCTGCAGCGCTTCAGCGCCCACCCGCAAGGTATTCGTTTTCTGGTCGACCTGCGTGCCGAGATGCAGCCTCACCTCAAAGCCGACAAACGCCTGCTCGCGCTCGATGTGGAGATGGAGTACATGTTCTCCACCTGGTTTGATGTGGGCTTTCTGGAGCTTCGCCGCATCAGCTGGGATTCACCCGCCTCGCTGGTGGAGAAGCTGATCAAGTACGAGGCGGTGCACGACATCCGCAGTTGGGCCGATGTGAAAAACCGGCTCGACGGCGACCGGCGTTGCTACGGCTTCTTTCATCCTCGCCTTCCAGAAGAGCCGTTGATCTTCGTGGAGGTGGCGCTCATGAACGAGATCGCCGACTGCATCACGCCCCTGCTGGACGAGGAGGCTGCGGCGGTCGACATCGCCAAGGCCAACACCGCCATCTTCTATTCGATCAGCAACACCCAGAACGGCCTGCGCGGCGTGAGCTTTGGCGATTCGCTGATCAAGCGCGTGGTCGACACCCTGCACCAGGAATTTCCCAAGCTCAAGGTGTTCGTCACGCTCTCGCCCATACCAGGTCTGCGCGCCTGGCTGAACAAAAATGCCCCGGCCGAGTTGCTCAAAAGCTGGGAGAACCTGGAGCAGCTCACCGAGTCCGCGCCCGAGCGCAAGACCTTGCTGGGCTGGGCCGCGCGCTACCTGGGCAAGGAGATGCAGGGCGGCAAGCCGCTGGACCCGGTGGCGCGTTTCCACCTGGGCAACGGTGCCCGCGTGGAGCGGCTGAACTGGGCGGGTGATCCGTCGAACAAAGGTTCCAAACAATCGTACGGTTTGATGGTCAATTACCTCTATGACCTTAAACGCCTGGAGAAACACCGCGCCTGGCTGGCGCAGGGAAAGATCCCGATAGCCGCAGCGATCGAAGACCTGTACCTTTGACGCTGTTTTTTCATCACCACAGGAGACAGACAACATGACCGACAACTTCAATCGCAGGGACGTCCTGCGCGCTGCCGTCGCGGGCGCCGCTGTGTATGGCACCGGCTCCGCAGCTCATGCGCAGTCCACCTGGCCCACCAAGCCGGTGACCATGATCGTGCCGTTCCCCGCTGGTGGCGGCACCGACGCGTTTGCCCGCCCCATGGCCGCACAGTTCACGCGCCTCTCGGGCAAGAGCCTGGTGATCGACAACCGCGGTGGCGCTGGCGGCACGCTGGGTGCCGGCATTGCGGCGAAAGCCGTGCCCGATGGCTACACCCTGTTCATGGGCGCGGTGCACCACACCATCGCTCCGAGCATGTACCCCAAGCTGGACTACAACATTGAGACCGACCTGATTCCGCTGATCCTGGTGGCCAGCGTTCCACAGGTGCTGGTGGTCAACCCGAAGAACATTCCGGGCGCGGGTTTCAAGGAGTTTCTTGCACAGGTCAAGGCCAATCCCGGCAAGCTCAACTACGGCTCGGCCGGTGGTGGCACCTCGCACCATCTCGCGGGCGAGCTGTTCAAGCAGCAGTCCAAGACCTTCATCACCCACATTCCTTACCGTGGCGCAGGCCCCGCGCTCAACGACCTGATCGCAGGGCAAGTCGACATGATGTTTGACGGTCTGGGCTCATCAGCCACGCACATCAAGGGCGGCCGCATCAAGGCGCTGATGGTCTCGGGCGCCAAGCGCAGCCCGGCCTTCCCCGATGTGCCGTGCGCCGCTGAACTCGGCATGCCCGACTACAACGTGACCACCTGGTACGGCGTGTGGGCGCCCAAGGGCACACCCGCTGACGCGCAGGCGCGCGCCACCGAAGAGATCCGCAAGGCGGTGAGCACCGACGAAGCCAAGGCCGTCTGGGCCAACCAGGGCGCCGAGTTCGCCAACATCAGCGGCCCGCAGTTCGACACCTTCATCAAGGGCGAGATCCGCAAGTGGGCTGCGGTGGTCAAGACCTCCGGCGCCAAGCTGGACTGAGCGCAACATGCCGGGCCGGGTTCACCTCGCCATCGAAACCACGCTGGCAAGGGTGACACTGTCCCACCCCGGCAAATTCAACGCCATGTCGCGCGCGATGTGGCGTGAACTCAAGGCGGTTTTCGACAGCCTGCAGGCCAGGGTCGACGTGCGTTGCGTGATCGTGGCGGGCGAGGGTGGCCACTTTTGCGCCGGTGGTGACATCGCCGAGTACGCCGACTTCCGGTTCGAGGAGACCTCCCTGCGCGATTTCCACGAAGACGATGTGTGGGGTGGGTTGGGCGCCATGCTCGCCTGCGACCTGCCGCTGCTGGCGCAGATCGAAGGCAACTGCATGGGCGCCGGTGTGGAGATCGCGAGCTGTTGCGACATCCGCGTGGCGTCCGGCGGCGCGCGTTTTGGCGCGCCCATCGCCAAGCTCGGTTTCCCCATGGCGCCCCGCGAGGCCGCACTGGTGGCCCGCGAAGCCGGTGTGGCCACCGTGCGCGAGATGCTGCTGGAGGCGGCCGTGTTCGACGCGGCCGAGATGAAGGCGCGGGGCTTCCTGAACACCGTGCTGCCCGACGGCACGCTCACGGCTGCAGTGCAGGCGCGCGCACAGCGCATTGCCACACTGTCTCCCCAGGCTGCGCGGCTGAACAAAAAAGCCTTGCGATCCAGCCATGGCGCAACAGTGGCCACAGACGATGGCGCCTACCGGTACGCCGACAGCGCCGAACACCGGGAAGGCATCGCGGCTTTCATGGCCAAGCGCCCGCCAGTTTTCTGACAGACCTTCTGATTTTTTTGTCACACCACTTTGCTGACCAGAACATGGACAACCTCAATCTCTTTGCCGCCTTGCGCGCGGCCTTTCCGCAGGATCTTGACCGGGTGGCGATCGAGACCGATGACGGCCTGAACTACTCGTGGCGCGACCTCGACCGCGCCTCGGCCATGGTGGCCAACCTGCTGGATTCGCTGGCGCTGCCGCCCGCCTCGCGCGTGGCCGTGCAGGTCGACAAGTCGGTCGAAGCGCTGGTGCTGTACCTGGCCACGCTGCGCGCGGGTCATGTGTTCTTGCCGCTCAACACGGCTTACCAGAGTGCGGAGATCGAGTATTTCGTCGGCAACGCCGAGCCCGCCGTGGTGGTGTGCAGCCCGGGCCAGTTCGGCTGGGTCAGCAAGATCGCATTCACCGCCGGCACGCGCCACGTCTTCACGCTGGGCGACAACCGCACCGGCAGCCTGCTGGAGCGCGCAGCCCACATGAGCGACCGGCACACGCCCGCCGTGCGGAGCGACGACGACCTCGCTGCCATCCTGTACACCAGCGGCACCACCGGCCGCAGCAAGGGCGCGATGCTCACGCACGGCAATCTGCGCAGCAACGCCGAGGTGCTCAAGACCTACTGGGGCTGGCGGCCCGACGACGTGTTGATCCACGCATTGCCCATCTTCCACGTGCACGGCCTGTTCGTGGCCCTGCACGGCGCGTTGATCAACGGCAGCAAGATGTTCTGGATGGCCAAGTTCGACCCCAAGCTGGCGATTGCCAAGTTCTCGGAAGCCACGGTGTTCATGGGCGTGCCCACGCTCTACACCCGCATGCTGGCCGAGCCCACGCTCACGGTGAAGCAGGCGGCCCACATGCGCCTGTTCATCTCGGGTTCGGCGCCGCTGTTGATCGAGACCTTCAACGAATGGAAGGACCGCACGGGTCACACCATCCTGGAGCGTTACGGCATGAGCGAAACCGCCATGCTGACTTCCAACCCATGCAGCGCAGACGCGCGCCATGGTGGCGCCACCGAGCGGCGCGGCGGCACGGTGGGCTTTCCCTTGCCAGGGGTGGAACTGCGGGTAATGGGCGACGACGGCAACCCGGTGCAACCCGGTGAGATCGGTGGCATTCAGGTGCGTGGTCCCAACATCTTCAAGGGGTACTGGCGCATGCCGGAGAAGACGGCCGAGGAGTTCACCGCCGACGGCTTCTTCAAGACAGGCGATGTGGGCCGTATCGATGAGCGTGGCTACGTGAACATAGTGGGCCGCAGCAAGGACCTGATCATCTCGGGTGGCTACAACGTGTACCCGGCCGAGATCGAGGGCTGCATCAACGAGATGCCGGGTGTGGTCGAGAGTGCTGTGATTGGTGTGCCGCATCCGGACTTTGGCGAGGTGGGCGTGGCCTTGTTGATTGCGAAGCCGGGTGTGCAGGTGGATGCGGCTCAGGTGCTGGCTTCTTTGAAGTCACGTCTTGCGAACTTCAAGATTCCCAAGCGGTGTTTTGTGGTGGCTGAGTTGCCGCGGAACACCATGGGGAAGGTTCAGAAGAATTTGCTGCGTGAAGAGCACAAGGGCTTGTTTGCCTGAGCTTCTGTTGGCGTTGGCTGGCTCCGGTCCTCTGCGACCGGGCTGACCGGCTCCGCGGCTGTCCCCCGCCCCGGGCAGCGCCCCGTGCTCCTCCTGTATGCCGCTGCGCCGGTCAGCCCGGTCGCAGAGGACCTTTTCGGCGTGCGAAGGGTTTGCAGATGGCGGCGTGCACAGGTTCAGGCCGCTCGCGGGCGTGGGGGGGGCTGCGCAGCGAAAAAAAGGAGGAGGGGCCAAAGGCCCCCGGGGGCCATAGCGGAGCAGCGCCCCCCACGACCGCGAGCAGGAGAAGAAGAGCACGCAAACAACAAAA
>JBBQSX010000200.1:0-6442 GCA_038213545.1 Burkholderiales bacterium
TGGATCACCGGCCACAGCTACGTCGCCTATGGCCCGCTGGCGGCCGGCGCGACCCAGATCATTTTCGAAGGTGTGCCGGTCTATCCGAACGCGGGGCGCTTCTGGCAGATGATCGAGAAGCACAAGTGCACCATCTTCTACACAGCGCCCACGGCGATCCGCTCGCTGATCAAGGCCGCCGAGGCAGATGAAAAAGTGCATCCGGCGCGCTCGGACCTGTCCACCCTTCGGCTGCTTGGTTCGGTGGGCGAGCCCATCAACCCGGAAGCCTGGATGTGGTACTACAAACACGTGGGCGGCGAGCGCTGCCCTATCGTGGACACCTTCTGGCAAACCGAGACTGGCGGCCACATGATCACGCCGCTGCCAGGAGCCACACCGCTGGTGCCTGGCTCGTGCACGCTGCCGCTGCCGGGCATTGCCGCGGCCATCGTGGACGAAGCCGGCATTGACGTGCCCAACGGCTCGGGCGGCATCCTGGTGGTGAAAAAGCCCTGGCCTTCGATGATCCGGACCATCTGGGGCGACCCCGAGCGTTTCAAGAAGAGCTACTTCCCCGACGAGCTCAAGGGCTATTACCTGGCCGGTGACGGCGCTGTGCGCAGCGTTGACCGCGGCTACTTCCGGATCACAGGGCGCATCGACGACGTGCTCAACGTGTCGGGCCACCGCATGGGCACGATGGAGATCGAATCGGCCCTGGTGAGCAAGACCGACCTGGTGGCCGAAGCCGCCGTGGTGGGCCGCCCCGACGATCTGACGGGCGAGGCCATCGTGGCCTTCGTGGTGCTCAAGCGTTCGCGTCCCACCGGTGAAGAAGCCAAGGCCATTGCCAAGGTGTTGCGCGATTGGGTGGGCAAGGAAATCGGCCCCATCGCAAAACCCAAAGACATCCGCTTCGGCGACAACCTGCCCAAGACCCGCAGCGGCAAGATCATGCGCCGCCTGCTGCGCTCCATCGCCAAGGGCGAGGCGATCACGCAGGACACGTCCACGCTGGAAAACCCGGCCATCCTGGATCAGTTGTCGGAGAACAACTGATCTCCGCACGGGTCTCAGTTCCCGTTCAGGCAACAAAAAACCCGCTGGAGTGAACTGACCCCAATTAGTTGGACGGTTAAAGATTAGCTGCTCAAGGCCTGAATCCGGTACTGAACTGGGCTCAGGCCTTTTAGTTTGAGCTTGATGCGGTGGTGGTTGTAGTAGTGGATGTAGCGGTGCAGGCCTTGCTGGAGTTGCTTGATGCTTGCGAACTTGTTGAGGTAGAAGAACTCGCTTTTCAGCGTGCCGAAGAAGCTCTCCATGGCCGCATTGTCTAGACAGTTGCCCTTGCGCGACATGCTTTGGCTCAGTCCGTGGTCGATGAGTTGGCGTCTGTAGGCGGGCATCTTGTACTGCCAGCCCTGATCGGAGTGCAGCAGTGGCGTCTCCCCATCTGAGAGGCGGGTTAGCGCCTTCTTCAGCATGCGGCTCACCAGCGAGAAGACGGGGCGCTCGAGCATCTCGTAGGCCACAATTTCTCCGTTGTAGAGGTCCATCACCGGGGACAGGTAGAGCTTGTCACCCTGGACATTGAACTCGGTCACATCCGTCACCCATTTCTGGTTCGCCCCGCTGGCCGCGAATTGCCTATTCAGCAGATTGGGAGCTGCAGCGAGCTGGCCACGGTAGGAGCGGTACTTCTTGGGTCGCGCCAGGGATTTCAGGCCAAGACCCTGCATCAGACGCTGCACGGTCTTGTGGTTGACGGCCTCGCCTGCATGCCCAAGGGCTGCAGTGATGCGCCGGTATCCGTAGCGGCCCTTGTGACGCTCATAAATGGCGCGGATGCGCGTCTTCAGCCCAGCGTACCTGTCGCCGGCCTCAATTGCTTTGGCCTGGTAGTAGAACGTGCTGCGCGAGAGCTCTGCGGCCTTAAGCAGCACGGGCAACGGGTGGTCCTGCCTCAGTTCGATCACGGCTTGCGCTTTTTCTGCGCAGCTTGCCGATTCACTCGAACCAAGGCATCCAATTTTTTTAGGTACGCCACCTCCGCGCGCAGATGTTCGTTTTCCTTGCGCAGCGCGTCCAGCGTGCGCGCATCGTTGGCATGTGGTGGCGGGGGATCGGGTGGTTTGGGCGCTGGCATTAACTTCGGGCCACGTCGTCGTTTGGACTTGAGGGCATCTATTCCGCCCTCATGATACTGACGCTCCCAGGCCGATACGACGCCATGCCCACCGCGTATGTCGAACAGCGCAGTCACCTGGCGGCACGACAGCTCCTCTTTCCACATCCGGCGCAGCACGCTCAGCTTGAACTGCTCGTCGTAGTTACTGAACTTCTTGCGCAGCCCTTCTATTCCATGCTGGCGGTACCCTTCCACCCAGCGGCGCACTGTCCCGTGGTCCAGCCCGTAACGCAACGCTACCGCTCGTGCGCCTGAAGATTCCGAAAGGTATCGCTCTACAACTTCGAGCTTGAAGCTCTCATCGTGTCTCGCCATGAAAAACACCCCAAAGGTTGGATCGATGTCCAACTTTTGGGGTGCATTTCAGGAGTCCAGCGGGTTTTTTTTGTTGGTGAAAGAAGAGCTTACTTCTGGCTCAGAACCCAGGCCGCCAGCTTCTTGGCTTCGGCTTCGCTCACCTGCGTGTTGGCGGGCATGGGGATCGCGCCCCACACACCCGAACCACCCTTGACGATCTTGGTGGCCAGTGCGTCGACCGCCTTGGCGTCACCAGCGTATTTGGCCGCCACATCTTTGTAGGACGGGCCGACCAGTTTCTTGTCCACCGCGTGACAGGCCATGCAGTTCTTGCTCTTGGCCAGGGCTTCGTCGGCGAATGCAGGGGCTGCCAGCGTGGTCATGGCAGCCATAATCAGGAGAGCGCGTTTCATGGAATGTCCTTGTGAGTGCATGCTGAGGCCAGCACAGCCCGGATTTTAGCGAGGGAGTCGCCCGGTGAAACGATCGCTTACAGATTCTTGCCCCACTTTGTCGGACCTTTACTGGAGCGTGTGATGTATTTGCTGATCCTGGGCGTGATCCTGATGCTGATGAAGTACCTCGAAGTGGGCTTCGTGGTCGACCTGTCGTGGTGGTGGGTGTTGTCACCGTTTGCGCTGGCCGTTGTCTGGTGGGCCTGGGCCGACAGCACGGGTTACACCAAGCGCCGCGAGATGGACAAGATGGACAAGAAAAAGCAGGACCGCATCGACAAGCAGCGCGAGAACCTTGGCATCAAGACCAAGCGTCGCTCGCGCTGAACCGACTCAATAGTTGTCGAGCACGGCGCCCTTGCTGGCGCTGGATGCGTTGAACGCGAACTTGGCCTGTACGCCGCGCGTGTAGCGCGGTGCCGGCGCCGTCCAGGCAGCACGGCGTTTTTCGATCTCGGCCTCGGGCACGTTGAGTTCCAGAAGCAGTTTGTGTGCATCGATGGTGATGCTGTCGCCCTCGTTCACAAACGCGATGGTGCCGCCGGCAGCCGCCTCGGGCGCCACGTGGCCCACCACCATGCCCCAGGTGCCGCCGCTGAAGCGGCCGTCGGTGATCAGGCCCACACTCTCTCCCAGACCTGCGCCGATGAGTGCACCGGTGGGCGCCAGCATCTCGGGCATGCCGGGGCCGCCCTTGGGGCCGAGGTAGCGCAGCACCATCACATCACCGGCCTTGATCTTGCCGTCCAGGATCGCCTGCAGCGCCGACTGCTCGTCGTCGAACACGCGCGCCGGGCCGGTCATCACCGGGTTCTTCAGGCCGGTGATTTTTGCCACAGCGCCCTCGGGGCTGAGGTTGCCCTTGAGGATGGCGAGATGCCCGTGTTCGTACATCGGTTTGTCAATCGGCCGGATCACGTCCTGATCGGCGCGCGGTGCATCGGGCACGTCCTTGAGCACCTCGGCAATCGTCTGGCCGCTGATGGTCAGGCAGTCACCGTGCAGCAGGCCGGCGTTGAGCAGGACCTTCATCACCTGGGGAATGCCGCCGGCCTTGTGCAGGTCGACCGCGAGGTACTTTCCGCTGGGTTTCAGGTCGCAGAGCACCGGCGTTTTCTGGCGCACACGCTCGAAGTCGTCGATGGTCCACTCGACATCGGCCGCGTGGGCGATGGCCAGGAAGTGCAGCACAGCGTTGGTGGAGCCGCCGGTGGCCATGATCACCGCCACCGCGTTCTCGATGGCCTTCTTGGTGACGATGTCGCGCGGCTTGATGTCCTTCTTGATCGCCTCGATGAGCACCTTGGCCGATTCCTTGGCCGAGTTCATTTTCTCGTCGTGCGGGTTGGCCATGGTGCTGGAGTAGGGCAGCGAGATGCCCAGGGCTTCAAACGCCGACGACATGGTGTTGGCGGTGTACATGCCGCCGCATGAGCCTGTGCCGGGGATGGCGCGCATCTCGATCTCGCGCAGGTCTTCGTCGCTCATGTTGCCGGCTGCGTTCTGTCCCACGGCTTCGAACACGCTGACGATGTTGAGGTCTTGTCCCTTCCAGTGGCCTGGCAGGATGGTGCCGCCGTACACATAGATGGCGGGTACGTTGGCGCGCAGCATGCCCATGAGGCCGCCGGGCATGTTCTTGTCGCATCCGCCGACCACCACCACGCCGTCCATCCACTGGCCGCCCACGCAGGTCTCGATGCAGTCGGAGATCACCTCGCGGCTGACCAGCGAGTACTTCATGCCCTCGGTGCCCATGGCCATGCCGTCGGAGATGGTGGGCGTGCCGAACACCTGCGCGTTGCCACCCGCTTCCTCGATGCCGGCAATGGCTGCGTCGGCCAGTTTCTGCAGGCCGGAGTTGCCCGGCGTGTTGGTGCTGTGGCCGTTGGCCACACCGACCATGGGTTTGACAAAGTCGCCTTCCTCATAGCCCATGGCGTAGTACATGGAGCGGTTGGGCGCACGCGATTTGCCTTGCGTGATGTTGGCGCTGCGGCTGTTGATGGGCTTGATCGGGATAGTTTTGCTGTCGGCCATGGTCTTGTCTCTTGGGGTGGGGAAAAAGCAGCGCTGAGTATGCGGCAGCCCCTGACCGATTTCCAATTGCTTTGAAGGCTGCATTTGATACGCTCGGCGTATGAATGAGCCATCCAGATCGCTGCGGATTGAATTGCGCCAGTGGCGCCAGTTTGTGGCGCTGGCCGAAGAGTTGCACTTCGGCCGCGCCGCTGCACGCCTGCACATGACCCAGCCGCCGCTGACCCAGGCCATCGCCGGGCTGGAGGCCTCGCTGGGCGTGCGTCTGTTCGACCGCACGCAGCGCAGTGTTCAGATCACGCTGGCTGGCTCAACTTTGTTGCCCGAGGTCCGCGAGTTGCTCGCCCGGGCGCAGGCCCTGCCCGAGCTGGCGCGCGCCGCCGCTGCAGGCGAGCTCGGGCGGCTGCGGCTGGCTTTTGTGTCCACGGTGGGCTTTGAGCTGCTGCCGCGCTGGGTACGGGCGTTTCGCGAGCAGTGGCCCCAGGTCGCGCTGGAGCTGATCGAAGCCACGGGGGATGTGCAGCTGGAACTGCTCGCGCGTGGCGAGGCGGACGCCGGTGTCCTGTTGCACTCGCCGGGCTTCACCGCTCCCGGTTTGGTGCAGGCCCGGATCGCCAGCGAGCCGCTGGTGGTGGCCTTGCCCGAATCGCATCCGCTGGCGCTGGAGGAGCGCCCCGCGCTGAAAAGCCTGCTGACCGAGCCGCTGGTGATCTTTCCCCGGCGCATCCTGCCGTCGCTCTTCGACGCGATCTTTGCGCTTTACAACGCCGCCGGGCATGTGCCGCAGGTGGCGCAAGAGGCCATCCAGATGCAGACCATCGTCAACCTCGTGTCGGCCGGCCTGGGCATGGCCTGGGTGCCGCAGAGCGTGCGGCAGTTCCAGCGGCCCGGCGTGGTGTACCGCGCGGTGGCCTGGCCACGGGGCAGGGCAGTGCCTGCGTGTGAGACCAGCCTGGTGTGGAAGGCAGAAGCGATGAGCCCGGCGCTGTCTCATTTCGTTGCCTTTGCAGGTGATCAGGCCGCAAGTCCTGAGCCCTCGGCCCGAAACAAGCCAAAGGCACAATAGCTCAATGCTTCAACACCCCCACATCGACCCCGTCGCCCTGCAGATCGGCCCGTTGGCCATCCACTGGTACGGCCTCACCTACCTGGCGGCCTTCGGTCTCTTCATGTGGCTGGCCAACCTGCGCCTGCGCCACCAGCCCTTCGCCAGCGTCACCAACCCGCCCTGGACACGGCGCGATGTGGAGGACATCCTGTTCCTTGGCGTGCTGGGCGTGGTGGCCGGTGGGCGCATCGGTTACTGCCTGTTCTACAAGCCCGCGTACTACCTGGCCAACCCGCTGGAGATCTTTGCCATCTGGCAAGGGGGCATGAGTTTTCACGGCGGCCTGCTGGGCGTGATGCTGGCCATGGTCTGGTACGCGCGCAGCCGCCACCGCCCGTTCATGGAAGTCATGGATTTCGTGGCGCCGTGTGT
>JBBQSX010000201.1:0-6258 GCA_038213545.1 Burkholderiales bacterium
GAAACGTTTGTACGCTTCGTCCAATCGGCGCAGAACCTGCTGCTGTGGGTGGATCGGGCCTTCGGCCAGCCAACCGGTTGCAGGCGCGTTTCGCCACGCCGTGAGCCACTTGGCCATGTCCACGTAACTGGCGTATTTCTCCCCGCGCGCGTGCCGTGCTCGTTGCTCGGCCAGCGCTTGATTCCAAACCCAGCGCAGCCCGCCGGACATGCGGCGAAGCTGCTGCTCAAGAGCAGGTCTCGAACGGATTTGAAACTTGAAAGCGCGAATCGTCATGTCCGATTTACTTTACGAGCCGAGTTCGTTTCAGACAAGGAGAAGCGCTTCGCGCTGGCGTCAGGCGTTGCCTGCCGGCGCTGTCCTTCCCGGTCCTGAAGGACCAGGTTTGCCGCGCATTGGGATCAAAGCGTGGGCTGCCGGGGGCCAAGCCCCCGGGATCACAGCGCGACGGCTTTTTCGATCACGACGTCGTCCTTCGGGACGTCGTCGTGAAAGCCTTTGCGCCCAGTGGGCAGACCTTCGATCTTCTTGACGATCTCGGTTCCCGAGACGACCTTGCCGAACACGGCGTAACCCCAGCCCTGCGCACTGGGCGCGGTGTGGTTGAGGAAACCGTTGTTGGACACGTTGATGAAGAACTGCGCGGTGGCCGAGTGTGGGTCGCTGGTGCGCGCCATGGCCAGGGTGTAGGTGTCGTTCTTCAGGCCGTTGTTGGCTTCGTTGTTGATGGGTGCGTCGGTGGGCTTCTGTGTCATGCCGGGTTCAAACCCGCCGCCTTGCACCATGAACCCGGGGATGACTCGGTGGAACACCGTGTTGTTGTAGTGGCCCTTCTTCACGTACGCCAGGAAGTTGGCGGTCGACAGCGGGGCTTTTTCAGCGTCGAGTTCGATGGTGATGACACCGTGACCGGTGATGTGCAGTTCGACTTGGGGGTTGGCCATGCTTATTTCTCCAGGGTGGCTTTGATGATGGTGATGGGGGTTTTGGGCACGTCTGTGGGGAACGGACCGCCCGAGCCAGTCGGGGTTTCCTTGATCTTGTTGACCACGTCCATGCCCGAGACGACCTTGCCGAACACGGTGTAGCCGTAGAGCTGCGCAGCGTTGACGAGGTTGGCACGTGGCACGTTCTCGTAGACCTGACCGTTGTATTCGAAACGGGGCACCGGGTCGCCTGGGGGAATGATGGTCGGGTCCAGGAAGGCGTTGTCCTTGACGTTGATGAAGAACTGCGAGGAAGCGGACTGTGGGTCGTTGGTGCGCGCCATGGCCACCGTGCCGACCGTATTGCGTGGACCACCGCGCTGCAGTGCGGCCTGACCTTCGTGAGCCACGGGTGCGCGGGTGGGTTTCTGGTTGTAGCTGGCGTCGAAGCCGCCGCCCTGCACCATGAAGTTGCTGATCACGCGGTGGAACACGGTGCCGTCGTAATGCTTGTCTTTCACGTACTGCAGGAAGTTCTCGACCGTCTTGGGCGCCTTGTCGGGGTAGAGCTCCAGCACGATGTCACCCATGGAGGTGGTGAGCTTCACGCGGGGCGCTGCGTTTTGCGCTGCTGCGGGCAGCCATGCCACGCACGCGGCCACAGTGAGTATGGCGAGCACGCCTCTGCGCAATGGGTTGGGTGTGCTTGCGGTCATCCGATGGTTCCTTCGAAAAAGATGGTCCAGCGATCGTTTTCGCGGATCCAGTATTGACGTTTGGTCACGCCGCGAGTCTGGCCGGCGGCGACTTCGCCGAAGGTGACGACGCGGGTGTCCTCTGTGTCGTTCCAGCGCAGGACCGACAGGTCCTTGATCGCCAGTTCGCGCGGACCGGAGCTGCGCAACTCACTTTCCACACGGGGCCACCACTGAGCCAGATCACGCCCCTGGTTTGAAAAACGGCTGGAGTAAAACCCTTTGAGCTCGGCCAGATTGCCTTCGCTGCGGCTGCGGCGCCAGGCTTCGAGCACGCTCTCGAACTGTTGCCGGTCACTGCTCAATGCGTCGGGTTGCACCCACTGCAGCTGGGGTGCAATCACCACCGGCGTGGTGCGGATCTGCACTGTGCGCAGCAGGCGCTCCAGGTCGGGGTTGGACAGGACCACACAGCCGTCGGACGCTTGTGGTGCGCGCACGAACTGGTCGCTGGGCGTGCCGTGCAGCCAGATGCCGCTGCCGGTCTTGCCGCGTTGCACGTCCAGCGGGTTGGGGTAGTTGATGGGCAGGGCACCCACGCCATACAGATCGGGCAGGTCGGCCGGATTCAGGGTGCTGGTGATGTAGTACACGCCCAGTGGGGTGCGTTTGTCACCCTCGACCGACTTCTCGATGCCCGAGAGGCCCACCGAGATGTAGAAGTCTCCCACCAGCTTGAGTTTGGGCTGGCGGTCAACGGTTGGGCCAGACCTTGCAGGATTGAGGTTTTCAAACAGGTACAGGCGCGAGCGCGAGGCATCGATGGCAATCGCATGGCGGCTCTGCGGTGCCAGCGTGAGGAACTGGCTTGGGATGCTGCCTTCGGGTGGCCGCTCTGTGAGGGCCAACAAGCGGCGGCGCGATTCTTCGCGCAAGGTGGACAGCTGCTGGCTGGCGACAAGGGCCTTGGTGTCGGGCACATCGCCCAGCTGGCGCACCGGGCGGGCTTGCAGGCTCAGCAGATCGCCGTGCACGAGGTGGGCCAACTGGAAATTGGGGTGGTCTTTGACCAATTGGTCGGCCAGCGCGAGCGCCTCGCGGTGCTGGCCCTGGCTGATCAGCTGGTAGATCCCGATCAGGCGCGCTTCGGCCTGCCCAAGCATGGGCTTGACCGCGTCAAACCGGGAGGGAGTCAGGCTGTTGGTCTCCAGACCCGACGTGTTGGCGGGCAACTGGCTGCGTGCTGCCTCGTGAACGCGCGCCACCGCCTGGTTGAGCAGGGACGGTTCCGCTGCGTCGAGCGACCCCCTTTGTAATGAGGCTTGGTGGCGATCGACGTTTTGCACGACGGTATTGACGAGCAGTGCCAGCAGTGCAGCCCCGACCATGCTGCCGAGCAACCACGTTGTGCGCCGGCTCATGCCTTGTCCCCGCGGCCCCACAGCCACGCCGGCATGTCCGCGCTGACCTGTCCGCCGACCCGCCATCAAGAGCCCGTGGATTCGCGCACGATCAGCCAGCGATTGCCGCTCTTGACCATGTCGAGCGTCTTGCGGCTGGTGACGTTGAGGGTGTCGGAGGTGTAGTCCTGGCGGAAGCGGGCCGTGGCCTTGTCGCCATTGACCGTGACCTCGAGGTTGTTCACGTCTACCCCGATGCGGGTGCGCGGTTCGATGCGGGCACGGCGGTCCGATTCCCAGGCCTTGCGGGCCTGGCCACCGGGCGGCGCGAAGCTGCTGGCGTATGAACCGAGGTAGCCGCTCATGTCCTTGGTCGACCACGCGCCGGCCCAGCTGCGCACGGCCGCTTCCACCTCGCGTTGGGCATCGGCTGCTACAGCAGGCGGGGCTGGCGCAGCAGCTGGAGCCGCGGCTGGTGCGGCGGGTTTGGAGACCGCAGCCACAGGCGCTGCGGGTGCCGGGCTTGCCGGTTTGGCAAGCGCGGGGGCTGAAGCAGAGGCGGCGGCCACCGATGCCGCAGCACCCGAGCGGGTGTCAGCGGCAAAGAGGTTTCGGATCAGGCTGAGCTTGGGCGCCACGGCGGGATTGGTGCCATCAAGTTGCAGGGCCTTGCTGTAGGCCTGGCTGGCGAGCTTGGCGTACACATCACCCAGATTTTCGTGCGCAGTGGCATAGCTCGGGTTGGTGCGGATCGCCATTTCGAGCGCGGCGCGAGCCTTGTCGAACTGGCTCTGGCCGGCGTAAAGCACGGCCAGGTTGTTGTAGGGCTCGGGCAGCTCGGGGTAGTCTTCGGTGAGCTTGCTGAAGGTTGCGATCGCGTCTTGATTCTTGCCGCTCTCTGTGAGGATCACGCCCTTGAGGAAGCGCATCTGCGGATCACGCGCCTTGCCCACCAGGTACTGGTCGGCCTTGGCCAAGGCTTCTGCCAGCTGGCCGCTGCGCAGCAGGCGGTTGACCTCGGCGTAGTCCTCGGCCTGAGCCTGGGCCATCGACGTGACCAGACCCATGGCGACCGCCACCACCAGACAACGCAGGCGCGAGGCCGTGCCCTGGCGAGCCGCGGGGTAGGAAAAGCCACGCAAAGCGGCTTGAAGATTGACAGGGTGGGACATGGGACCTCGGAGAGCGAACCTGGGCCACCGAAAGACGGTTGCATCCAGCGACACGTTGATCGAAGGCCCGGCGCTGCATGGCGTGCAGTGCCGGGCTGGATATACTGGCGCATTGTATCTGAGGGGTCTGTCTCTCATGGCCGATCCAGACCGCCAGCAGCACCCCGCGTGGCCTGTGTGACACAGGCCGGCCACACCAGTTGCCGCGTCAGGTTGTCCACCCCGTTTCGCCGCGCTGAACCCGTGCCCGCTTTCCCGACATGACCCTGAAAATCCACAACACGCTCACGCGCCGCCTGGAGGACTTCCAGCCGATTGAATCCGGCCATGTGCGCATGTACGTCTGCGGCATGACGATCTACGATCTCTGCCATATCGGTCACGCCCGCATGATGATGGCGTTTGACGTGATCCAGCGCTGGCTCAAGACCAGTGGCTACCGGGTCACCTACGTGCGCAACATCACCGACATCGACGACAAGATCATCAAGCGCGCGGTCGAGCGCGGCATCACATTGCGGGCTCTCACGGACGAGATGACCGCCGCGATGCACCAGGACATCGCAGTGCTCGGCATCGAACCGCCGACCCTGGAGCCACGCGCCACCGAGTACGTGCCGCAGATGCTCTCGCTGATCGAAACGCTGCAGAAAAAGGGCCTGGCCTACCAGGCCGACAACGGTGATGTGAACTTCGCGGTGCGCAAGTTTCCGGGCTACGGCAAGCTCTCGGGCAAGTCCCTCGACGACTTGCGCGCCGGCGAACGGGTGGCTGTGGCCAGCGACAAGAACGACCCGCTGGACTTTGTGCTCTGGAAATCGGCCAAATCCGACGAGCCGGCCGAAGCGCAATGGGCCAGCGCTTA
This sequence comes from Burkholderiales bacterium, assembly GCA_038213545.1. Lineage (GTDB taxonomy): Bacteria > Pseudomonadota > Gammaproteobacteria > Burkholderiales > Burkholderiaceae_C > Hydrogenophaga. The sequence continues at coordinate 5,059 of JBBQSX010000201.1, forward strand.
TGGCGCAGGCCGCCCAGGCTGGCACATCGAGTGCTCTGCCATGTGCAGCGCCACGCTGGGCGGAACCTTCGACATCCATGGCGGTGGCGCCGACCTGCAGTTTCCTCACCACGAGAACGAGATCGCCCAGAGCGAAGGGGCCACTGGCCAGCCCTTGGCGCGTTTCTGGGTACACAACGGTTTTGTCCGGGTGGATAACGAAAAGATGTCCAAGAGCCTGGGCAACTTCTTCACCATCCGCGAGGTGCTGGCCAAGTACGAGCCCGAGACGGTTCGTTTCTTCATCCTGCGCGCGCACTACCGCAGCGCACTGAACTACAGCGACGTGCACCTGGACGACGCGCGCGGCGCGCTCAAAAGGCTGTACACCGCGCTCTCGCTGGTGCCAGCCACACCCATGAACGCGATCGACTGGAGCCAGCCGCATGCGCAGCGCTTTCGCGCCGCGATGGACGAGGACTTCGGCACACCCGAAGCGGTGGCCGTGTTGTTCGAGTTGGCCGGTGAAGTCAACCGCAGCAAGGACCCTGCCGTGGCGGGTCTCCTGAAGGCGCTGGGCGCCACGCTGGGCCTGCTGCAAGCCGATCCGGCAGCCTATCTGCAGGGCGGGGCCGGAGCTTCAGCTGGTCTGGATGAGGCAGCCATTGCCTTGCAGATCGCCGCACGCGTGGCCGCCAAGCAGGCCAAGGATTTCGCCGAGGCCGACCGCATCCGCAAGGCATTGCTGGAACAAGGCATCGTGCTCAAGGACAGCCCCGCCGGTACCACGTGGGAACGCGCCTGATGGTTACCTCCATGCTGCCCGACGTGGGACCCGATGCGCCCGACTACTGGCTGGAGGCTTGCCGCCACCTCATGAAGCGCGACCGCGTGATGAAAAAACTCATCCCTCAGCACGGCGGCGTCAGCCTGCAGTCGCGTGGCGATGCCTTCGTCACGCTCGCGCGCAGCATCGTGGGCCAGCAAATTTCGGTGAAGGCCGCGCAATCGGTATGGGACCGGTTTGCCGTGTTGCCCAAAAAGATGGTGCCCGCCCAGGTGCTCAAGCTCAAGGTCGACGACATGCGCGCGGCCGGGCTGTCGGCGCGCAAGGTCGAGTACCTGGTCGACCTGTCGCTGCATTTCAGCAAAAAGTCGATCCAGGTCAGCGCCTGGGAAGACATGGACGACGAAGCCATCATTGCCGAGCTGGGACTTATG
>JBBQSX010000202.1:0-6243 GCA_038213545.1 Burkholderiales bacterium
GTGAGCGGTAAAACCCAGTTTGCACAGCTCGGCGTAGGCCTGTGGCTTGGTCAGGCCCCAGCGGTACAGCAGAACCCACGCCTTGCGCATTCCGAACGCCCAGTGCTTTGCGTTGGACGCCAGCAAGGTATCCAAGGCAGGGTCAACGGTGAGACGGGTCTCGAAAGTGTGCAGCACGATACTGGATATATGTCCAGTATTTAAGCACAGAGTTTTAGCCTTATCAACCTATGTAGAGCGGCTAGCAGGGTGACCTAGCCAGCCGTCTATTTTTTTGGACTTGGCGAACCGTTTCAGGGTGCTGCGAGGTAAGCCTTGCGAATGGATTCGATGCGGTTGCGGTTCACGCCAAAATCCTCCCGCCCAAGCCGACTGGAACTGCGCACCTCGATCACATTGCTGGCGGGGTTGGCCCAGAACTCAACGTCGTCAACAAACTTGAGCCAGCGCGTTTGCGCCTGTGCATAGAGGTAGTCCGGACGCTGTTCGACGACGCTCACGCCGGGCATGGCACCCAGCACTGCAGCCAGCGCTTTCATCGAGGCCGCTGTTCCGCCCGCCTTGAAGGGAAGCGGCTCAACGGCCGCGTAGGCGCGCTGCGGGTGGTCGGGCATCAGCGCGGCTTGGCTGCTCACACTGTTGCGTGTCACCGAGGGCGGCTTGAGGCGACCGTCTTTCACGCCGAGGTCAACTGGTCGTTGGCCGCTGAGCAAGCCGACCTGTGCGGCCACCAGGGCCAGCACGATGGCGGCCAGGACGATGTAGAAGGCGAATTTCATGGTGGTGTGTCCGTTCAGCGTTTGCCGCCGAGCAGGCTGCCCAGGACACCGCGCACGATCTGACGGCCAATGCCGCTGGCCACACTGCGCGCCGCCGTTTTGGCCATGGTCTGCACCAGGCCGTCGTACTGGCCGCCGCGCGGGCCGGTGCGGCCGAACAGGGCCTCGTTGAACATGCCGCCGATGCCACCGGATTCCTTGGCTGCTTCCTGCTGGGTGGCGCCTGGTATGCGGGGTGTCCTGGGTGCAGTGGCCGTTGCAGGAGCCTCGGCGGTCTTGGTCTCGGCACGGGCATTGAAAATTTCGTACGCACTTTCGCGGTCCACCACTTTCTCGTAAACGCCCGCCACCAGCGAGTCTTGGCGCAATTGCTTGCGCTGGTCGTCGGTGATGGGCCCGAGCTGGCTGCCTGGCGGCAGCACGAACACACGCTCGGTCTCACTGGGCCGCCCCTTGGCGTCGAGCAGGCTCACGAGCGCTTCGCCAACGGCGAGCTCGGTGATGGCGGCTTCGATGTCCAGACCGGCCTTGGGTCGCATGGTCTGCGCGGTGGACTTCACCGCCTTCTGGTCGCGCGGCGTGAAGGCGCGCAACGCGTGCTGTACACGGTTGCCCAACTGACCCAGCACGCTGTCGGGAATGTCCAGCGGGTTCTGGGTCACGAAATACACGCCCACGCCTTTGGATCGCACAAGGCGAACAACCAGCTCGATACGCTCGATCAGCACCTTGGGCGCTTCGTTGAACAGCAGGTGCGCTTCGTCGAAGAAGAACACCAGCTTGGGCTTTTCAGGGTCACCGATCTCGGGCAGCGTCTCGAACAGTTCGGAGAGCATCCACAGCAGGAAGGTGGCGTACAGGCGCGGCGCGTTCATGAGCTTGTCGGCCGCCAGGATGTTGATCACGCCCTTGCCGTCCACCGTCTGCATGAAGTCGCTGATGTCGAGCATCGGCTCGCCAAAAAACTGGTCGCCGCCTTGCTGCTCCACCTGCATCAAGCCGCGCTGGATGGCGCCAATGCTCGCCGCGCTGATGTTGCCGTACTCGGTGGTGAACTGCTTGGCGTTGTCGCCGATGTGCTGCAGCATGGCCCGCAGGTCTTTCATGTCCAGCAGCAGCAGGCCGTTGTCGTCGGCGATCTTGAACACCAGGTTGAGCACGCCGGACTGGGTGTCGTTGAGGTTGAGCATGCGGGCGAGCAGCAGCGGGCCCATGTCGCTCACCGTGGCGCGCACCGGGTGACCGAGCTCACCAAACACATCCCACAGCGTGGTGGGGCAGGCCTGCGAAGCGGGCAGGGTGATGCCGCGCTCTTGCAAAACTTTGCCGATTTTTTCGCCGAAGCTGCCCTTTTGGCTGATGCCCGAGAGGTCGCCCTTCACGTCGGCCATGAACACTGGCACGCCGATGTTGGAGAACTGTTCGGCCAGCGTTTGCAGCGTCACCGTCTTGCCGGTGCCGGTAGCGCCCGTGATCAATCCATGGCGGTTGGCGAGACCCGGCAGCAACTGGCAGGTGGTGGTGGCGTTCTGGGCGATCAGCATCGGTTCGGCCATGGCGGAGGTTCCTTGTATGCGGGTTCGGAGCAGGGCGGGTGAAAACGTAAAATCGCGTGCTTATTAGATCAAAGCCCAAGCAGGCAAAAGGACAATTTCGTGGCCGGACACAGCAAATGGGCAAACATTCAGCACCGCAAGGGTCGCCAGGACGAAAAACGCGGAAAGATCTGGACGCGTGTGATCCGTGAAATCACTGTCGCCGCGCGCCAGGGTGGTGGCGACCCGGCCATGAACCCTCGCCTGCGCCTGGCCATCGACAAGGCCAAGGCCGCCAACATGCCGGCCGACCGCATCAAGTACAACGTGGAAAAGGCCTCCGGCACGCTCGAAGGCGTGTGCCTCGAAGAGATCCGATACGAGGGCTACGGCATCGGTGGTGCGGCCGTGATCATCGACACCATGACCGACAACAAGGTCCGCACCGTGGCCGAGGTGCGCCACGCCTTCAGCAAACACGGTGGCAACCTGGGCACCGACGGCTCGGTTTCGTTCCAGTTCAAGCATTGCGGGCAGCTCGTGTTTGCGCCCGGCACATCCGAAGACAAGGTGATGGAGGTGGCGCTGGAAGCAGGGGCCGACGACGTGATCACCGATGCGGACGGTGCCATCGAGGTGTTGACCTCACCGACCGAATTCGAAGCCGTGAAGAACGCCCTGGAGGCCGCCGGCCTCATGCCCGAAATCGCCGAAGTGACGATGCGCGCCGAGAACACGGTGGAGCTCGCCGGCGACGACGCTGCCCGCATGCAGAAGTTGCTGGATGTGCTGGAAGACCTGGACGACGTGCAAGCCGTCTTCCACAACGCAGAAATTCAAGCATGAAGGTTCTTGTCATCGGCGGCGGCGGCCGCGAACATGCCCTGGCCTGGAAACTCAAGCACGATGAAGGCGTGAGCCGGGTCTTCGTGGCACCCGGTAACGCCGGGACCGCGCGCGACCCAGAGCTCATCAACCTTTACATCACCGACAAGGTGGTGCTGCGTGAATGGGCGCAGGCTCAGGGCGTGGCGCTCACCGTGGTGGGGCCCGAGGCACCGCTGGCCGCTGGCGTGGTGGACGAATTCCGGGCGCACGGACTGCCGATCTTTGGTCCAACCAAAGCCGCTGCACAGCTGGAAAGTTCCAAGGCGTTCTCCAAGGCCTTCATGCAGCGCCACGGTATTCCCACGGCGAAGTACCAAGCCTTTACCGATCCGACGCTCGCCCACGCCTATGTGGACGCCGAAGGGGCGCCCATCGTCGTCAAGGCAGACGGCCTGGCGGCCGGCAAGGGCGTGGTGGTGGCCATGACGACAGCCGAGGCGCACGAGGCGATCGACTTCATGCTGCTGGACAACACGCTGGGCGTGGCGCACAACGAAGGTGGCGCGCGCGTGGTGATCGAGGAATTCCTTGAAGGCGAGGAGGCCAGTTTCATCGTGCTGTGCGACGGCGAGCACGCGTTGGCACTGGCCACCAGCCAGGACCACAAACGCCTGCTGGACGCCGACCAGGGGCCCAACACAGGTGGCATGGGCGCGTATTCGCCCGCGCCGGTGGTCACACCCGCAGTGCACGAGCGCGCCATGACCGAGGTGATCCTGCCCACGCTGCGCGGCATGGCCGCCGACGGCATTCCGTACACCGGCTTTTTGTATGCCGGCCTGATGATCACACCCGACGGCCGTGTGAAGACACTGGAGTTCAACTGCCGCATGGGCGACCCCGAGACGCAGCCGATCATGATGCGTCTGAGGAGCAACCTCACGCAGGTGCTGCTCTCGGCCACACGCACCGGGCTCGACCGCGTGTCGCTCGACTGGGACCCACGCGTGGCGCTGGGCGTGGTGCTGGCGGCCGCGGGCTACCCGCTGAGCCCGCGAAAGGGCGACGCCATCACCGGCCTGCCCGCCGATGCCGCCGACCGCATGGTTTTCCATGCAGGTACCTCCACCGCAGGCGCGCAGGTTCAGGTTTCGGGCGGACGCGTGCTGTGCGTGACCGCCCTGGCCGAGTCGGTTGCCCTGGCACAACAGCGCGCCTACGAAGTGGTGGAGGCCGTCCACTTTGACGGCATGCAGTTCCGTCGCGATATCGGATACCGTGCACTCTGAATGCGCCTCGCACCACCGGCTGACCCGACCGCTGCGTCACAGCCACAGCCCATTTTTCGTTGATTTGGTCCATCCATGAAACAGACCTCCTTGTCATCCGTGCGCGAGTTCCTCACCGACCTGCAGGACCGCATCACCTCCACCGTGGCCATGGTCGATGGCGGCAGCTTCGTGGTCGACAAATGGACCAAACCACCCGGCGAAACCCTGCAAGGCAACGGCATCACCCAGATACTTGAAGACGGCGCTGTCTTCGAGCGCGCGGGCTGTGGTTTCTCGCACGTGACCGGCCCGCGTCTGCCGCCTTCGGCCACCGCGCACCGGCCCGAGCTCAACGGCGCTCCGTTTGAAGCCATGGGCGTCTCGCTGGTGTTTCACCCGCGCAACCCTTACGTGCCCACGGTGCACATGAATGTGCGCATGCTCGCTGCGACGCCTGAAGGTGGCGAACCAGTGTGCTGGTTTGGCGGCGGCATGGACCTCACGCCCTACTACGGCTTTGAAGAAGACGCAGTGCACTTCCACCGCGCGACGAAGAACGCGCTCGACCCGTTCGGCGTCGACAAGTACCCCCGCTTCAAGACCTGGTGCGACGAGTATTTCTATTTGAAACACCGAGACGAGCAGCGCGGTATCGGCGGGGTCTTTTTTGATGACTTCTCGGAGCTCGGCTTCGACGGTAGCTTCGCCATGATGAGCTCGGTGGGCGACGCTTTTCTCGACGCTTACCTGCCCATCGTCGACCGCCGCAAAAACACGCCGTACGGCGAGCGCGAGCGCAGCTTCCAGTTGTATCGCCGCGGCCGCTACGTTGAGTTCAACCTTGTGTGGGATCGCGGCACGCATTTCGGCTTGCAGTCGGGCGGGCGCAGCGAATCCATTCTGTTGTCCATGCCGCCGCTGGTGAGCTGGGCCTACAACCGCAAGACAAAAAAGGGCACGCCCGAAGAGCGGCTCTACAAGGATTTCCTGGTGCGCAAGGACTGGCTTTGAACGGAGATGACGCGAGCCCGCAGCGCGTGGGCATGTTCGGTGGTGCGTTTGATCCACCGCACTGGGCGCACCGCGCGCTGGCCGAAACTGCACTGCAACAACTTGGGCTGGACGCGCTGCACATCCTGCCCACTGGACACGCCTGGCACAAGACCCGGGTGCTCTCGCCCGCCACCGATCGCGTGGCCATGTGCCACCTCGCTTTCGACGACCTGAGCCGTGTGAAGATTGATCAGCGCGAAATTCACCGCGAGGGCCCCAGTTACACCGCTGACACTCTGCGAGAGCTCGCTCGGGAGTACCCTGGCGCCCAGCTGTTTCTCATCCTGGGCGCCGACCAGTTGCTGGCATTTCGCACCTGGGTGCGCTGGCAGGAGGTGCTTGTCCTGGCCACGCTGGCGGTGGCCAACCGCGCCACCAACATCGGTGCCGACGCCTCGCTGGACCAAGCGGTGGAGACCGATCTGTCGCGGGTGGATCTGCCTTTCCAGCGCCTGGACATGCCGCTCAAGAACATCAGCGCGACCGCCGTGAGAGCCCGACTGGGACAGGCGGCGCAAAGCACCGCAGCCCTGGAGGTTCTGGTGCCCGAGGCCGTCGCAGGCTACATTTCAATGCATCACCTTTATCAGAATCCTTCATGACCAGCGAAACCATTGCCAAAAAAGACATCCAGAGACTCCAGCGCGCCATCGTCGACGGTCTGGAGGACGTCAAGGGTCAGGACATCGTGGTTTTCAACACCGAACACCTCTCACCGCTCTTCGAGCGCGTGATCGTTGCCAGCGGCACCTCGAACCGCCAGACCAAAGCCCTGGC
>JBBQSX010000203.1:0-6240 GCA_038213545.1 Burkholderiales bacterium
TGGCGATCCAGCTCATCATCAACCGCGAGTGGGGCCTGGCCAAAAACGAGAACCCCAACCAGGGCGCCTTCATCATCGACGAGCTCACCGAACTGGTGGAAGAAGCCGTGCTGCAGGAGTTCGAGAAGATCGCCGAGCGCGGCGGTGTGCTGGGCGCCATGGAGACCGGCTACCAGCGCGGCAAGATCCAGGACGAGTCCATGCACTACGAGATGCTCAAGCACACCGGCGAATACCCGATCGTGGGCGTGAACACCTTCCGCAACCCGCACGGCGACCTCACCCCCGACACGCTGGAGCTGGCCCGCTCCACCGACGAGGAAAAACAAAGCCAGCTCAAGCGCCTGGCCGAGTTCCATGCGAGGCACGCCGCCGAATCGCCCGCCATGCTGCAACGCCTGAAGCAGGCGGTGATCGAAAACGGCAACGTGTTCGAGGTGCTGATGCAGGCGGTGCGCGTGTGCTCGCTCGGTCAGATCACCTCGGCCCTGTTCGAGGTGGGCGGCCAGTACCGCCGCAACATGTGAGCGACCGTTGAGACCGGGTCCGCAGCGCTGCGTGCTGCTCAACCCGCACGCCCAGGGCGGGCGGGCGGCGGCCTTGTTGCCGCGCCTGCAGGCGGCCTTGCCACCTGATGTGGTGCTGCACGCCCCACGCGACCTGGTGGACGCTCTGGCATTGCTGCAGAAACTGCCGCACGGCAGCCGGGTGGTGGCGGTGGGCGGCGACGGCACGCTCAACCGCTGGTTGCCCGCTGTGCTGCAACAAGGACACGAGCTCGGGGTGGTGGCTGTGGGCAGTGGCAACGACGTGGCGCGTTCGCTTGGACTGCACGGACGCGAGCCACTGGCCTCACTGGTCCACGCGCTCAACGCCGATCCGCGCTCCATGGACGTGGGCTGCGCCGAGTGGATGGACCCGCAGGGCCGCGAGTACCGCGTGCTCTTCCTCTCCAGTTTCACCGCCGGCTTTGACTCGGCGGTGGTGTTGCGCACACTGAGCGGGCCGCGCTGGCTCAGTGGTCTGCCGCGCTACCTGTGGGCCACCCTGGCCGAGCTCGCCCACCTGCAGACCTGGCGGCTCGATGTCACGGCCAACGGCAAGCACCTGCACAGCGGCCCGGCCCTGTTCGCCTCCAGCCTGAACACGCCCACCTTTGGCAGCGGGATGCAGGCCACACCGGCCGCGCGCACCAACGACGGCTTGCTCAACCTGTTGCTGGCCGGGGAGTTCGGCCGGCTGGGCGCGCTGGCCATGCTGCCGCGCCTGCTCACCGGCACCCACCTGGGCCACAGCCGCATCCGCACCCGCGCCTTTGAAACCCTCACCGTGAGCAGCGATCCCGACCTGCCGCTGGCGGCCGACGGCGAGTTTCTCGGCTACGCGCGGCAGCTCAAGTTGAGCGTGTTGCCAAGCGCGCTGGCGGTGGTGGGAATCTAGGCAGCCGCCGCCAGCGGCAGGTTGAGCAGCAGGTTCTGCGGCTTGATCTTCAACAAGCCTTCGGCGCTCATGGCCAGGCCAAGGTAGACCGGCTTGCCGCGCACATCAAGCTGCATGTCCTGCGGGTCGTCGAAGGTCAGGCGGAACAGACTGATCAGGCGCTGCTGGCGTTCGGGTTCCACGTCGCGGCCCCGGTACAGATCGTTGAGCAGGGCGGTGGATTCGGCGTCCAGCCCCAGGTGCCAGCGCCAGGCTTCGTCATCCACCCGCGCCTCGGGCTGAACCTGCACCGACACGCCGTGGAAATGCCGCACCCACCGCTGCAGCACCTGCGCCAGCGCCTTCAGGCCCGACTGCGAGCGGTTCATGGTGAGCGTGAGGCCATGCGAGAGCTCACGCTGGATTTCGTGGGTGAGGTCGAGCACGAAGTTGAAGCGCCCGTTGCCCACGCGGCTCTTCAAGTAACGCTCCGCATTGTCGTCACCCAGCACCTCGATGTTCACCTCGGGGATGGCCGCACCGCTCTGCATGAGCAGCCTCCCCACCGCACCCAGGCCACCGGTCTCGTTGAGCATGTCCAGCACCTCGCTGTCACCGCTGAGCACACGCCCGTCCTGCACGCGCACGCGCTGGCGACGAAACAGCATCTCGGCCGCACGCCACTGCCAGGCGCCATCCAGGCCATCCACGCCGTCGAGCAGGTTGCACACCAGCGCCTGCACCACGAGGTCGAGGAACAGCGGCGGGATCTGCACTGCACCGGCCTTGAAGAAACCCGCGTAGGCCGCTTCCAGCGAGCCGGCAGCCATCACCGCGTCGCGGAAACCCAGGAACAGGCGGTGGTTGGCGCGCGCGTCATCGTCTTCAAACGCGTCGAGTTCAGGTTGACCCACGGTGCGGGTGGGCGTGTCCATGAGAGACGCGTGCAGCGCCCGCTCGGCCGCGCAAGATTCCTCCACCAAAGCCAGTTCGGGTCGCTGCAGCCACAGGCGCCAGTAGTCTTCGGTCGGTATCAGCCAGCCGCGACCATCGCGCGTCAGGTGGTCAAAGCCGCAGGGGGTCCACAGGGGGGAAGCTTGGGAAGGCATGGATGCACCCCGCGTGGCTGTTGCGGGACTCGCGAAAACACAAGGGCCTGCATTGTCGTTCACACAGCCAAAGCACCGCCCGACCACAGGCACTTCTCAGGGACAATCACGGCATGCAAAAACACATCAGCCTCATCGGCGTGCCCACCGACATTGGTGCTGGCGCGCGCGGCGCCTCCATGGGCCCCGAAGCCATGCGTGTGGCCAACCTCGCCAGCGTGCTCGAAGGCCACGGGCTCAATGTGATCGACCGTGGCAACCTGAGCGGCCCGCCCAACCCCTGGCAGCCCCCCACCGACGGCTACCGCCACCTGCCCGAGGTGGCGGCCTGGAACGAAACCCTGCACCATGCGGTGCATGCCGAACTGGCGCTGGGCCGCCTGCCCATCGTGCTGGGCGGTGACCACTGCCTGGGCCTGGGCTCCATCAGCGCGGTGGCACGCCACTGCCGCGACACCGGCAAACAGCTGCGCGTCTTGTGGCTGGACGCACACGCCGACTTCAACACCGCCGCCCTCACCCCCAGCGGCAACATCCACGGCATGCCGGTGGCGCTGCTGTGCGGCCATGGCCCGGCGCTGCTGACCGGCATCGGCGGCACCACACCGGCCATCGACGCCAGCGTGGTGCGCCAGATCGGCATCCGCAGCGTGGACGCGGGTGAAAAGCGGCTGGTGCACGAGGCCGGGCTGGAGGTGTTCGACATGCGCTACATCGACGAAATGGGCATGCGCCACACCATGCAGCAGGCGCTCGCCGGCATGGACGACAACACCCACCTGCACGTGAGCTTCGACGTCGACTTCCTGGAACCCGACATCGCACCCGGCGTGGGCACCACCGTGCCCGGCGGCCCCACCTACCGCGAAGCGCAGCTGTGCATGGAAATGATCGCGGACACCGGGCGGCTGGCGTCGATGGACGTGATGGAACTCAACCCGGCGCTGGACGTGCGCAACCGCACGGCGGAACTGGCGGTGGACCTGATCGAAAGCCTGTTCGGCAAGTCCACGCTCATGCGCAAGGGCTGATCAGCTCTTGCCCACCAGCTCCAGGTGCTCGACCACGGGTGCTTGGGCAAAGAAGGGCCCGACGATGGCGCGCCACTGGGGGAACAGATCGGATCCGCGAAAACCCACGGTGTGGTCTTCCAGCGTGTCCCAATAAATCATCAGCAGGTAGCGGCCCGGCGTCTCGATGCTGCGGTTGACCTTGTAGCCCCTGAAGCCTTTCGCGTGCGCAATGACGGTGGTCACCCCGCGCAGGATGGCCTCTTCAAACGCCAAGCTCTTGAGGGGATCGATGCGGATGTCGGCGTGTTCGAGAATCATCGTGTTCTTCCTGTGGTGATGGAGCGGTGGCTCGGTCCGCACGCATCATATCGACGGCCTTCTCGGCCATCATGATCACCGGCGCGTTGGTGTTGCCGCCGACCACCGCGGGCATCACAGAAGCGTCCACCACCCGCAGGCCGGCCACGCCGTGCACCCGCAGGCGCGCATCCACCACATCCATGGGGCCAGGGCCCATGCGACACGTGCCCACCGGGTGGTAGATGGTGTCGGCGTGGTTGCGCACGAACTGTTCGATCTGTGCCTCGCTCTGCGCCAGTGCGGAGGTGCTGGATTCGGTACCACCGTGACGCTTGAGCGCCGGCTGCTGCAAGAGGCGGCGCACCGCCTGGAAGCCACGCACCAGGCGCGCTGTGTCGTCGGGGTCCCGCAGGAACGCAGGGTCGATGAGTGGGGCCACTTGCGGGTCGGCGCTGGCCAGGCGCAGGCTGCCCCGGCTCCTGGGCCGCAGCAGGCACACGTGGCACGAATAGCCGTGGCCCAGCACCGTCTTGCGGCCGTGGTCCACCAGCTTGCCCACCACAAAGTGCAGTTGCAGGTCGGGGATGGCTTCTTCCGGAGCGCTCTTGATGAAACCACCGGCCTCGGCGAAGTTGCTGGTCAGCATGCCGCGGCGATGGCGCCGCCATTCGAAGATGCCTTTGACCATGTTCCACACACCGGGCAGCGAAATGCCGAACAGGTCGGTCACTTTCGGCGCGTTCATCACCAGCACCACATCGGGGTGGTCGTGCAGGTTTTCGCCCACACCCGGCAAGTGGTGCACCACCGGGAGACCCTGTTCCCGCAGATGGTCTGCCGGGCCAATGCCCGAGAGCATCAGCAGCTGGGGCGAGCCGAAAGCCCCCGCGCTGAGCACCACTTCGCCACCGGGTTTGAGGCGCAGGCTCTGCATCGGGCCACGACCGCCGTTGCCACGGTATTCCACACACACCGCTCGCGGCTGGCCGTCCACCGCTTCCGTGACGATCCGCGTGGTCAGCGCGCTGGTGATCACCTGCAGATTGGGCCTCTGCAGGTGGGGCGTGAGATAGCCTTTGGCAGCGCTGAAACGCTCGCCGTTCTTGTGCGTGACCTGGTAGGCACCCACGCCTTCCTGCTCCGGCCCGTTGAAGTCGGTGTTGTGCCGGTAGCCCGCTTGCTGCCCGGCTTCGATGAACGAGGCCAGGAACGGGTTGGGGCTGCGCAGATCCATCACGTTGAGCGGGCCGCCCTGGCCGTGCAGCGCGTCGGCGCCGCGCTCGTTGTGCTCGGCACGTTTGAAGTACGGCAACACATCGGCGTACGACCAGCCCGGGTTGCCTTGCGCGGCCCAGCCGTCGTAGTCGGCTGCATGGCCGCGCGCATAGACCATGGCGTTGATCGAACTGGAGCCGCCCAAGACCTTGCCGCGCGGCTGGTAACCGCGGCGGCCATTCAAACCGGGCTGCGGCACGGTGTTGTAGCCCCAGCCGTTCAATTCGAACTTGGCAATCACCGCCAGGCCCGCCGGGCAATGGATCAACACGCTGCTGTCGGGCGGGCCGGCTTCGATGAGGGCCACGCGGATGGTGGGGTCTTCGCTCAGGCGGCCGGCGAGCACGCTGCCGGCCGATCCGCCGCCAACGATGATGTAGTCGTACATGGGGTGTCTCCGTCGTGGATGGCGCACGTCAGGCAGTGCGCGACAATCAAGCGGCAAGTTAGCACAGGGGTATTGCCCCGGGTAGGCAATGGCGCCTAGGAAACCGGCTCTGGCGACACCCTGGCGACGCCGGGAAAACCCCCATCTCATCCCCCATACCCAACACCTTCACGCGCAGGAGCACCCCCTTCATGAACAGCATCCAAACCGTCGGCATCATCGGCTCGGGCACCATGGGCAACGGCATCGCACAGGCCTGCGCCACCAGCGGCATCCGCGTGGTGCTGGTCGACATCGCACAGGCTGCGGTCGACAAGGGCCTGGCCACCGTGGCCGGCAGCCTGGACCGCCTGATCAAGAAGGAAAAGATCACCGCCGCCGACAAGGACAAGGCGCTGTCGCTCATCACCGGCTCGACCAGCTACGACGACCTCAAGGGCGCGCAACTCGTCATCGAAGCGGCCACCGAGAGCGAAGGCCTCAAGGTCAAGATCCTGCAGCAGCTCGACGGCCTGCTCGCCGCCGACGTGATTGTGGCCACCAACACCAGCTCGATCAGCATCACCAAGCTGGCCGCCGCCACGAAGCGCCCCGACCGCTTCATCGGCATGCACTTCTTCAACCCCGTGCCCATGATGGCGCTGGTGGAAATCATCCGTGGCCTGCAGACCAGCGACGCCACGCACGACGCTGTGAAAGCCCTGGCCGTGGCGCTGGGCAAGACCCCCATCACGGT
>JBBQSX010000204.1:0-6217 GCA_038213545.1 Burkholderiales bacterium
AAGCAGAAGTACCTGCCCAAACTCGCCAGCGGCCAGTGGATCGGCTGCTTCGGCCTGACCGAACCCAACCACGGCTCCGACCCCGGCAGCATGGTCACGCGGGCGAAGAAAGTGGCCGGCGGCTACAGCATCTCGGGCAGCAAGATGTGGATCAGCAACAGCCCGATCGCTGATGTGTTCGTGGTCTGGGCCAAGGACGACGAAGGCTCGATCCGCGGCTTCATTCTCGATAAAGGCATGAAGGGCCTATCGGCCCCGGCGATCCACAGCAAGGTCGGGCTGCGCGCCTCGATCACCGGCGAGATCGTGATGGAAGGGGTGTTCTGCCCTGAAGAAAACGCCTTCCCCGAGGTGCGCGGCTTGAAGGGTCCGTTCACGTGTCTGAACAGCGCGCGCTATGGCATCGCCTGGGGTGCGCTCGGTGCGGCCGAAGACTGCTTCTTCCGCGCCCGCCAGTACGTGATGGACCGCCACCAGTTCGGCCGTCCCCTGGCCGCCAACCAGCTGATCCAGAAGAAGCTGGCCGACATGCTGACCGAAATCAGCCTGGGTCTGCAGGGCTGCCTGCGCCTGGGCCGCATGAAGGACGAAGGCACGGCGGCGGTGGAAATCACCAGCATCTTGAAGCGCAACAGCTGCGGCAAGGCACTGGACGTTGCCCGACAGGCGCGCGACATGATGGGCGGCAACGGCATCAGCGACGAGTTCGGCGTGGCGCGCCACCTGGTGAACCTGGAAGTGGTCAACACCTACGAAGGCACGCACGACATCCACGCGCTCATCCTGGGCCGTGCGATCACCGGCATTCAGGCGTTTTCCTGAAGCGGCGGGGCAGCGCCCCATGGGCCGGGGCTTTACCGGGGCGATGCGGTGGGCGACAGGGCGTGGGGTATATTTAATAACCCACCGGTCATTAAATCCCATCGCATGCCCTCGCCCGCCTTTCCAGACACCAGCTCCGTGACCGAGCTCGACGCTCCGCACCGCCGTTCGCGTCGCAAGGAAGCGCGTCCGGGTGAGCTGCTGGATGCGGCGCTCACCCTGTTCGTCGAGAAAGGCTTCGCCGCCACACGCGTGGAAGAAGTCGCGGCCATGGCGGGCGTGTCCAAAGGCACCCTGTTCCTGTATTTCCCGAGCAAGGAAGAGCTGTTCAAGGCGGTGGTGCGCGAGAACATCGCCGGGCGCTTCACCGAGTGGAACGAAGAGTTCGAGCGCTTCAGCGGCGACAGCGCCGAACTGGTGCGCTATTGCATGCATTCGTGGTGGGAGCGCATCGGCATGACACCCGCCTCGGGCATCACCAAACTGGTGATGAGCGAAGCGGGCATGTTTCCCGAGATCGCGGCCTTCTACCAGCAGGAGGTGATCGAGCCCGGCCACGACCTGATCCGCCGCATCCTGCAGCGCGGCGTGGACCGGGGCGATTTCCGACCGCTGCCCATGGAATACGCGGTCTACAGCCTGATCGCACCGATGATCTTTTTGCTGATGTGGAAACACTCCATGGCGCCCTGCTGCCCGGCTTCGGAGCAGATCGACCCCATCGGCTTCATCGACGCCCAGGTCGACCTGCTGCTGACCGGCATGCAGGCGGCCCCGCCCAGCCACGCAACCCTCTGATCTTCCGAGCAACCCGCCATGAACACCCGCCGCCCGCTGTCTTTCTGGATCAAGTGGCTGCTGCTCATCGCGCTGGTGCTCGGCATTGCCCTGGGTGTCACGCGCGCCTTGGGTAAACGCAAGGCCACCAGCGAAGCGGCCCGCGCCGCTGCCGAATCGCTGCAGAAAACGCCCACCTACACGCTCTCCGCCACCGACGTGGTGACGGTCCAGGCGATCGAACTCACCCAGACAGTGGCCCTCTCGGGCTCGGTGGACGCACTGCAGACCGCCGCCATCAAGGCCAAAACAGCCGGTGAGATCCAGGGCCTGACCAAGCGCGAAGGCGACCCGGTGAAGGCCGGCGAAGTGGTGGCGCGCATCGACAGCACCGAAGCGCAGGCGCGCGTGCGCCAGACCGCGCGGCAGGCCGAGTCGGCCCAGGCGCAGGTGGCGATTGCCCGGCGCACCTTCGACAACAACCAGGCGCTGGTGCGCCAGGGCTTCATCTCCAACACGGCGCTGGACACCGCCAGTGCGAACCTGGCCAGTGCCGAAGCCACGCACCAGGCCGCACTGGCCGCACTCGACATCGCGCGCAAGGCGCTCGCCGACACCACGCTGCGCTCACCGCTGACCGGTCAGATCTCGGCGCGGCTGGTGCAGAACGGTGAACGTGTGGGCATCGATACGCGCGTGATCGACGTGGTGGATCTCTCGGGCTTCGAAATGGAAGCCGCCATTGCACCGGCCGATGCGGTGGCGGTGAAGGTGGGCCAGACGGCACGCCTCACCGTGGAAGGCCAGCCCGAGCCGGTGCAGGCCACCGTGGCCCGCATCAACCCGAGCGTGCAGGCGGCCAGCCGCAGCGTGCTGGTGTACCTGCGCGTGCCCGCACTGCCCGGCATGCGCCAGGGCTTGTTTGCCCAAGGACACATCGTGATCGGTTCGGTCACAGCGCTGGCGGTGCCCACGTCGGCCGTGCGCAACGACAAACCGCAGCCTTATGTGCAAGTGGTGCGCGAAGGCGCGGTGGTGCACGTGCCGCTGCAAGTGGGCGCCATGGGTCTGCTGGGCACCGAGCCCATGCGCGCCGTCGAGGGACTGCCTGCAGGCACGCAGCTGCTGCGCGCGCAGGCCGGCCTGATCCGAGAGGGCACCGCCGTGCGCCTGGGCGCACCCGCCACCGCAGCCAACTGAGCAGCAAATCATGTGGTTCACCCAGGTCTCCTTGCGCAACCCGGTCTTCGCCACCATGGTGATGGTCGCCTTCGTGGTGATGGGCGTCTTCTCGTTCCAGCGTCTGCAGGTCGACCAATTCCCCAACATCGACTTTCCGGTGGTCGTGGTCACCACCGCCTACCCCGGTGCCTCTCCTGAAATCGTCGAGTCCGAGGTCACGAAAAAGGTTGAGGAAGCCGTCAACGCAGTGGCCGGTGTGAACACCCTGACCTCGCGCAGCTACGAGGGCTCCTCGATCGTCATCATCGAATTCCAGCTCACGATCGACGGGCGCAAGGCGGCCGAGGACGTGCGGGAGAAGATCGGCATCCTGCGCCCGCTGCTGCGCGACGAGGTGGAAGAGCCGCGCGTGTTGCGCTTCGACCCGGCGGCGCGCTCCATCTGGTCGGTCGCTGTGATCCCTGAAGCCGTGAACGGCAAGGCACCCAGCTCAGTGGAACTCACCACCTGGGCCGAACAAACCTTCAAGAAGCGGCTGGAGAACGTCAAAGGCGTGGGCTCGGTCACGCTGGTGGGCGGCACGCAGCGCGCCATCAACATCGAGCTCGACCCCTCGGCCATGGAGGCGCTGGGCGTGACCACCGAACAGGTGACCAGCGCTGTGCGCAACGAGAACCAGGACCTGCCTGTGGGCACGCTCAAGACGGGTGAGAGCGAGCGCGTGGTGCAACTGCTCTCGCGCCTGCAGAACCCGCAGGATTTTGGCGAGATCATCGTTGCGCGTCGGGCCAGCCAGGCGGTTCGCCTGTCGCAGGTGGCGACCATCAACGACGGCACCGAGGAAGTGCAGAGCCTTGCGCTCTACAACGGCCAGCGCACGCTGTTGCTGCAGGTGCAGAAGTCACAAGACGAGAACACCATCGCCGTGACAGACGGCCTGAAGGCTGCGGTGGAAACCCTGCGCGCCGAGCTGCCACCCGGCATTCGCCTGGAGCAGATCGCCGACGGCTCGCGGCCGATCCGCGTGTCGGTGGACAACGTGCGCCGCACCCTGATCGAAGGCGCGCTGCTCACCGTGCTGATCGTGTTCTTGTTTCTGAACTCCTGGCGCTCCACCGTCATCACCGGCCTCACGCTGCCCATTGCGCTGATCGGCACCTTCTTCTTCATGAACCTCTTCGGGTTCACCATCAACATGATCACGCTGATGGCGCTCACGCTCTCGGTGGGTCTGCTGATCGACGACGCCATCGTGGTGCGCGAGAACATCGTGCGTCACGTGCAGATGGGCAAGACGCCGTTCAATGCGGCCATGGACGGCACGCAGGAAATCGGCCTGGCCGTGCTGGCCACCACGCTGTCCATCGTGGCGGTGTTCCTGCCCATTGGTTTCATGGGCGGCATCATCGGCAAGTTTTTCCACGAGTTCGGCATCACCATGGTGGCGGCCGTGCTCATCTCCATGTTCGTGAGCTTCACGCTCGACCCGATGCTGTCGTCTGTGTGGCACGACCCGGAAATTGAGAAACATGGCCAAGGCGGCGCGCCGCGCACCTTGTACGACAAGACCATCGGCCGCGTCACCGGCTGGTTCGACCGCTTCCAGGACGATCTCGCCGACACCTACCAGACCACGCTGCGCTGGTCGCTCAAACACAAGCTGGCCACACTCGGCGTGGCGCTGGCCACCTTCATCGGCAGCCTGTTTGTGCTGCCGCTGTTGGGCACCGAGTTCGTGCCCAAGGCCGACTTTTCGGAAACCTCGCTGAGCTTTCACACACCGGTGGGCTCGTCGCTGCAGGCCACCGAGGCCAAGACCCGCGAGGTCGAAGGCATCCTGCGCCAGTTCCCCGAGGTGAAGTACACGCTGTCCACGCTCAACACCGGCAACGCGCAGGGCACCATGTACGCCAGCGTCTATGTGCGTCTGGTGGACCGCAAGGACCGCACGTTGAGTGCAGACGCGATGTCGGCCCAGCTGCGCGAGCGCCTGCGCAGCGTGCCCGGTATCACCGTGACCCACGTGGGCCTGCTCGACGCCGTAGGCGGCAACAAGCAGGTGGAGTTTTCACTGCAGGGCGACGACCTGGCCGAGCTCGAGCGCCTGAGCGCCACCGTGATGGAGCGCATCCGCCCCATCGTCGGCCTGGTCGATCTGGACGCCAGCGTGAAGCCCAACAAACCCACGGTGGACGTGAAGATGCGGCGCGAGCTCGCTTCAGACGCCGGCATGAACGTGGCTGCCGTGGGTGGCGCGCTGCGCACGCTGGTGGCCGGCACCACGGTGGGCAACTGGCGCGCGCAGAACGGCGAGAGTTACGACGTGAACGTGCGCCTGGCGCCAACCGGGCGCGAGCGCGCGAGCGACCTGGCACAGCTGCCTTTCATGGTGGGCACCGCCGCCGACGGCACGGCCCGCGTGGTGCGCCTGGGCCAGGTGGCCGAGGTGGTGGCCAGCACCGGCCCCAACCAGATCAACCGGCGCAACCTCAACCGCGAGGTGTCCATCAACGCCAACGTGTTCGGCCGCTCGGCGGGCGAGGTGTCGGCCGAGATCAAACAGGTGCTCGACAGCACACCGTTTCCACCCGGCTACCGCTACGAGTTTGGCGGCTCCACCAAGAACATGCAGGAGTCCTTCGGCTACGCCATCTCGGCGCTGGCCCTGGCCATCATCTTCATCTACATGATCCTGGCCAGCCAGTTCCAGAGCTTCCTGCAGCCGCTGGCGCTCATGACGGCGCTGCCGCTCACACTCATCGGCGTGGCGCTGGCCCTGCTCATGTTCGGGTCCACCGTGAGCATGTTCTCGGTCATCGGCATCGTGCTGCTGATGGGGCTGGTCACGAAGAACGCGATTCTGCTGGTGGACTTTGCGATCCGCGCACGCAACGGCCTGGTGGGCGAGGCGCCAATGGACCGCGAGTCGGCCCTGCTGCTGGCCGCGCGCGTGCGGCTGCGTCCCATCCTCATGACCACGCTGGCCATGGTCTTCGGCATGGTGCCGCTGGCGTTTGCGCTCACCGAAGGCTCGGAACAGCGCGCGCCCATGGGCCAGGCCGTCATCGGCGGCGTGATCACCTCGTCGCTGCTCACGCTGGTGGTGGTGCCGGTTGTCTACTGCTACATGGACGATCTCGCCCAGTGGTTTCGCCGCAAGCTCGGCATGGGGCCGGCGGTGGCCGGGCCGGGGGTGTCCGCTCCGTAAAATCAAGCCATCCGTTCCCTCTTTCAGAAGCCCCAGGAATTCTCTCCATGACAACCACCGCTGCCCCCGCGATCCACACCGGCTTTGACCACGCCCGCTTCAACATGATCGAGCAGCAAATCCGCCCTTGGGAAGTGCTCGATCCCCAGGTGCTCGGCCTGCTTGCACGCATGCACCGCGAGACTTTCGTGCCCAGTGCCCACCGCTCCCTCGCGTTCGCCGATACCC
>JBBQSX010000205.1:0-6181 GCA_038213545.1 Burkholderiales bacterium
GTTGGACCGGCTGGCCAGAGATATGCGAGTTGTCCGGACGTTTCATGGGCACACCCACGATGACCGGTCTGAAGACTACGCCCTGGTTCGCGATCGGCTGGGCTTCGATGCCCGTGCCGTGAATTTTTGCAATATCAAAAACGGGCTGGGCGAGCTCGTTGCTGATCCGACAGCAAGCATGGAGTCGAGGTCATGAGAGCACTTGTTCTGTCAGATTTGCACTTGGATTTCAGGAAGTTTTCACCGGTGCACGAGGGCAAAAGAATCGACGATGGCGTCGACGTGGTCGTCCTGGCTGGGGACATCCATGAGGGCGTGCAGGGCATCAGGTGGGCGCGCGAGACCTTCCCGACGAAGGAAGTGGTTTACGTCGCCGGCAACCACGAGTATTACGACAACAATATCACTGCCTTGCCGCAGTACCTGCGTGAGGTGGCGCAGCGCATGGGCGTGTACTACCTCGAGCGGGACACTGTAGAGATCAAGGGCGTGAGGTTTTTTGGAACGACTCTGTGGTCTGATTTCGAGTTTTTCGGCGCAGAAAAGAAAGAAGAGTCCATTGCTGAATCGCTTCGGTACATGAACGACTTCAGGTGCATCCAAACTTCGAAAGGCTTTGAGCGTGAAGAGTCGGGCTCTATCCGACAGAGGCTGTTCACGCCAGAAGATGCCATGGCTGAGTTCAGGCTCAACGTTGCCTGGCTTGAATCAGAGCTCGATTTTGGCGAACCTGCTCGCACGGTTGTGGTGACACACCACGCTCCTCACAGCCTTTCAGTTGAGATCAGATACATCAACGACCTCACGACCTCGTGTTACGTGTCCGACCTTGAACGACTGATGGGCAAAGCGAAATACTGGATCCACGGGCACATGCACAGCAGCAGTCGGTACCACGTCGACGGCACAGATGTGATCGCAAATCCCCGCGGATACACCCGGTGGGACGGTAGTAACGAGAACCCGTTTTTTGAGCCAGACCTGGTCATCGAAATTTGAACGGCCAGGCTCTCGGGAGTTTGTTGAAGCAACAATCGAAAGAACATGATGACGATGCCAGATGAACGTTCAAGGGCTCTGAGATTTGCTGGCGAGGTCCTCCGTGAAATGTTGACTAGGGATGACGTGCCAGCGGACCTGAAGCTTCAGGCCCGTTCCACGCTGCGCCACTACCCGACTGTCCAACAGCTGGATTGGATGGTGAAGGATATCGCCAGGTCCCCCGGGCTGAGCGGCCAGCAGTGGCTTGCTGAAGAAGATCCGCCTGTAGGTGGATCTTTAACCGGTTAAAGCTACGTTGAACAAGTAGCCAAATCGAATGACCCGCTGCGCAAAAGGTCGCTGAGGCGCGAAAGTTGCGAGCTTTGACATCATTCGGTGACCAGACCGCCCTTGCTCTCGCACTTGGAGTGCGCAGCGGTGGCACTCATACCATGAGGCGCTGTCACGCAAAGCGGATATCGCCAGATCCAGCATCAGGAACGAACGCGTTGCGTTCTTGGCAAAGCTGCGAACGCGGGTCGAAGTGGAGTTGGAATTGACCCGATTCCGAAAACACAACTCCACAGGGAGCGGAACAAACGCGCTCATCCAGGCTTTGCGGCAAGCCTCGCAAAGGCGCTGACCACTTCGGGCGGCGCTTGGACCAGTTCGATCAACACGCCTTCGCCAGCGATCGGGAATTCGTCGTTGGCCTTGGGGTGGAGGAAGGTAATGTCGAAACCTGCGGCGCCTTTGCGGATGCCGCCAGGAGCAAAGCGCACGCCTTGGGCGGTCAACCAGTCCACGGCGGTGGGCAGGTCGTCGATCCACAGGCCGATGTGGTTGAGCGGTGTGGTGTGCACTGCTGGCTTTTTGTCGGGGTCCAGAGGTTGCATCAGGTCGACCTCTACCTTGAAAGGCCCGCTGCCGATGGCACAGATGTCTTCGTCCACGTTCTCGCGCTCGCTGCGGAAGGTGCCCGTGACTTCCAGACCGAGCATGTCGACCCAGAGTGTTTGCAGACGCTGTTTGTCGGGTCCGCCGATGGCGATTTGCTGGATGCCCAGCACCTTGAAGGGACGGATCGAAGTGACTGGTGTGCTCATGCTTCAGTGAAAACCGTTGTGACTGTGTAAAGGGTGGGAAGGGTGGCTGGCCTGCTCCAGCGTCCACACGGTGGCAGGTGGCAGGTTGGCCCAGATGGAAGCGGCGCGGCGCCAGCGCCAGCCCACTGGAATGTCCTTGAACGGCCGCAAGTGGGGTGAGGCGTAGGTGTACTGGATGAGCCGCGAGCCAGGGCGGCCTTCGATGAGGGCCAGCATGGCGTCGATGCAGCCGTGCGCCTCGTCTCTCGTCATCGACAGCAGGGGCAGGGAGGACACCACGGTGACCGGGCTGTGCTTTTCGATGTCCAGCGCGTCGAGCCGGGTGGCGCAATGGTTCAGCACCTCGAGGTCGGGAAAGCTTCTGCGCAGCAACTGGGCAAAACCGGGGTCTCGCTCGATCACCATGAAGCGTTCGACCCAGGCCAGCGCCGGCAGCAGGGCCCGGGTGACGGCGCCGGTGCCAGCGCCCACCTCGATCAAGGTCCCGGGCGCGGAACGCATCACCTCGTTCAGGATAGCTTGCGCCAACGCTTTGGAAGCCGGAGCGATGGCGCCTACCCGCCTTGGATTGCGCAAATACCCCAGCGCAAAAGCCAGTCCTTGCCGCATGCAGTCCCCTTCAGAGTCGTCGTGATCCGCAGGGTAGCGCAATTCAAAGTCCGTTGTCTGTGGGGTAGCCGTCCCTGTCAGGCTCATTCGAATTCGACGATGGGCTGGTCCACCACGAGCGATTCGCCCTTGGCAGCCAGCACCTTGCCCACCACGCCATCGGCCGCAGCAAACAGCACGTTCTCCATCTTCATGGCTTCGATCACGGCCACACGTTCACCCGCCTGCACCTTCTGGCCAGGCTGAACTGCCACGTCAACCAGCAGCCCCGGCATGGGAGAGAGCACGTATTTGCTCATGTCGGCCGGTGCCTTGAACGGCATGAGCGCGTGCAGCTCGGCCATGCGCGGTGAGACCACCATGGTCTCGACGCGCGTGCCGTTGTGCTGCACCACCAACGCCAGCGGGTTGCGCGGTGTGCCGCGCTCGATCTGCGCCGTGAACGGCTGACCGTTGCATTCACCGGTGATGCAGATGTCGTTCAGGCGCGAAGGACTGCTGATGGCATATCGCTTGTCAGCCACCGTGACCACGGCCGAACCGAGCTCGCCCACCACCTCGTCCACATGCACAGGCTTGTAGACATGCTCACCTGTGGCGCCCAGCACGATCACGGTGAAGTCGTGCCCTACCTTCACGCCATAGCCAGGCAGCTGACCCGACAAGCCCGCCGCGCGCTCACGCGATTTGCGGCGCACGAAGGCGGCCAGCGCCACCAGAAAGTCGGCGTCGTCGTGCGGCACATCTTCGGCGCGAAAGCCGTGGCCGTAGTGCTCGGCGATGAAGCCAGTGTTGAAGTCGCCCGCCACAAATTTCGGGTGCGCCAGCAGCGCCGCCTGAAACGGAATGTTGCTGCTGATACCTCGAATGACGAATCCGTTGAGCGCTTCGCGCATCTTGGTGATGGCATCCGTCCGGTCTTTGCCGTGCACGATCAGTTTGGCGATCATCGAGTCGTAGAACATCGGGATTTCGCCACCGTCCTGCACGCCGGTGTCCACGCGCACGCCCAGCAGGTCCGAGGTGTTGCCCTGCCACATGCTTTGTGCCGGCGGCGCGAACCGCACAAGGCGCCCGGTGCTGGGCAGGAAATTGCGGAACGGGTCTTCCGCGTTGATGCGGCATTCGATGGCCCAGCCCTCGCGCTTCACATCGGCTTGCGTGAGCGGCAGCTTCTCACCGGCAGCCACGCGGATCATCAACTCCACCAGGTCCAGCCCGGTGATGCATTCCGTCACCGGGTGCTCCACCTGCAGGCGGGTGTTCATCTCCAGAAAATAGAAGTCCTGGTCCTTGCCAACCACAAACTCCACCGTGCCGGCGCTCTGGTAGTTCACCGCCTTGGCCAGCGCCACGGCCTGCTCGCCCATGGCCTTGCGTGTGGCGTCGCTGATGAAGGGCGACGGCGCCTCTTCGATCACCTTCTGGTGACGGCGCTGGATCGAGCACTCGCGCTCGTTCAGATAGATCACGTTGCCGTGCGAATCGCCCAGCACCTGGATCTCGATGTGGCGCGGCTCCTGCACAAACTTCTCGATGAAGATGCGGTCGTCGCCGAAGCTGTTGCGCGCCTCGTTCTGGCACGCTGTGAAACCTTCGAGGGCTTCCTTGTCGTTGTAGGCCACGCGCAGACCCTTGCCACCGCCGCCGGCGCTGGCCTTGATCATCACGGGGTAACCAATGTCTTTGGCGATCTGAACCGCGCGCTCGGCGCTCTCGATGGCGTCGTTCCAGCCCGGGATGGTGTTGACCTTGGCCGCGTTGGCCAGCTTCTTGGACGCGATCTTGTCGCCCATGGCTGCGATGCTGAAGTGCTTGGGGCCGATGAAGGCCATGCCCTCCTCTTCCACGCGCTTGGCAAAGGCCTCGTTTTCCGACAGGAAACCGTAGCCCGGGTGGATGGCCTGCGCGCCGGTCTGTTTGGCGGCGGCAATGATCTTGTCGGCCACCAGATAACTCTCGCGCGAGGGCGCCGGGCCGAGCAACACGGCCTGGTCGGCCAGCTGCACGTGGCGGGCTTCCTTGTCGGCCTCAGAATACACCGCCACGGTGGCGATGCCCATCTTCTTGGCGGTAGCGATCACGCGGCAAGCGATCTCGCCGCGGTTGGCAATCAGGATCTTGGTAAACATCTTGTTCTTCTCCTTCGTGATCAGAGTGGAATGTTCCCGTGCTTGCGCCACGGGTTCTCCAGCTTCTTGTCTTTCAGCATCACCAGCGAACGGCAGATGCGTTTGCGCGTCTCGTGCGGCAGGATCACGTCGTCGATGAAGCCGCGCGCGCCCGCCACGAAGGGGTTGGCGAAGCGGGTCTTGTACTCGGCCTCGCGCATCGCGAGCTTGGCGGGGTCCTTTTTCTCTTCACGGAAGATGATCTCCACCGCGCCCTTGGCGCCCATTACCGCGATCTCGGCGTTGGGCCAGGCAAAGTTCACATCGCCACGCAGGTGCTTTGAGCTCATCACGTCGTAGGCACCTCCGTAGGCCTTGCGCGTGATCACGGTGATCTTGGGCACGGTGCACTCGGCGTAGGCGTAGAGCAGCTTGGCGCCGTGCTTGATGATGCCGCCGTACTCCTGCGAAGTGCCGGGCATGAAGCCAGGCACGTCCACGAAGGTGACCACGGGGATGTTGAAGGCGTCGCAGAAGCGCACGAAGCGCGCGGCCTTGATGCTGCTCTTGATGTCCAGGCAGCCCGCGAGCACCAGCGGCTGGTTGGCCACGATGCCCACCGTCTGGCCGTCCATGCGCGCGAAGCCGATCAGGATGTTCTTCGCGTACTCGGGTTGCAGTTCAAAGAAGTCGCCATCGTCCACCGTCTTGACGATCAGCTCTTTCATGTCGTAAGGCTTGTTCGGGTTTTCGGGCACCAGCGTGTCCAGGCTCATCTCCATGCGGTCGATCGGGTCGCCGCTGGGCCGCACGGGGGCCTTCTCGCGGTTGCTGAGCGGCAGGTAGTTGTAGAGCCGGCGCAGCATGAGCAGCGCTTCCACGTCGTTTTCAAACGCCAGATCGGCCACGCCGCTCTTGGTGGTGTGGGTGGTGGCGCCACCGAGTTCCTCGGCAGTCACCTCTTCGTGCGTGACGGTCTTCACCACCTCGGGGCCGGTGACGAACATGTAGCTCGAGTCCTTCACCATGAAGATGAAGTCGGTCATGGCGGGTGAGTACACCGCGCCACCTGCAGAGGGGCCCATGATCATACTGATCTGCGGCACCACACCACTGGCCATCACGTTGCGCTGGAACACATCGGCATATCCACCCAGCGAGGCCACGCCTTCCTGAATGCGCGCGCCGCCCGAATCGTTCAGGCCGATCACCGGTGCGCCGACCTTCATGGCCTGGTCCATCACCTTGCAGATCTTCTCGGCGTGCGCTTCAGACAGCGCACCCCCGAAGACCGTGAAGTCCTGGCTGAACACGAACACCAGGCGCCCGTTGATCATGCCGTAGCCAGTCACCACGCCGTCGCCCGGGATCTTG
>JBBQSX010000206.1:0-6171 GCA_038213545.1 Burkholderiales bacterium
GCGGTACAGGTCTTCCAGCAGCTTGCCCTTCCAGGCGTTCCACACCTTGGGGCTGGTACCGCGGATGTCGGCCACGGTGAGCAGGTACAGGGCGGTGAGGTACCGCTCGTTGCCCACGCGTTTGGCAAACGCTGCAATCACGTCCGGGTCGCTCAGGTCTTCCTTTTGTGCCATGCGGCTCATGGTGAGGTGCTCCGACACCAGGAACTCGATCAACCTGCTGTCTTCGCGCTCGATGCCGTGCTGGCGGCAGAAGGTGCGCACGTCCTTGGCGCCGAGGTCGGAGTGGTCGCCGCCTCGGCCTTTGGCGATGTCGTGAAAGATGGCTGCGATATAGAAGACCCAGGGCTTGTCCCAGCCCGCCGCCAGCTGCGAGCAGAACGGGTACTCGTGCGAGTGCTCGGCAATGAAGAAGCGGCGCACGTTGCGCAGCACCATGAGGATGTGCTGATCGACTGTGTACACGTGGAACAGGTCGTGCTGCATCTGCCCCACGATGTGGCGGAAGACCCAAAGGTAGCGCCCGAGCACCGAAGTCTCGTTCATCATGCGCAGCGCGTGCGTGATGCCCTCGGGCTCCTTCAGTATCTGCAGGAACTGCGCGCGGTTGACCGGATCGGCACGGAACTTCGCATTCATGACCGGCCGGGCGTTGTAGAGCGCACGCAGCGTGCGGGCTGAAAAACCCTTGATACCCACCGTGGTCTGGTAGATGTGAAACGTCTCCAGAATGGCTTGCGGCTGCTGCACGTACAGGTCGTCGCTGGCCACCTCCAGCATGCCGCCCTTGTCGAAAAAGCGCGGGTTCAGTGGCCGCAGGCGGTCCACCCCGGCCATGTCGTCCTGCAGCCGCTCCTGGATGTTGAGCAGCAGGATCTGGTTGAGCTGGGTCACGGCCTTGGCGGCCCAGTAGTAACGCTTCATGAGCGCCTCGCTGGCGCGCCGCGTGCCCTTTGCGGTGGGCGCTGCGTGCGGCTGGTCCGGCGGGCCGGCGGTGATGACGGCCGGCACCTGCGCCTTGAAACCGAACGATTCCGCCACGGCTGTTTGCAGGTCGAACACCAGACGGTCTTCGCGCCGGTTGGCCAACAAGTGCAGGCGCGCGCGGATCAGGCTGAGCAGGGCTTCGTTGGCCTTGATCTGGCGCGCCTCGAGTGGGGTGGCCAGACCTCTGCGCGCCAGGTCGTCCCAGCTGCGCCCCAGGCCAGCAGCCTTGGACACCCACAGAATGATCTGCAGATCGCGCAGGCCACCGGGCGAC
Organism: Burkholderiales bacterium; assembly: GCA_038213545.1. Classification (GTDB taxonomy): domain Bacteria; phylum Pseudomonadota; class Gammaproteobacteria; order Burkholderiales; family Burkholderiaceae_C; genus Hydrogenophaga. Next base: position 1,262 of record JBBQSX010000206.1, read on the forward strand.
TCCTTGCAGTTGGGCTCCAGCGAATACGGCGTGTTCTCGTACTTGGTGTGGCGCTGACGCATCTCCAGCGTCTTCGCCACATAAAAAGCCTTGGGGTCCATGGCCTCACCGAGCAGCGTCACCAGACGGTTGAAAGCGTTCTTGCTTCCGCAGATCAGCCGGCTCTCCAGCATGGAGGTCTGCACCGTCACGTCTTTTGCGGCCTCATGCACGCAGTCGGAGACTGTGCGCACGCTGGAGCCGATTTCCAGGCCGAGGTCCCAACAGTTCCCGATGAACGCTTCCAGCTGTTTTTTCAGTTCAGCATCCTCATCGGGCTGCGCGCCGTCGGGCAGCAGCACGAGCACGTCGACGTCGGAGTAGGGGAAAAGTTCGCCGCGACCATAGCCGCCCACCGCAATGAGCGAAAAACCAGGCCCAAAGCCGGCCCGGCCCCAGAGTTCGCGCAAGGTCTGGTCGGTCAGGCGGGAGAGTTGTTGCAGCGCCTGACGCATGCCCCGGGTGGAGGCTCCCTGGTCGCGAAGCAGGGCAAAGAGGGCGGTTTTGTCGTCGCGGTAGCGCTGGCGCAGCGCGCCGATGTCGCCCACAGGCGCCAGGAGCGGGTTCATCGGCTCAGGCAGCCACAGCGGCGGTCTGCGTCACAAACGCCGGCGGCGCCAGGCTGCCGGCCGACAACGTGAGCACCTCGTAACCCGTTTCGGTCACGAGCACCGTGTGTTCCCACTGGGCCGAGAGCGAGCGGTCGCGCGTGACGATGGTCCAGCCGTCACCGGCTTCCTTGATGTCGCGTTTGCCCGCATTGATCATGGGTTCGATGGTGAAGGTCATGCCGGGCTTGAGCTCTTCGAGCGTGCCCGGGCGGCCGTAGTGCAGCACCTGCGGGTCTTCGTGAAACTTCTGGCCGATGCCGTGGCCGCAGAACTCGCGCACCACCGAGAAGCCGTTGCCTTCTGCGAAGGTCTGGATGGCGTGGCCAATGTCGCCCAGGCGGATGCCGGGTTTGACCATCACGATGCCTTTCCACATGGCCTCGTACGTCACCTGGGTCAGCCGGCGAGCCTGCACCGAGCAGGCGGCTTCGCCACCGATCATGTACATGCGGCTGTTGTCGCCGAACCAGCCGTCCTTGATGACGGTCACGTCCACGTTGAGGATGTCGCCCTTTTTGAGCGCCTTCTCGTTCGGGATGCCGTGGCACACCACGTGGTTGATGGAGGTGCACAGGTGGCCGGGGTAGGGCGGGTAACCGCTGGGCTGGTAGCCGATGGTGGCCGACACCGTGCCCTGCTGCTTCATGAACTCGGCCGCCAGGCGGTCGATTTCTAGTGTGGTCACGCCCGGCTGGATCAGCGGTGTGAGGTAGTCCAGCACTTCGGAGGCCAAGCGGCAGGCCACCCGCATGCCTTCAATGCCCGCTTCGTCTTTGTAGGTGATGCTCATACGCGCAGATTATCCCACCGGGCCCTGCGGCGCAGGGTATTGCGGGCGAAGCCTCGGTGGGCCACGCGGGTAAAATCGACGCTCCGCCCAACCCCCGGGTCTACGCACCTCAGGCTCCCAACGTGTCCCTGCACCTGCGCACTTTCGATGGCGGCAACGCCATCAGCGACTTCAAAGTCCAGCAACTTCTGCCCCGTCTGGCAGCCCTCTCCGACAAGATCACCGGCCTATCGGCCCGCTTCGTGCACCTGGCCGCCTTTGATGGCGATCCCGACACGGCCACCGTGGCGCGCGTGGGCGAACTGCTCACCTATGGCGAGCCCGCCACCGAGGCGCACCGCAAGCTGGAAGCTGCTGGCGCACCGTCCTTGCTGGTGATGCCCCGCCTGGGCACGGTCTCACCCTGGGCGTCCAAAGCCACCGACATTGCCCACAACTGCGGTCTGGCGTTGCACCGGGTGGAGCGGCTGGTCGAATTCCGGCTGCAGCTCAAGAGTGGCTTGCTGGGCAAGGCCAGTCTGTCGGCCGAACAACTGCGTGCCGCAGCCGACCTGCTGCACGACCGCATGACGGAAAACGTCTCGCTCGACCGCGCGCAGGCCCAGGCCCTGTTCACCGAACTGCACGCCACCCCCATGGAGCAGGTCGATGTGCTGGGCGGTGGCCGTGGTGCGCTGGAGCGCGCCAACACCGACTGGGGCCTAGCGCTTGCCATGGACGAGATCGACTACCTCGTGACCGCATTCACAGGTCTGAAGCGCAACCCGACCGACGTCGAGCTGATGATGTTTGCGCAGGCCAACAGCGAGCACTGCCGTCACAAGATCTTCAACTCGCAGTTCACCATCGACGGCGTGGCGCAGGAGAAAAGCCTGTTCGGCATGATCCGCCACACCCACCAGCTCGCGCCGCAGCACACGGTGGTGGCTTACTCGGACAACGCGTCGATCATGGAAGGCAGTGCGGTTGAACGCTTCGTGGCGCGCGCCGGTGGCGAAGCTTCGCCCGCCTACGTGGCCGAGACAGCGACTCACCACGTGCTGATGAAGGTGGAAACCCACAACCACCCGACTGCGATTTCTCCATTCCCCGGCGCCTCCACCGGCGCGGGTGGCGAGATCCGCGACGAAGGTGCGACCGGTCGCGGCTCCAAACCCAAAGCCGGTCTGACCGGATTCACCGTCGGCAAGCTGTGGGGCGGCCTGTCCGACCAGCCGGGCGGCAAACCCGAGCACATCGCCAGCCCGCTGCAGATCATGACCGAGGGTCCGCTGGGCGGCGCGGCGTTCAACAACGAATTCGGTCGACCCAACCTGCTGGGCTACTTCCGCGAATACGAACTCTCGGTGGACGGCGTGCAGCGCGGCTACCACAAGCCCATCATGATCGCCGGCGGCGTGGGCGTGATCGACGCCACCCAGACGCAGAAGATCGAGTTCCCGGCCGGCTCGTTGCTGATCCAGCTCGGCGGCCCGGGCATGAAGATCGGCATGGGCGGGAGTGCAGCCAGTTCCATGGCCAGCGGCACCAACGCCGCCTCACTGGACTTCGACTCCGTGCAGCGCGGCAACCCCGAAATCGAGCGCCGGGCGCAGGAGGTCATCAACCACTGCTGGCAGCAGGGTGCCCACAACCCCATTCTGGCGATCCACGATGTGGGCGCAGGCGGCCTCTCGAATGCCTTTCCCGAGCTGACCAACGACGCCGGGCGCGGTGCGCGCTTTGATCTGCGTGCCGTTCCGCTGGAAGAGAGCGGTCTGGCGCCCAAGGAAATCTGGTGCAACGAAAGCCAGGAGCGTTATGTGCTGGCCATTGCGCCGGAGTCGCTGGAGACCTTCAAGGCTTTCTGCGAGCGCGAGCGCTGCCCGTTCGCCGTGATCGGCGTGGCCACCGAAGAGCGCCATCTGGTTCTGGGCGACGTGAATTTGCCCCTTCCCCCTTTGGGGGAAGGCGGGGATAGGGGCACGCGTACCGAAAGGATCGCTTCAGACCTGCCTCCACCCCAACCCTCCCCCAGCGGGGGAGGGAGCAACCCCGTCGACATGCCCATGAACGTGCTGCTGGGCAAGCCGCCCAAGATGCACCGCGACGTGAAGACGGTGGTGCGCGCACCGGCGCCGCTGGACCTCACCGGCGTGGACCTGCAGAAGGCCGTGATCGACGTGCTGAGCCATCCCACGGTGGCCTCCAAGCGCTTCCTCATCACCATCGGTGACCGCACCGTGGGCGGACTCTCGCACCGCGACCAGATGGTCGGTCCCTGGCAGGTGCCGGTGGCCGACTGTGCCGTGACCCTGGCCGATTTCAAGGGCTTCGCGGGCGAGGCCATGAGCATGGGCGAGCGCACGCCGCTGGCCTCGCTCGACGCTGCCGCATCCGGTCGCATGGCGGTGGCCGAGGCCATCACCAACCTGCTGGCAGCGCCGATCGAACTGCCGCGCGTGAAGCTCTCCGCCAACTGGATGGCCGCCTGCGGTGAGCCAGGTGAGGATGCCGACTTGTACGAGACCGTGAAAGCCGTGGGCATGGAACTCTGCCCGGCGCTGGGCATTTCGATCCCCGTGGGCAAGGACAGCCTGTCCATGCGCACGCAATGGAAAGAGGGCAATGACACAAAGAAAGTGACCTCGCCGGTCAGCCTGATCGTGAGCGCCTTTGCCACGCTGGCCGACGTGCGTGGCACGCTCACGCCGCAACTCGACAACACGCTGGAAGACACCACGCTAGTGCTGGTCGACCTGGGCAAAGGCCGCCACCGCATGGGCGGCAGCGTGCTGGCCCAGGTGCTGGGGCAGGGCGGAGGCGAGGTGCCTGACCTCGACGACGCGCAGGACCTCATCAGCCTCGTAAACGCGGTGAACGCCTTGCGCGCCGAGGGCAAGATCCTGGCCTACCACGACCGCAGCGACGGCGGCCTGCTGGCGGCAGCCGCTGAAATGGCCTTTGCCGGCCACGTGGGCGTGGCGCTCAACGTGGACCTGCTCGTGACCGAAGGCGACGGCATCAGCGACAGCCGCGCCGAGGTGGGCGACGCCAAAAACTGGGCCGGCCAGGTCGGCGCGCGGCGCGAGGAACTCACGCTCAAGGCGCTGTTCAGCGAAGAACTCGGTGTGCTGCTGCAGGTGAAGACCGAAGAACGCAACGCCGTCATGCAGACCCTGCGCGAGCACGGCCTGAGCAAACACAGCCACTTCGTCGGCAAGACGCGCCCGGCGTCTTCAGCCATGGACGCCGGCAAGGGCCAGCTTCAGGTGTGGCGCGACACCAAGGCCGTGTTCTCGGCCAGCCTGTTCGACCTGCACCAGGTCTGGGACAGCGTGAGTTGGCGGATCAACCAGCAACGCGACAACCCGGCCTGCGCAGACGCCGAACACGCAGCCGCTGGACGCCCCGAAGACCCGGGCCTCCATACCGTACTGACTTTCGACGCGGCTGAAGCAACACCCGTTCGGGCTGAGCCTGTCGAAGCC
>JBBQSX010000207.1:0-6150 GCA_038213545.1 Burkholderiales bacterium
GCCGCTGGTCGCAGCGCATCGCGTTTGGGCGTGACGAGCACCGGGGGCATGGGCTCATGAAAGGTGGAGTGCTGGCGCAATAGCATGGCTGCTTCGAACCGGGTGCGCCGCTTGATCACCACATGCAGCAGCAGCAGTGCCGCGCCCACCGCCAGCGCCATCCAGGCCGGCGCGAGCAAGGCCCGGGCCGCGATCTTGAAGATGGCCTGGTGGTCCATCACCAGCGACAACATCCACAAGCCGCCACCCGCGATCAGTGCACTCGTGCCGTTGATGAGCAACGGGTCGTGTTTGCGACGGCTGGGTTTGCGGGGCGAAGATTTCGCCTTGTGCAGGAGATCCTGTTCTTTTGACATGCCTGCGTATCGTGCCTTCAACCCAGGCCCGGCGGTGTCACAGGCCGACGAAACCGCCGACTGGGCGGCTGACCGTGCAGGCAGCGCCACCCATGGAGTTGCTTTGGCCTAACCCGTCTGCAAGGGTGAAAACTTATGGGTGAAATGCCCGTGTGCGCCAGCGCTCACTGGAGCGAGGCGGGCGTGGTCACGATGTCGTGTTCCGAGATCGGATGCTGCTCGCCCACCGACGCCAGCGCACGCCGCTCCGCCTGGTTGATCACTTCCATGGGAGTGGCGCTGTCGGGCTCCAGCGTGACCACACCCATGCCCACTTGCGGTGTGAACGGCTGGTATGCCTGCTGTGCGTCCATCACCGACAGGGGAATGGGCACGTTGGCGCGCAAGCGCGTAACGACCTCCATGGTGGCATCGGTGAGTTTGTCGCTGGCCATCACCACCACAAAGCAGCGCGGGTGGTACAGACCCACCACGCACCGGAAACCCGCCGCGCGCCGCACCCGCGCGGCCAGCGTGGTGAGGATCTGGTGCTCGGTGCCTTTGCCCTGCGTGTCGGTCAGCTCGTACAGGTTGCTCACGTGCAGGCAGACGACAGTGCAGACCCCGCCACGGCGCGCCGTGCGCCAGAACACGTGTTCCACCTCGGTGAGCAACGCTGCGCCCGTGGGCAGGCCGGTGGCGGGCTCGGCGCCCTGGTCCAGGCGGGAGAGGCGCGCGAGCTGGCGGTTGTGCTGGTTGCGCAGCAAACCCAGCACCGAGGCAATGAGGAAGTAAGACACGGTGAAGGAGGCGGTTGCCAGCCACGTGCCCAGCCCCAGACCGGGCAGGTTCAGACCCTTGGCGTACAGACCCGCTGTGGTGGCCGCCAGGCACACGATGCCCACCGCCATCCAGCGCGCCAGCGGGTCGCCCAGGTGGTGGGCACGGCGCACGGCCAGCATGGCCAGCAACACGGGCACCATGTTCACCGCCGCAGCCAGCGCAAGCAGGGCGCGAAAGTCCGACGGCGCCACCTGGGTGGCCACCGCCGCGAGCGCCAGCGCCGCCATGAGCAGCACGGCACCACCCAGCACGGTGAGTCGGTGCACCTGCGAGTCTTCTCGTATGCCACCCAGCCAGTTACTCAGGTAATAGAGACCCATGGCGCCGGCCAGCGGACCCAGGCCCGCCTTCAGCACCATCATCAGGCGCTCGGGCAGGGCTGGAAAGAACACCTCGGCCAAACCCGTCACGACCACGCAGCCGCTGCCAGCGATCAGAAGAAAGAGGGCGTTGCGCGCCGACGCGAGCGTGCGGCTGGTCAGCGCGTCGCCCAGCGCCACGGCCGACAGTGTCAACAAGCCTCCCAGCATGGCCGACCAGATTGCAGTTTCAAGAACAGGCATGCGGCGCATTGTGGTGGGCCGGGTGCGAAAGACCTGCGACATTTGTCACGCTGCATCCTCGTGCGCTGCATGGGCCGGCCCGCTTGTCTTGCGCACACCACCCCGAGCCACAGCAAGCGATGCGCCTACAGTTCGCCTCATGAAACCTGTGACTCCCCCGCCACCGCCCACCGCGCCGGACCACGCCGTTTCGCGCCTGCGACTGGCTCGCCTTGCCGCCAGCGCCAAGCCCTTTGTGGCCCGCGGCTCGGGCGGCGGGCGTTGCGCCGGCTGCCGCCTCGTGGCCAGCCATTGCGTGTGTGCCCTGCGTCCTCGCCTGACCACGCGAGCCGGTGTGTGCCTGGTCATGGGCGACATCGAGGCGCTGAAGCCCAGCAACACCGGCTGGCTGGTGGCCGACGTGGTGACCGACACCTGGGCCTTTGGTTGGTCCCGCACCGCGGTGGACCCGAGCCTGCTGACCTTGCTGGCCGACCCGCAGTGGCAGCCCGTGCTGGTGTTTCCAGGCGAGTTCGTGCCGCCTGGGCGGGTGGTGACCGCGCTGCCAACCACCGCAGCAATGGGCCGCAAGCCCTTGTTCGTGTTGCTGGACGGCACCTGGTCGGAAGCCCGCAAGATGTTCCGCAAGAGCCCCTACCTGGACGCGCTGCCCGTGCTCAGCCTGCACCCCGACGAGGTGTCCAACTACCGCCTGCGCCGCTCGGCGCGCGAGACCCACTTCTGCACCTCCGAAGTGGCGGCACTCTGCCTGGCGCTGGCCGGCGAAACCCACGCCGCCGAAAGCCTGGCTGCCTGGCTCGACGTGTTCACCACGCACTACCTCAGCGCCAAACGCAGCGCGGTGCTCGACCGCGGAAGTGAAGCCCATCTGCGGCTGCTTGCGCTGGACGCCTCGCCGACCGAACCTGGGCGCCCAGCGTCGCTGGCCTGAGGCCCGGTGCTAAGCTGACCGCCATGGTCCCAGCACCCGTTTCCCGCTTGATCTGCTTCAACAAGCCCTATGGCGTGTTGAGCCAGTTCACCCCCGAGGGGCGATGGCGAGGCCTCAAGGACTTCATCGACATTCCTGGCGTGTACGTGGCCGGCCGCCTTGATGCCGACAGCGAAGGCCTGCTGCTGCTCACCAACGACGGCCAGCTGCAGGCCCGCATCAGCGACCCGCGCCACAAGATGGAAAAAACCTACTGGGTGCAGGTGGAGGGCCTGCCCGATGAGGCCGCCCTGGAAGCGCTGCGCCGGGGCGTTCAACTCAACGACGGCCCCACCCGCCCGGCGCGCGCACGCTGCATGCCTGAGCCGTCGCCGCTGTGGGAACGCGACCCACCCGTGCGCGTTCGCCAGTCCATCCCCACCAGCTGGCTGGAGCTGGTGATTGCCGAGGGGCGCAACCGCCAGGTGCGCCGCATGACCGCCGCTGTGGGCCACCCCACGGTGCGGCTGATCCGCGCGGCCATTGGCCCTCACACGCTGCAGGGCCTGGCGCCCGGTGCCTTGCGCGGTTGAGCCTTTTGCTTCCAACACATGACGAACAAGATCCTGCTCACCGGTTTTGACGCCTTCGGCGGCGCGACGCTCAACCCCAGCTGGCTCGCCGTCAAAGCGCTGCACGGCCGACGGGTGCTTGGGCACACCGTGGTGGCCGCGCAGCTGCCCACCGTGTTCGACGCCTCACTCAGCGGCCTGACTGCACTGCTGAAACAGCACCAACCCGCGCTCGTGGTCTGCGTGGGCCAGGCCGGCGGGCGCGGCGCACTGTCGCTGGAGCGCGTGGCCATCAACGTGAACGACGCGCCCATTGCCGACAACGCCGGCGGCCAGCCGGTGGACACGCCGGTGAAGCCGGGCGCCCCTGCCGCCTACTTCACCAGCTTGCCCATCAAGGCCATGCTGGCCACACTGCAAGCGCAAGGCGTTGCCGCCGAGGTGTCGCAAACCGCTGGCACCTTTGTCTGCAACCACGTGTTTTATGGATTGATGCACACGCTGGCCACGCGGCGCGAGCTCAAGCACACGCGTGGCGGTTTCATCCATGTGCCGTGGCTGCCGGAGCAAGGCGCACCCAGCATGGCGCTGGACGAGATCGTCCGAGGTCTGCGGCTCGCGGTGCGTTGCGCGCTGCAGGTGGACAAAGACGCAACGCTGGGCGCTGGCGCCACGAACTGAACCGCCGACGCCTCAGGCCTGCCAGACCCCGAAGCCGGCCGAGCGCAGATCGATACCGACCTCGATTTCCTTGTCGACCGCATCGGTGTACTTCATCGGGTTGAAGCCCTCGTACAAGTCGGGCAGCAGGCGCAGGCCGTACTTCTGCACATACGCGTGCGACTGAATCCCCGCCTTGTGCTTGTCGAAACGCACGTCCGGGTCCAGCCCGGTCATGCCCACGTACACACAAGGCTTGCCGTCCACATAGCCCGGGTTGTTCTTGCGGAACCGGGGTTCCAGCAGCACGTCTTTGGAGAGCTCGATCACGTAGACGTGGTGGTGGGGGCGGGGCATGGTGGTGAGGAGTTTGAGCCGGTCATTCAAATGAAACAAGGGGCGCCAACCTTTCGATTGGCGCCCCTTGTTCAAGGTTGGCTCACTGCCACCGGCGTGGCTGGCCTGGCAAAAACTCAGGCTGCGCGGCGGCGGCGGGCCAGACCCAGGCCACCAAGTGCCAGGGCCACGAGGGCCAGGCTGCCGGGCTCGGGCACCTGCGTGGGAGGGGTGGGTGGGGCTTCGTCGAATGCGATCGACGTGATCTTGAAGAAATCATCAAGGTCGTTCGACAGGGTAGAAGCGCCAAACAGCAGGCTGTTGACCAAGCCGCCGCCGATGCTCACATCGCGCGCGTCGTTGCTCGGCCCGGCGTCGTCGTTCGTTGGGCCACCAAAACCGAGACCGGCGAGGTCTGCCAATGATTTTCCGGTGAGATTCAGTGCATTTGCGAGGGTGCCCGTCCAGTAGCTCACGTCGCGGTCGTAGGTGCCGTAGGGGTCGATCTTCACGGTCGTTGGGTCCACCGCGGAGCTGAACTGGAACAGCACGAAGTCCAGGGAGTCGTTGTTGCTGACCTGGTGCTCGGGTGAGCCGCAGTTGCTGCCGCCTTCGTCGCGGTTGCACACGCCCAGGCCGGTGGAGTACCGGCCAAGGCTGGCGGTTTCAAACGTCGTGTTGCCCGAGCCGCCCGTGAGAGACCAGGCGCTGGCCGTGACGGTGACGGTGACGCCATCCTTGGTGAACGTGCGCACGTTGCCATAACCGCTGCCCGTGTTGGTGCCGCCCGAGGTCAGGTCCAGGGTGACCGTGCCGGCCGTTGCCGACAAGGCGGCCATGGCCAGAGCCGCTGCCATTACGAAATTTTTTGCTTTCAAGTGAGTTCCTTCGTTGTGTGGATCAAGTGAATGCATCTGCTATGTACATCTTTGTGATTCATTCAGGGGCTTGATAGCACTTGTCGTGCCAAGACTGTCGATCGTCACAAGTGGTTGATATGAAACACATTGATCAACGAAGGCCTTCCACAACAGCCAGGTCTGTCAATTTGACCGACAAACTTAAGACCTATTTTCCCGCTCGCTCAAGACAGCCCATATGCGCTCACCCACCAGCGACATCGCCCGCCCGAAGCCCGCCACAAAGCGCAGCGATTCGGGCTCGATGACCAACAGCGAAAAATCCCGGAACGAAAACAGCGGCTCGGCGTCCGGCAGTTTGGCCAGGTAGGCCTGTCTCGCTTCCCCATACCTTGGCGACTCGGGAGGGCAAGGACGCGCCTGGCCTTGCACGCTCACCCGAGGCAAAGCCAGGGGTGAACCGCCAGGCTCCAGCGGCGCAGTGACCAGCAGCGCCACGGCAGCGTTCTGAAGCATGTCCTGCGTGTGGGTGGCCAGCTGGCTCACGTGGATGACGAAGCCCGCGCCGTCGGGCAGCAGCGCGAACGGCACCATGGACACGGCGGGCGCGCCCTTGTGCAGCGTGGCCAGCGCGGCCACAGGTTGTGTGCGCAGCAAAGACACGAGTGCGGCGGATTCGGTGGGGTCCATGAGCTCGCGCGGGGCCTTTGGCACCAGTTGAATGAATCAGCTCACAGCCAAACCGACCCCGGCGCCGGGCTGGTTTCGATCTTGTAGTCGGGCGAGCCGCCCAGCACGAAGGCGCCGAGCACCAGGCTGAGCAGCGAGATGAACAGGCTGGCCCAGAACGCCGTCCAGAACCCGTCGAGCTTGAAGCCGCTCACCAGCTTGGCCACCAGCATCAACATCAGCGCGTTGATCACCAGCAGAAACAGGCCAAAGCTCAGCAGCGTCAAGGGCAGCGTGAGCACCACCAGCAGCGGCCTCACCACCGCATTGGCCAGCCCCAGCAGCAGGGCCGAGACCACCAGCGCCGAGGTGCTGCCGAACCGGATGCCCTTGAACAAATGG
>JBBQSX010000208.1:0-6115 GCA_038213545.1 Burkholderiales bacterium
GCTCGCGGACTTCCTCACCCGAAGCCAGCGGTACCACCGTGTGGTGCCGCGCATCGGTCTTGAGCAGAGCCATGAGCGCCAGGACGCTCTCGCGCGGGCCTTCCAGCCACTGGAAGAAAATGCCGCTGCCAAAGACCAGCAGACCGGTGATACCGCGTTCGGGATTGTGGTGTCGCGACGTTTCAATGATTCGCTGCACCGCGGCTGTATCCACTTCCGCGGTCGCGCGGCTGCAGTAGACGACGTTGTAGAGCATGGGTGGCGCCGGCCTGGTCATGGGTTCGTCGCCTTGGGTGGGTTGTTGGGTGCTCATCGTTCAGGCCCCGAGACCAGCAAACACGTTTTGAACGTCTTCGTTGGCATCCAGCGCAGCCAGAAATGCCTCGACCTCTTCAAGGTGTTCGGCGCTCAGACTGGCCGGGTCGACGGGGTTCCTGGGTTTGTAACCGAGCTTGGCCGAAAGCACGGTAAAACCCTGCGCAGGGAGCGCGCGGCTCACGAGGTCGAGATCGGTGGGATCGGTGAGGTACACCACGACGCCCTCGTCGTCGGCGGGGTGGAAATCCTGTGCGCCGGCCTCGATAGCGGCCAGCTCTGGATCGGCGCCTTTGGTGACAGGCTCGGATTCGATGATGCCAAGGTGGTCAAAGTCCCAAGACACCGAGCCCGAGGTGCCCAGCTGGCCCTTGCGGAACAGCACGCGCATGTCGGAAGCGGCGCGGTTCACGTTGTCGGTCAGACACTCGACCATCACCGGTACCCGGTGCGGTGCGAAACCTTCATAGATCACGTGTTCGAAGTGGACCGTTTCTCCGGTGAGCCCGGCGCCCTTCTTGATGGCGCGGTCCAGCGTCTCCTTGGGCATCGATACTTTGCGTGCCTGTTCCACCACCAGCCGCAGTCGAGAATTCGCTGCCGGGTCGGCGCCGTGGCGTGCCGCAATCATGATGTCCTTGGCCAGCTTGCCGAACAGCCTGCCTTTGGCGTTGGCCGCCAGATCCTTGTGTTTTGCTTTCCACTGCGCGCCCATGGCAATCTTCCTTTGAGTTGACGCGCGAGTTTACGCGTCAGCTACTGGGCTCCGTAATAAATACCTCCCACACCGACCACGCGACCCGGTTCAAGCGATGCCTTGTCGAACAGTCGGCGCAGCGCCTGGGCGGGGGTCGTGCCGGCCCTGGCCTCGCGCTGGGCTGACTCTGCCTGGGCCATCGTGACCTCGATGAGCTGAATGAACTGCGCCCGTGCCGCTGGGTCGCTTCGAAACGCAACCACGCAGCTGGGTGACGTGTTCAGGATCAACCCCTCACCCGCCACGCGCATGCAGTCCCTGGTGAAATCGATCGTCTGGCTGCGCGCCGGCAAGGATGTCAACACACCTGCCAGCAACAACAACGCCCAGCCCCGCGACCGATGGTTCGCGGGCTGGGCGCTGCGGGAATAGGCCAAAGAGGGCATTCCCCAATTTTCAGGCTCACCCCCTGCCAGCGTGTGACAGCCAGGCACCGCCGGGCGATCGGTGGCCTCCGGCGGTCAGATTTTGGCGTTGGTGATGTAGCTGTCGTAGCGCCACTCGGAGAAGCGGCTCCACAGGATCTGGTCGCGCTGAAAAGCACGCATGTCCTGGTGGATTTTCTTGAAATCGGGCGATTTGGCCTCGTGCGCAGCGAACACTTCCATCGACGCATTGAAGCCAGCATCCATGATGGCTTTGGAGAAAGGCATGAGCTTGGTGCCACCAGCCACCAGACGCTTCAGAGCAGCGGGGTTCTGTGCGTCGTACCTGGCTGTCATGTCGCGTGCGGCCACAGCGCCAGCCGCACGCACGATCGCTTTGTTCTCTGACGACAGGGCATCAAACGCCTTCTTGTTGATGAAGAACTCCAGCTCGGCGCCACCCTCCCACCAGCCGGGGTAGTGGTAGAACGGCGCGACCTTGTTGAAGCCAAGACGCTCATCATCGAACGGCCCCACAAACTCCGTCGCATCAAGCGTCCCTTTCTCCAGCGCCTGGTACACCTCACCGGCGGGCATGTTCTGCGCCACCACACCCAGCTTGGCCATGGCCTCACCGAACAGACCGCCACCCATGCGCATTTTCAAACCCTTGAGGTCGGCCACGGTCTTGATCTCCTTGCGATACCAGCCACCCATCTGGGTACCGGTGTTGCCAGAGCTCATCGAGACGATGTTGAACTTGCCGTAGAACTCATCCATCAACTTGCGGCCATTGCCGTGCTCCATCCAGGCGTCCATGTGGCGCGCCGTCAGGCCAAAAGGCACGGCGCATCCAAATGCGAAGATCGCGTCCTTTCCGGTGAAGTAATAGGGCGCGGTCTGCGCCATTTCAATTGTGTTGTCCTGAATGGCATCCACCACTCCAAAGGCAGGCACGATGTCACCCGCAGCATGCACGGATACCTCAAACTTGCCACCTGAGAGCGCCTTGACCGTCTCGGAAAACTTCTCGGCCGAGCCAAAGATGGTCGGCAGGGACTTCGGGAAGCTCGATGCCAGGCGCCAGCGAACGGCGGCCTGTGCATGAACTGCGGGTGCAATGCCGGTTGTCAACACGCCAGCAATGCCAGCGTTCTTGATCATGGAACGACGATCCATCGAGACAATACTCCTGAGGTTGGGTGGAAGAAACTGTGAACCGGGCAATGGCTTGTGGGGGGCAAAAGCCGCCAAAAAAATCTTTGCGACGGCAGGATCCGCCACAACGGCGATACAAACAAAAAAGCCCTCGTTTCCGAGGGCTTCGATGACAAGCAAGTGCTTGATTTGGTTGGTTGCGCGGGCAAGATTTGAACTTGCGACCTTTGGGTTATGAGCCCAACGAGCTACCAGGCTGCTCCACCGCGCGTCAAGCCTTTGATTCTATCACGCTTTGTCGGCGTCTGCGGCCGGCGCGGCATCTTCTGCGCGATCGACCAACTCGACGAGCGCCATCGGAGCGTTGTCGCCCACGCGGTAACCCATCTTCAGGATCCGGGTGTAGCCACCGGGACGTGCAGCAAAGCGCGGGCCCAGTTCGTTGAACAGCTTCACGACCACGTCGCGGTCGCGCAAACGGTCAAATGCCAAGCGGCGGTTGGCCACTGTCGCGACCTTGGCCAGCGTGATCATGGGTTCCACCACGCGGCGCAATTCTTTCGCCTTGGGCACCGTGGTCTTGATGACTTCGTGCGTGAGCAGCGAGTTCATCATGTTGCGGAGCATCGCGAGGCGGTGCTCGCTGGTGCGGTTGAGCTTCCTAAGTCCGTGTCCGTGACGCATTTTTCATCCTTTCAGTTGTTTTGCCCGCAGCCGTGTCAGGTACTGTGGGTTCGTCCGTCGCCGGCTTCATGCCGGCTTGCGGAATTTCAGTGCTTGTCCAGACCGGCCGGTGGCCAGTTTTCAAGCTTCATGCCCAAGGTCAGGCCTCGCGAAGCGAGCACTTCCTTGATTTCGTTGAGCGACTTGCGACCCAGGTTGGGGGTTTTCAGCAACTCGTTTTCGGTGCGCTGGATCAGGTCACCGATGTAATAGATGTTCTCGGCCTTCAGGCAGTTGGCCGAACGCACGGTGAGCTCCAACTCATCCACAGGACGCAACAGAATCGGATCGAACTGCTGAGAGCTGCGTTGTGCAGGGGCTTCGAAATTGAGTTCAGCGCCTTCGAGCTGTGCGAACACGGCCAATTGCTCAACCAGAATCTTGGCCGATGCACGAACCGCCTCCTCAGGACCGATGGAACCGTTGGTCTCGATCTCCAACACCAGCTTGTCCAGATCGGTGCGCTGCTCGACGCGAGCGCTCTCCACGGTGTAGCTCACGCGCTTGACTGGCGAGAACGACGCATCTAGAACAATGCGGCCGATGGAACGTGCTTGGTCATCATTGCGACGCAGGCTCCCGGGAACATAGCCGCGACCTTTTTCAACCTTGATCTGCATGTCGAGCTTGGCACCGGCAGACAGCGTCGCGATGACATGCCCAGGGTTCACTATTTCGACGTCGTGTGGAGTCTGGATGTCTGCAGCAGTGACCAAGCCCTCACCGTCCTTGCGCAGGCTCAGCGTGACTTCGTCGCGGTTGTGGAGCTTGAACACCACACCCTTGAGGTTCAGAAGCATGTTGACCACGTCCTCCTGGACGCCGTCGATCGAGGAGTACTCATGCACCACACCGGCGATGGTGACTTCTGTCGGCGCGTGGCCGGTCATGGAGGACAGCAAAACCCGACGCAGGGCATTGCCCAACGTGTGACCATACCCGCGCTCGAAAGGCTCGAGCGTGACTTTGGCTTTGTTGGCCGAGACTTGCTCGACATTGATGGTTTTGGGCTTCAGCAGATTGTTCAGCATTCAAACTTCCTTCATTACCCTCGGCTCGTTACACCGATAAGGCAGATGGAGCATGGCCCGGCCGCACCCACAAAGGTGCCTGCCGGGAACGAAATTAACGGGAATACAGTTCGACGATCAACGATTCGTTGACGTCAGAGGCGAACTCGTCGCGGTCAGGTGACTTCTTGAACACGCCTTCGACCTTCTCGACCGATACATCCACCCAAGCGGGGAAGCCAATTTGCTTGGCCAATTCCATGGCTTCGAGGACGCGGCCCTGCTTCTTCGATTTCTCGCGAACAGCAATGACGTCGCCGGCCTTGACCGAGTACGAAGGAATGTTCACCGACTTGCCGTTCACCAAGATCGCCTTGTGCGAGACGATCTGGCGCGCTTCGGCCCGGGTCGATGCAAAGCCCATGCGGAACACGACGTTGTCCAAGCGTGCTTCCAAAAGGAACAGCAGGTTGGCGCCGGTGTTGCCACGGCGACGATCAGCTTCCGCGAAGTAGCGGCGGAACTGGCGCTCCAGCACTCCGTACGTGCGCTTGACCTTCTGCTTCTCGCGCAACTGCACGCCGAAGTCGGAGGTGCGCTGACCAGAGGTGCGGCCGTGCTGGCCTGGCTTGGAGTCGAACTTGGCCTTGTCGCTGATCGAGCGGCGGGCGCTCTTGAGCAACAGGTCGGAGCCTTCACGGCGGGAGAGTTTGGCCTTGGGGCCGAGGTAACGTGCCACGTGGATGTCCTTGTGTTTCTGCCACAACCGACATCAGGCGATGTCATTGCGGGAGCCACTCCTCGTGTGAAGTGGCGGTGGGCTTAGCAAAAATGCCACCGCAGGCGACTGCGGTGGCGCTCGAAAAAAAGCTTTCTATTGTACCGCGAGAGCGGTCCGGCCTCAGATGCGGCGGCGCTTCTGCGGACGGCAGCCGTTGTGTGGAACGGGCGTCACGTCAGAGATAGAGTTGATTCGGATACCCAGAGCACCGAGGGCGCGCACCGAGGATTCACGACCAGGACCTGGGCCCTTGATCTCGACATCGAGATTCTTGATGCCTTGCTCGATCGCAGCGCGACCAGCAACTTCCGAAGCCACCTGGGCAGCGAAAGGCGTGGACTTGCGCGAGCCTTTGAAGCCCTGGCCACCCGACGATGCCCACGAAAGGGCATTGCCTTGGCGGTCGGTGATCGTGATGATGGTGTTGTTGAACGAAGCGTGCACGTGAGCGATGCCATCGGCAATATTCTTGCGAACTTTCTTGCGGACGCGTGCAGATGCGCTGGTGGAGGGTGACTTGGCCATGGGAATCCTTCGAACCGATTACTTCTTGAGCGACTGGGCCGCCTTGCGAGGGCCTTTGCGGGTGCGCGCATTGGTCTTGCTGCGCTGACCGCGCAACGGCAGACCACGGCGATGGCGGAAGCCGCGGTAGCATCCGATGTCCATCAATCGCTTGATATTCATCGTGGTTTCGCGGCGGAGATCACCTTCAATCGTGAACGTGCCGACCTGGTCGCGAACTTTTTCAAGTTCTGCGTCGCTCAGATCCTTGATCTTCTTCGTGTAATCAATTCCACACGCTTCACAAATCTTGCGAGCGCGCGTGCGTCCGATACCGAAAATTGCCGTCAAGCCGATTTCGGCGTGCTTGTGCGGCGGAATGTTGATGCCTGCAATACGAGCCATGGTGGTCCTCTAAACTTCAATCAGCCTTGACGCTGTTTATGACGCGGATCGGTGCAAATGACTCGCACAACACCGTGCCGCTTGATGATCTTGCAGT
>JBBQSX010000209.1:0-6096 GCA_038213545.1 Burkholderiales bacterium
ATGGGGCTGGGGTAGAAGGTCTGCACCTGGTCTGCGCGGAAGCCGTTCTTTTTCAGCCAGACCGCCAGGTTCATCATGTCTTCGTCGCTGGTGCCCGGGTGGGCGGCAATGAAGTACGGAATGAGGTACTGCTTCTTGCCCGCCTCTTCGCTGAACTTCTCGAACAGCTGCTTGAACTTGTCGTAGCTGCCGATACCCGGCTTCATCATCTTCGAGAGCGGACCACCCTCGGTGTGCTCGGGCGCGATCTTCAAATAGCCACCCACGTGGTGCTGCACCAGCTCCTTCACGTACTCCGGGCTCTTCACAGCCAGGTCGTAGCGCAGGCCGGAGCCGATCAGCACCTTTTTGATGCCGCGCAGTTCGCGCGCGCGCTTGTAGATCTTGATCAGCGGGCCGTGATCGGTGGTGAGGTTGGAGCAGATGCCGGGGTAGACGCAGCTGGGCTTGCGGCAGGCGGCCTCGATCTCGGGTGTCTTGCAGCCCAGGCGGTACATGTTGGCCGTGGGGCCGCCCAGGTCGGACACCACGCCGGTGAAGCCTTCCACCTTGTCGCGGATGTCTTCCACCTCCTTGATGATCGATTCTTCCGAGCGGCTCTGGATGATGCGACCCTCGTGCTCGGTGATCGAGCAGAAGGTGCAGCCGCCGAAACAGCCGCGCATGATGTTCACGCTGAAGCGGATCATTTCCCAGGCCGGGATCTTGGTCGTGCCGTCGTGCTTGCCGTGTTCGTCGGCATAGGCCGGGTGCGGGCTGCGGGCGTACGGCAGGTCGAACACGAAGTCCATCTCGGCCGTGGTCAGCGGGATTGGCGGCGGGGTGATCCACACGTCGCGCGCGGTGGCGCCTTCGCCGTGCGCCTGCACCAGCGCGCGGGCATTGCCCGGGTTGGTTTCCAGGTGCAGCACGCGGTTGGCGTGGGCATACAGCACGGCGTCGCTCTTGACCCGCTCGTAGCTGGGCAGGCGGATCACGCTGCGGTCGCGCGCCGGCGGCTTGCGTTTGCTTTGCAGCGCAGGGTTGGGGACGAACTTCAGAGGCTGGATGGAGGCACCCATCCCTGTTTTCGTGGAGCCCACATCCGTTCGTGTCGAGCCACTCCCCGTTCGCCCTGAGCCTGTCGAAGGGCCTGCCAACACCTCGGCGGGGGCTTCGACAAGCTCAGCCCGAACGGAGGTGTCGTCCTTCGAGCAGGTCTCCCCTTGCGCCTGCGCCTGCTCGCTGGTGGTGAGGTACGGGTTGATGTGGTCTTCCACCCGCCCCGGCATGTCGACCTCGGTGGAATCGATTTCGATCCATCCCTCGGCCGTGGGGTCACCAGGACGCCGCACGAAGGCGGTGCCGCGCACGTCGGTGATGCGCTCGATGGGCTCGCGCGCCGCGATGCGGTGCGCGACCTCGACCAGCGCACGCTCGGCATTGCCGTAGAGCAGCAGATCGCACTTGCTGTCCACCACGATGGAGCGGCGCACCTTGTCGCTCCAGTAGTCGTAGTGGGCGATGCGGCGCAGGCTGCCTTCGATGCCGCCCAGGATGATGGGCACGTCCTTGAAGGCCTCACGGCAGCGCTGGCTGTAGACGATGGCCGCGCGGTCGGGTCGTTTGCCGCCCAAGTCGCCAGGGGTGTAGGCGTCGTCGCTGCGGATCTTGCGGTCCGCCGTGTAGCGGTTGATCATGGAATCCATGTTCCCCGCGGTCACGCCCCAGAACAGGTTGGGCTTGCCCAGGGCCTTGAAGGCCTCGGCGCTGGTCCAGTCGGGCTGGGCGATGATGCCCACGCGAAAGCCCTGCGCTTCCAGCACACGCCCCACCACCGCCATGCCGAAACTGGGGTGGTCCACATAGGCGTCGCCGGTCACGAGAATGATGTCGCAGCTGTCCCAGCCGAGCTTCTCCATCTCGGCCCGGCTCATGGGCAACATGGGCGCCACGCCGAACCGCTTGGCCCAATACGGGCGGTAGCTGGTGATCGGCTTGGCGGCGCGAGCGAAAAAGGAGACGTCGACGGGAGCGTTCATGGGGTGACACGGACCCGGAGCGCGGGTGGGTGGAAAACCAGCGATTTTACGGGTTGCCCCCGATTTCAGGGGCTTGCAGGGCTACTGCCCTGCGGACGGGCTTGCGCATGGGCGATCAAGCGGTCAAACACCGCCTCGAGCTGGCGCCGCTCGGCCTTCGAGAGACAGCCAAAGATGTCCTCATTGCGCTGCTCGATCAGCCGCATGACCCGCTTCCACAACGGCCGTCCAGCGCGCGTGAGCGTGAGCACCACGCCCCGCGCATCGGTTTCGCTGGCCAGTTTCTGCACGAGGGCGCGGTCCACCAGCATCTGCGCGGCCCGGCTGGCCTGGGCCTTGTCGAGGTTGGCCTGCGCCGCGAGGTCATTCACCGACAGCGGCGCGAACTGACCGATGGCAGCCAGACACCGCGCCTCGCCCACGCCCAGCCCGAAAACGCTGTCATAGGCCTCAGTGCTCTGACGGTCGGTGATTTTGGCCAGCCGGTGCAGGCGCCAGGTCAGGAAATCCTGCAGCGCAGGCGGTGTGGTGTCAGCGGCCATCGCCGGCTCCGTCGGCGCACTGGCGCTCGGCATGGGCCATCAGGGGCAACACCTCGTCGGCCTGCTGCTGCCGGCTGATGAGCGAGAGGCACAACATGGATAGGAACAGCGGCGCCTTGTCTTCACCCACCCGGGTGAGGGCTTCGCACAGGGCGCTGTAGCTGCGGTCGAGATCGGCGTCGGTCATGCGAGCACTCCGGTGGTGTTGAGGGCTTGCAGCACGGGCGCCGGGTCGTGTCCATGCCAGCGGCCCATCACGTAGCCATCGGGGCGGACCAGCACCATGGCCTTGTCCTGTGCGCCCGAAAGGCCATAACGTTTCCAGGCTTGGCCGTGCGCGTCCATGTCGGCATCGATGACCAGCACTTCCAGGCTTGGCACGGTCGGCGCTTTTTGGCCCACAGGGCCAAAAACGAGCAGGAGAAAGTCCCGTCCGAAACGGCTGCTGAGGTGAAAGGCGCCCTGCCCGTCCTGCAGCAGCGCCTCCGGCGCCGGCGCGCCGGGGGCCGCCTGCCCGTTGGC
Organism: Burkholderiales bacterium; assembly: GCA_038213545.1. GTDB lineage: Bacteria > Pseudomonadota > Gammaproteobacteria > Burkholderiales > Burkholderiaceae_C > Hydrogenophaga. Next base: position 3,086 of record JBBQSX010000209.1, read on the forward strand.
CCACACACCCGGCTGCGCCGCGTTCAGCGATGAGCCCAGGTAGGTGATGGGTGTGGACTGGCGCGGGTTGATGAGCGATCGCACCTGCGCATCGCCCTGCGCCAGCCGCAGCGTCGCCTCGCGCATGAGCTTGTACGCAAAGTTGGGCGGGGCCATGAACTCGGTGCTCTTGGCACCAAAGGCAATGTTCTCGCGGGTGGCGTGAACACGTTCGGTGGAGTACGAATCCAGCAGCATGTGCGGCGACTGGCCGCGCACCACCCGCGCCAGCTTCCAGGCCAGGTTGCCCGCGTCATCCAAACCAGAATTGAGGCCGCGCACGCCAAAGATGGGCACCAGGTGCGCCGCGTCGCCGGCGAACATCACGCGGTCATGGCGGTAGCTGGGCAGCGTGAGGCACTTGGCGTTGTAGATCGAGATCCACAGCGGCTCCCAAGGCTCGGTCTCGCCGATCATGGCCAGATGGCTCTGCACGCGAGGCAGCACGTTCTCGGGTTTCACCGCTTCCAGCGGGTCTTCGTCGTCGCGGATCTGGTAATCGATGCGCCACACGTCGTCAGGCTGGCGGTGCATGAGGATGGTGGAGCCCGGGTTGGACGGTGGGTCGAACCAGGCCAGGCGCTCCACCGCGCGTCGGGTCTTTTGAACGATGTCCACGATCACGTACTTGCCGTCGTACTGCGTGCCTTCGAGCTGCAGGCCGAGCTGCTCGCGCACCGTGCTGCGGCCACCGTCGCAGGCCACCAGCCAGTCGGCTTGAACAGAACGCATCCCGGCGGGGGTGCTGATCTCAACCTCAACTCCATGCTCGTTCTGCGTCACGGCGCTCACCTGGCTGGCCCATTGAACCTGTGAGTGACCTGCCGACTGCGCCGCGCGGTGCGCAAGCTCCTCCACATAAAACTGCTGGATGTTGACCATGGGTGCAAAGCGCTGCGTGGGCTCGCTCGGCATCTGGAAGTGCAACACCTCGGTGTGGCGCCAGTAACTGCGCCCGCCCACCCAGCTCAGGCCCTTCTCGACCAAGGCCTTGTCGGCGCCCACCCAGCCCAGAATTTCCTGCGAGCGGCGCGACATGCAGATGGCGCGGCTGCCGCTGCAGTAAGCCTCATCGGCCTCGACCACCAGGTTGGCAATGCCTTGGGCCGACAGCAGGGCCGATAGCGTGAGGCCGACGGGGCCACCGCCGGCAATCAACACGGGAACATGGACAGGCAGGGTCATGAAAACTCGTGACAAGTTGGTTGCGTGAGCAACTGTATGTTCATCTGGTTGCGCGCGCAACCTTTATTTGAGCTGTCAAAAGCGGTGCTCGATATGATCAAAAAAACCAACCCGGAGACAAACCATGCCCGCCTTCACCACCCTGCGCATCGAGAAGGACGCCCAGCAGCCCCGCGTGGCGCGCCTGTTGCTCAACCGCCCCGAGCGCCTCAACGCCATCAACGACGAAATGCCGCGCGAAATCCGTGCTGCAGTGGAATGGGCCAACGCCGACGACGAAGTGCACGTGATCGTGGTGGAAGGTGCGGGCAAGGGTTTCTGTGGCGGCTACGACCTCTCGCAATTCGGCGAAGGCGAGATCGACCATCCTTGCCAGCAGGAGCGCGCGCCGTGGGACCCGATGGTCGACTACGCCTACATGAAGCGCAACACCGAAGATTTCATGAGCCTGTGGCGCAGCCCCAAGCCCACCATCGCCAAGGTGCATGGCGCGGCGGTGGCTGGTGGCAGCGACATCGCGCTGTGTTGCGATCTGCTGGTGATGGCCGAGGACGCCCGCATCGGCTACATGCCCACCCGAGTCTGGGGCTGCCCCACCACCGCCATGTGGACCTACCGGCTGGGCGCCCTGCGCGCGAAGGAAATGATGTTCACCGGCAACGTGATCGATGGCCGTACCGCAGCCGCCTGGGGTCTGGCCAACGAGGCGGTGCCGCTCGAGCGACTGGAAGCCGCGACCATGGCACTGGCCGAACGCATCGCCGGCGTGCCGCGCTCGCACCTGGCCATGCACAAGATGGTGGTCAATCAGGTCATGCTCACCATGGGGCTGGAGCAAACGCAAATGATGGCCACCGTGTTTGACGGCATCACGCGCCACAACCCCGAGGGCGTGTGGTTCCGCCGCCATGCGCAAGAGGCCGGGTTCAAGGACGCGGTGCAGTGGCGCGACAGCGGCAATCCGATTCCCGAAGGCGATGAAGCCCGCGCGCTGATCCGCGACATGGATACCCGCAAGGCTTCGAAACAGAAGAAATGAAACAGCGTGTACGGTGCATCTCGTTACCCCTCTTACGGAACCACCCCGAATGTAAGCAGCGCCGCACTTAGCATGGCTGCTTCACTTTTTGAAGGAGCTGGCATGGCACTGCACTTTGGCAAACGCGACAACGATCAACCCAAAACCCTGAACCAGGGCATGGCCACACCGCGCTACGGGCAGAGCACCGGCGGTCTTGCGACCCCATCGCAACCACCTGCAACAGCATCGACCACGCCAGACGTGGAGCTGCCCTCCACCCCCTCCATGTCCCAGCCGGGCACCACAGGCCTGCCCGAAGGCGGCAGCAAGCTGACCGTGGGTCCAAATATCAAACTCAAGGGCGTGGAGATCACCGATTGCGACACGCTGGTGGTGGAGGGCCTGGTTGAAGCCACGATGGACTCGCGCGTGATCCAGATCGCACAGCAAGGCGAGTTCAAGGGATCGGCCGAGATCGACATCGCCGAAATCCGCGGTGTATTCGACGGCAACCTGACCGTGCGCAACAAGCTGGTGATCTATTCCACCGGCAAGGTGACCGGTCGCATTCGCTACGGCAAGGTGGTGATTGAAGAAGGCGGCCAGCTCTCCGGCGACATCGAATGCTCGGTGAGCGGGGGCAACAAGGTGGGCAGCAAGCACGCCATGGCGCTGGCGGCCTGATCGCCCATCTGGATCCTGCGCAGGGCCAACATGGCCCTGCACATGGCTCCGAACCTTTGCCGGGCCCGGATGGCAGCGGTAT
>JBBQSX010000210.1:0-6059 GCA_038213545.1 Burkholderiales bacterium
GCGATCAGGGCCCAGAGCAAGGCGCGGATCTGGTTGGAGGTCAGTGGCATGGAGCGCGAGGGTCGATGAGGCCGCGAGGGCGACCCCTTAAAATCTGGGGCAAATTCTATCGGGCCACTCTCAGGGTACCCGAAAGCCCCCCTACCCGCCCAGCGTCCCGCTCCAACGACCGCGCCGCCCACCCCTCATCACCTCCACCGGGCCAGCATTCTCATGACCTCCACCACCACCCCCCTTTCGTACAAAGACGCCGGCGTTGACATCGACGCAGGCGACGCGCTGGTCGAGCGCATCAAGCCGCTGGCCAAGAAGACCATGCGCGAAGGCGTGCTGGCCGGCATCGGCGGCTTCGGCGCGCTGTTTGAAGTGCCCAAGCGCTACAAGGAGCCGGTGCTGGTGAGCGGCACCGACGGTGTGGGCACCAAGCTCAAGCTGGCGTTTGAATGGAACATGCACGACACGGTCGGTATCGATCTGGTGGGCATGAGCGTGAACGACGTGCTGGTGCAAGGCGCCGAGCCGCTGTTTTTCCTGGACTACTTTGCCTGCGGCAAGCTCGATGTGGACACCGCGGCGGCCGTGGTGGGCGGCATTGCAAAGGGCTGCGAACTGAGCGGCTGCGCGCTGATTGGTGGTGAGACCGCCGAGATGCCGGGCATGTACCCGGCGGGCGAATACGACCTGGCGGGCTTCTGCGTGGGCGCAGTCGAAAAATCGAAGATCCTCACCGGCCAGACCGTCAAGCCTGGCGACGTGGTGCTGGGTCTGGCCTCGCACGGCGTGCACTCCAACGGCTTCTCGCTGGTGCGCAAATGCATCGAGCGCGCTGCGGCCGATCTGCCCGCCACGCTGGACGGCCTGCCGTTCAGGCAGGCCATCATGAAGCCCACGAGGCTCTACGTGAAGAACGTGCTGGTGGCGCTGGGGGCGCATTCCATCAAGGCGCTGGCCCACATCACGGGCGGCGGTCTGCTGGAAAACATCCCGCGCGTGCTGCCTGAAGGCACGGCAGCGCATCTGGTCAAAGGCAGCTGGCCACAAACCGAGTTGTTCGCCTGGTTGCAGAAAACCGCCGGCATCGACGACATCGAGATGAACCGCACCTTCAACAACGGCATCGGCATGGTGGTGGTGATCGACCCCGCCGAGGCGAACAACTGCGCCGCCACGCTGCGCGGTCTGGGTGAAACCGTGTTTCAGATCGGCCACATCGCCGCGCGTGGCGATGGCGCTGCGGTGGTGGTGGCCTGAACCCCTACAGCAGGGTCTCAGACGGCAACACGTGCACACCAGGCGCGGCCACCAGAGCCGCCTGCAGCAGGTGGTGTGCAATGCGCGCGGCAGGCACCACGCGCAGGCGTCGCGGGAGCAGCGGCCCCACCCAACCTGACACCATCACCGCCAGCTGCTCGGCAGGGCGGCTCTGATCGCGGTGGCCACCGATCAAACCGGGGCGCACGAAGGTCAACGAGGGATAGCCCACCGCCTGCAGGTCGCGCTCGGTTTCGCCCTTGGTGCGCGAGTAAAACACGCGCGATCCCACATCGGCACCCAGCGCCGAGTTGAAAGCAAACGCCTGCGCTCCGTGCCGCCGCGCAAGGTAGGCCACCTCCAGAGGGTGATCGTGATCCACCTTGTAGAACGCAGCCTGGGAGCCAGCCACCCGGATGGTGGTGCCCAGCGTGCAGACGACCGCGTCCGCCCCCCACCAGTCGGCATCGTCGGGCAGTCGCTCGAAATCGACCAACGGGTTGAGCAGCTTGGGGTGCGGCACCAGCGAACGGCGCGTGGGAGCGATCACGCGAACCACCGCCGGATCGGCCAGCGCTTGCTGCAGCACATGGCCACCGACCAGCCCGGTGGCGCCCACCAGCAAAAGTTGTTTCATCAGCGTGTCCCTGAAGCCTGAGAAGCGGCCAGCTTGTTGTCGATGCTGCTCAGCAAGGTCTGGTAGTTCGCCAGCCGCACGCCGCCCAGCGCCACCGCTTGCCGCGCTGCCTGTTGAGCTGCAGACAATTGACCCATCTCCAGCCGCACCTGGGCCAGGTTGTTCCAGGCGTCGGCGAAATCGGGGTGGGCGCGTGTGGTGGCTTCAAAGGCTTGCGCCGCTTCGGCACGTTGGCCCAGCGCGTAGGCGGTGTTGCCCAGTCCCAGCAGGCTGATGCGGTGCTGTGGCCATCTCTGCAGCCCGGTGGCGTAGGCCGTTCGGGCTGCCTGGGGGCTGGACCGCTCAAGTGCCGACACCGCGACCGCCCAGTCGTCGGGCTGAGCCGTCACCGGCAACTGGTCGGGTCGGCTCGCACGCATGGCCCAGTGGGACGAACGCGCCCAGGTATTCTCAAAAGTGCTCATCGGCATGACCAGACGCGCCGTGGTGCCCGAGTGGAGCACCACCTGCTGTTTGGCTCGGTCGTAGCCGACCACCACCGCGTAGTGCCACATGGGCTTGAAAGGCAGCGACAGGTTTTGCAGCACCAGCACCGGCTGGCCGCTGGCCACCTCGGTCAACACGGCCTGCAGGTCCGGCGCCAACGGGTAGGCCACCAAGCCCTGGCGGCGTGTGGCAGCCAGTATCTCGGTCTGCAAAGCTCCCTGGCGACCAGGCAGGTAAACCTGCGGTGTGAGTTGCTCGGGCGTGGCGCTGGCGCCCGCGGCCTGCGCCACCATGGCCAACGTGGCCGGACCGCACAACAGGTCTTCCTGCGGGTGAAACGGCACCTGGTCAAGCAGCACCTGTTGCGGCAACTGCGACGGCCAGGTTCGCTGCAAAGCGGCCGACTGCGGCGGCGTGGCGCAGCCGGTCAAGAGCAACCCACAAAGAACAACCCCCGCCAGGGCGGGGGTCGGACAGCGAAGTCGCCAGGACCTCATCGAATGCTGCGGGTGAACGGAAACACCGAGGTCAGGCCCAGGATGTCGGTGACCAGCAGGATCAGGAACACGGTGAACAGGACGCCAATCACGCCGGCACCAGCGGGCGCCTGGTCCACACGGTCGGCCAGCTGGGCCACTTCCACGTCGGACATGGCCTTCACGCGTTCGATCGCAGCGTTGGCGTCCACGCCCTGCGCTTGCAACGCGGTTTGCACGTCGGCGCGATTGAAGAACGCGCTGACCTGTTCACGGTCGGCGTTGCCGGCTGGGGTCACCATGGCTTGTTCTGTCGAGACCATGGCGGCTTGTGCCGTCAGCGGCACGCCGGCAAAGGCCATGCAGGGAATCAGCGCAGTTGCAATGAAGCGTTTGATGGTTTTCATCATGATGTTGATCTCGGGGGTAAGAAACACGGCAGCGAAAAAAGCTCTCTGCCTTCTGTGATCCTTGCAGCGCACCAGGAGTGCGTCAACCGGCTTTACATCGCGTCACACACACGCCACGCCCATGGCGCCCTGTGTGCGCCAGAGAACAGACGGCATCAGTTGAGTGCACGACGCAACTCTTGCAGGCGCTGCGAAATGGCCTCGCGATCCAAGGTGTCATCGGAGTGCTCGACGTAAATTTCGAGATCACTCACCGCCAGCCGCAGATCGCCCATTTCGGCCCAGGCCAGCCCGCGGTCCCGGTACTCGGACCAGGCGTCGGGCAACAGGATGAGCAAACGATCCTGCACCGCAATGAGCCGCAACCAGTCTTCCTGAGTGCGGTGGATTTCCTTCAGGTTGCGCAGCAACCGGGCGACGATGTCGCGCGGCGTGGCGGCCTGCAGGTACAGGCCAACAGGCACATCGAAGTCGTCCACCAGTCCGTTGCGCCGCTTGTACGGTTCCAGGCGCTCGGAGAGATCTTCGCGGCTGAGCGACTGCCCTGTAAAAGGATCAATCACCACCTGACCATTGGGCAGGTTGACCTTGACCATGAAATGTCCGGGAAAGTTGACCCCACGCGCCTTGAGACCCAGGCCCGTGGCCAGCTCCAGCCACAGCACGGCCAAGGAAATCGGAATGCCGCGGCGCGTGCGCAAGACCGCATTGATGTAGCTGTTGTCGGGGTCGTAGTAGTTGTTGACGTTGCCGCCGAACCCCATGTCGCGAAAAAAGAACTGGTTGAGCGTGCGAAGGCGCTGCAGCGGGCCCGCGTCGGCATTGCAACGGCGCTTCACGCGGGACAGCATCTGGTCCACGTCGCCCAGCACCTGCTGGATGTCGAGGTCGGGGTACTCGTCTTGTGCGATGGAGGCAGCAGCCTCGAACAACGGAAACGCGTCCTCTTCCCCTACCAGGGCCGCGAAGTAGCCCAGTGGGGTAGGTGCGGAAAATTCGTACGCGGTGGACATAACAATCAGGCTCGTGAATGCCGCAGATTACGTCATTTTCGAACGAACTGGCGCAGCTTCAACCCGGCCACCAGCAGGGTAAGAAAATAGACCAAAACACCGCCCAGCACACACAGCGCAAGCAAGCCCACGCGCTGCAGGGCCTGCCCTTCGAATCCAAGCCAGTTCACGCGCATGGCCACCCACATCAAAAACACCGCCAGCAGCGCGCTGGCGGCCACCACCTGCAGTCCAAAACGCGCCCAGCCCGGCGAGGGTTTGTAAGCCCCGCGGCGCACCAGGCCGATCAGCAGAAACAGGGCATTGACCATGGCGCCGATGCCGATGGCCAGCGCCAGACCGGCGTGCGCCAGGTAAGGCACCAGCAAATAGTTGAGCACCTGCGTGAGGATCAGCACCACGATGGCGATCTTCACCGGCGTGCGGATGTCCTGGCGCGCGTAGAAGCCCGGCGCCAGCACCTTGATGGCGACAAGGCCGATGAGGCCGGCTCCATAGCCCATGAGCGCGGAGGCGGTGCGCTGCACGTCGGCCACAGTGAAAGCACCGTAGTGGTAGAGCACCGCCACCAGCGGCTGGGCAAACGTGAGCAAGGCCACCGCGCAGGGCACGGCCAGCAGCACCACCAGGCGCAGACCCCAGTCGAGCAATCCGCTGTAACGCACCGGGTCGTCGGCCGCCTTGGCTGCGGCGAGTTGCGGCAACAGCACCACGCCAAGCGCCACACCCAGCATGGCCGTGGGAAATTCCATCAACCGGTCGGCGTAGGTGAGCCAGCTCACGCTGCCGGTGGCCAGGTGCGATGCAATTTGCGTGTTGATCAGAAGCGACACCTGCGCCACGCTCACACCCAGCAGGGCCGGCAACATGAGCGTGGTCACGCGGCGCGTGCCCGGGTGGGCCCAGGCCGCTTTCAGGCCCGACCAGCGCAGGCTCACGCGCGGCAGCATCCCGAGCTTGCGCAGCGCAGGCAGCTGCACGCCGAGCTGCAGCGCACCACCGAGCAGGACACCGCCGGCCATGGCAAAGATCGGCTCGATTCCCAGCGTGGCGAACCACGGCGCGCCCCAGTAAGCGGCAGCGATCATGGCCACGTTGAGCAGCACCGGCGTGGCCGCGGGCACGGCAAAGCGCCGCCAGGTGTTCAGAATGCCGGCCGAGAGCGCCACGAAAGACATGAAGGCGATGTAGGGAAACATCCAGCGCGTCATGAACACGGCTGCGTTGAAGCCCTCATCGCTCAAACCGCTGGCCATGGCCCATACCAGCACCGGTGCACCCAACACGCCCAGCACACAAGTGAAGGTGAGCGCCCAGGCCAGCACGGTGGCGATCTGGTTGACCATCTGCCGCGTCGCTTGATCCCCATGGGTTTCACGCTCACCAGCCAACACTGGCACGAAAGCCTGGCTGAAAGCGCCCTCGGCGAACAGGCGGCGCAGCAGGTTGGGGATGCGGAAAGCGACGTTGAACGCGTCGGTGAGCGCACTGGCCCCGAAGGTGGCGGCCATGAGCAGTTCGCGCACCAGTCCCGTGATGCGGGAAGCGAGGGTGAGCAGTGAGACGAGGGAGGCGGATTTGAACAGGGTCACGGCGCGAGTGTAGCGACGCGCTCCCGGACCACCCGGGTTCGCCTTGCCGGCACCCTGGCCCGTGCTAAAATCGCGGGCTTTGCTGGCATCATCCCCAAACATTGAAGGAATCACACCATGGCAACCAAGCCGAAGAAAAAGAACCCCCGTCTGGCGTCTGGCCGCAAGCGCGTACGCCAGGACGTCAAGATCAA
>JBBQSX010000211.1:0-6053 GCA_038213545.1 Burkholderiales bacterium
CGCCGAGGTGGTTGGCGGGCGCGTGAGCGCCGGGCGCTCTGCTCCGCGAATGTCCCCCGGGGCCTTTGGCCCCTCCTCCTTTATTTCGCTGCGCAGAGCGCCATGCGCTCACGAGCTTGCTCGGTTACAGGCGTGACAGGCGCTTCAACGCTTCTTGCAGGGTGTCATCTTTTTTGGCGAAGCAGAAGCGCACCACGCGTTGGTCGAAGCCGTTGCCATAGAAGGCCGAGAGCGGGATCGCGGCCACGCCGATCTCCCGGGTGAGCCACTGGCAGAAGTCGCCCTCGGGCAGGTCGCGCTCGGGCACGGCCAGGCTGGAGATGTCGACACACTGGAAGTAGGTGCCTTCTCCCGCGAGCATGCGAAAGCGGGTGTTGGCCAGGCCTTCGCGGAACAGGTCGCGCTTGCGTTGGTAGAACGCGCTGAGTTCAAGGTAGGGCGCGGGGTTGGCCATGTAGGTGGCCAACGCGTGCTGCACCGGCGTGTTCACCGTGAACACGTTGAACTGGTGCACCTTGCGAAACTCGGCGGTCAGCTCGGCTGGTGCGACAACGGTGCCCACTTTCCAACCGGTGACGTGGTAGGTCTTGCCGAAGCTGCTGACGATGAATGCGCGTGCTGCCAGACCCGGGAAACGTGCTGCGCTCTGGTGTTGCTGCCCGTCGAACACCATGTGTTCGTACACCTCGTCGCTGATCAGCAGCACGTCGGTGGGGGCCAGCAGGTCTTGCAGGCGCTGCATGTCTGCGGCGCTCCAGACCGTGCCGCTGGGGTTGTGTGGGCTGTTGATGACGATGGCGCGTGTGCGCGGCGTCATGGCTGCTGCGATGCGGTCGAAGTCGGGGCGGAAGCTGCCGGGCGTTAGCGGAACGCGAACCGGCACACCATCGGCCAGTTCAATGTTCGGCACGTAGCTGTCGTAGCAAGGCTCCAGCACGATCACTTCGTCGCCGGGGTGCACCACGGCGAGCAGGGCGGTGAGGATGGCCTGGGTAGCGCCTGCGGTCACGGTGATCTCGGTGGCCGGGTCGCAGCGCAGGCCGTAGAGCGAAAGCATCTTGTCGGCCATCGCCTGGCGCAGCGCGGGCACACCCGGCATGGGCGGGTACTGGTTGTGGCCGGCCTGCATGGCCTGCGTGACGGCGTCAAGCAAAGCCGGGTCGCAGCCAAAGTCCGGAAATCCCTGCCCCAGGTTGACCGCCTTGTGCTCGGCAGCCAGGGCCGACATGACGGTGAAGATGGTGGTGCCCACGTTGGGCAGGCGGGAAGAGAGGGCGGGTGTGCGGGGTGGATTCGGGCTCATGGGGTCACAGCTCGTAGTCGTCGGGGGTACCAGCCATGGCGCGCATGACCTGGTCGCGCGTGAGGCGTTCGCTCAGCAGCTCGGCAAACCGCAGCACGAAGTGGCGCAAGTAGGTGCCGCGCTTGAAGGCCACGCGCGCCAGGTTGTGGCCAAACAGGTCGGCGGCTGGGCGGGACACCAGGTCGGGTGTCTGGTTGTCGCCGGCCATGGCCATCTCGGCCACGATGCCCACGCCCATGCCCAGCTTCACGTAGGTCTTGATCACGTCGGAATCGATCGCTTCCAGCACGATGTTGGGCTGCAGGTGGCGCAGCGCAAAGGCTTGGTCGATGCGGGTGCGGCCGGTGTAGCTTGGGTGGTAAGTGATCAATGGAACCTGGGCCAGGTCTTCGTGCGTGATGCGCTCGCGTTGCAGCAGCGGGTGGTCGAACGGGAACACCAGCACGTGTTGCCATTCGTAGCACGGCAGGGTGACGAGTTCGGGATAGTTCACCAGCGACTCGGTGGCCATACCGATCTCGGCGACCTCTTCCATCAACATCTTGGCCACCTGATCGGGCGAGCCCTGGTGCAGGCTGATCGCCACCTTGGGGTAGGCCTGGCGCAACGCAGCCACCGGTCCGGGCAGCACATAGCGGGCCTGGGTGTGGGTGGTGGCGATGGAGAGTGTGCCGCTGTCTTGAGCCGAATACTGTTCGCCGATGCGCTTGAGGTTGTTGACCTCGCGCAGGATGATCTCGATGCTTTTGAGCACCTGCAAGCCGGGCTCGGTCACGCGCTTGATGCGCTTGCCGTGGCGCGCAAAGATCTCGATGCCGAGCTCGTCTTCCAGTTCGATGATGGCCTTGGACACCCCGGGTTGCGAGGTGTGCAGCGCCTTGGCGGCTTCGGTCAGGTTCAGGTTGCGGCGCACGGCCTCCTGCACGAAGCGGAACTGGTGCAGGTTCATGGTCAGGTTTCCAATGCGATCTGCGCCAGCAGTGCGGTCAGGCGCGGGTCTTCACCCGCCGCGGGCAACTGCTCGAAACGCACCTGCGGGTGGGCTTCTGCCAGATCCTTCATGATCACCGGCAGGTCTTCGCGCGCATGTTTCCCCATGCCGAAGAACAGGGGCAGCACCCGCACGCGCGTGGCGCCCGCTTCGACCATCGCCCGCACTGCCGTTGCCATGTCGGGCTCACACAGTTCCAGGTAGGCGCACGACACGGCAGCAGCCGGATCGCTGCGCGCGATCTGCCGGGCCACCGACTCCACGGGCAGGCGCCACAACGGGTCGCGCGACCCATGGGCAAACACGATCACACCAAGCATGGACACGCTACCTCCTCAAGACGAGCCAGCCAAACGCAGCCAGCGAAAAAACCGAATAGATCAGCGCGGGTGAGGCCGCTGCCAGCCAGGGCTGCCAGGCATTGAGGTTGCCGATGTAGCCGAACACGTTGTTGAGCAGGAAGAAGCTGATGCCGATCATCACGCCACCAAAGACATAAGCGGTGATGCTGCCGGATCGGAAATGCAGGTAGGCAAAGGGCAGGGCGAGCACCACCATGACCAGGCAGCTCAGCGGATAGAACACCTTGCGCCAGAACTCGATTTCGTAGCGCTGCGCGGTCTGCCCGTTGGCCTGCAGGTGGCGGATGTAGCCGAACAGGTCGGCTGTGCGCATGGTCTCTGGCTTGAGCAAAGCCACCGACACCATCTCGCTGTTGATGCCGCTGGGCCAGCGGAAGGTCTCCAGCTCGCTGCGCACGATGCGCGCCGATGCTTTGCCGGCGGTATCGAACTCGCGGCGCTGCACCTGGCGAAGTGTCCACGAGTCGTCAACCTCGATCTGGCCGGTGGCGGCGGTGAGTGTGGAAACCAGCGAGCCCTGGTTGTTGAACTCGAAGATGCGCACGTTGCCGAGTTCCCCTTGCGGCGACATGGAGCCCACATTGACAGAAAAGTTGCTGTAGGGCTGCCGCTCTTTGAGCCACGCGCCTGTCTGGCCGACGCTGATGTTGCCCTGGTAGCGGGCCTTGAGCAGCTGGGCGGTGCGGTCTGCGAGTGGCGCCACATAGTCACCGAGGGCAAACGTGAGGACGACGAACACGGCGCCCAGGCCCAGCAAGGTTCGCAGCGCGCGCCAGGGTCCCAGCCCGCTGGTGCGCAGGATCGTGTACTCGGAACCCTGGGCCAGGCGCGCCAGCACGAACACCGCGCCGATCAGTACCGAAATAGGCAGCAGCTCATAAATGCGGCTGGGCATGAGCAAACCCACATACAACAGTGCGTGCGGCACCTCGTAGACCAACTTGGCGTCCAACGCAGACGGTTTGCCCAGCGCGGGCAGTTCATCCACAAAATCAAAAAAGAAGAAGAGCGACAGGAAAGCCAGCAGCACGAAGCCCACTGCGAGGAAGATTTCACCGTAGATCAGACGCCGGATTGTTTTCATGCCGAGGCCCGTGGAGACGTTGCGTGGGCGTTGCGTCGGCTGTTGATCCAGCTGCGCAGGCTCACGTTGTAGTGCCGCCGGGCCAACCAGAGCGCGGTCAGCACGAACACCCCACCGTGCAGCATCAGCATGAAGGCTCCCAGGCTCACCAGACCACCCGCCACCCAGCTCTGGCCGAGGTTGAGCAGGTTGTAATAAAACACGAACGCGAACAAGGTGAAGAAGAGGTTGCCACCGCGACCCGCACGCGGGTTGCCTGCGGTGGTGGCCAAGGCGATCAACACAAAGTTGAGCGCTGTGAGGGCCATGCCGATGCGCCAGCCCAGCTCACCCAGGTTGGCCCGGTCGGGTTCCAGGATAAGCAGCAACGTGCTGCGCGACTTCAAGGCTTGCGATTGACCTTCGGTGATCGCGCTCGACCCGATCTGCGTGCCATAGCTCTCGAACTCGCTGACCTTCAAACCGCTGCCGTCGGCCGCTGTTTCCAGCCGCTGACCGTTGTTGAGCATCAGGAACTGCTGCTCTTTGACCCACTCGATACGACCTGATCGAGCGGAAGTGACCGTTTCGCGGCCGTCGTCTTCGGTGCTGGAGATGAAGATGTTGCGACCCTCTGTGCCACCGGCCGTGTCCTTGTCGATAAAAAAGACACGGCGGCCACTCGACGATTCCTGAAACTGGCCGGGCGCCACGCGTTCCAGATCACCACGGCGTTCGAAACGGCTTCGCAGGTTGTCGGTTTGCTGGTTGGCCCAGGGCCACACGAAAAACACCATCAATGTGATGACCACCAGAATCGGCCACGAGAACCGCAGCACCGGCCCGAGAAAGCCCCCGAGCGAGCGTCCGCTGGAGAACCAGATGATCATTTCGCTGTCGCGGTACATGCGCGAGAGCGTGAATACGATGGCCACGAACAAGGCCAGCGTGAGGATGGTGGGCATGCGGCCGATCACGGTGTAGCCCAGCACCAGAGCGATCTCTTGGGGATTCACGCTGCCCCGCGAAGCCAGGCCCAATGTGCGGATCAGCAGCATCGTCAGCACGATGGTGAAGAGCACCACGAGGGTGGCCCCGAAGCTGCGCGCCAGCTCTCTGCGGATGGAAGAATGAAATAACATCGATTGCCACAAGGAAAACACGATTATGGACTTTGAACTCAAATCCCTCAGCGCTGCACAAGCGGCCCAACTGCCTGTGGACGCGCTGCTGGTGCTGGTGCCCGACACGACGCCGACGCTGAAGTCTGCCGACCAGGCCCTGACACGTCTGGTGGCTCAGGCCGTCGAACACAAAGACCTGGAAAGCGGCGTGGCCAAGCTGCTGGCCTGCTACCGGCCCGAGGGCTTCAAGGCCGCGCGCGTAACGCTGGTGCGGGTTGGTGACGGCTCTGCCGCATCGGTGCGCAAGGCCGTGTCTGCCGGCATGGGCTCGCTCAAACAACCGGGCATCCAGAAGCTTGGTGTGGTGTTCAGCCTGATCGAAGCGACCAATGACGGTGTGCGCGCCGCCATGCAGGCCTGCGCCGACGCCACCTACTGCTACACCACCACCAAACCGAGCGCCAAGGCCCGCTCCGTGAAGCAGGTGGTGGTGGGTGTGGCCAAGGCCGCCGATGTGCAACGCGGCTTCAGCATCGGACAGGCCCAGGTGGTTGGTGTGGAGTTCGCCAAGGAATGGGCCAACCGCCCGGCCAACCACGCCACCCCCACCATGTTGGGGGAAGCTGCGCGCAAGCTCGGTCGTCAGGCCGGGTTCAAGACCGATGTGCTCGGCCCCAAGCAGGTGGAAGCGCTGGGCATGGGCTCGTTCCTCTCCGTTGCACGCGGCTCGGTGGAGCCGCTGCGCTTCATCGTCATGCACTACAACGGCGGCGCCAAAGGCGGCGCACCTGTCGTACTGGTGGGCAAGGGCATCACCTTCGACACCGGCGGCATTTCCATCAAGCCGGCCGCCGAGATGGACGAAATGAAGTTCGACATGGGCGGCGCGGCCAGCGTGCTTGGCACCTTCGCGGCACTGGCCGTGCTCAAGCCCGCCATCAATGTGGTGGGCATCATCCCCAGTTGCGAGAACATGCCCGACGGCCAGGCCGTGAAGCCCGGCGACGTGGTCACCAGCATGAGCGGACAGACCATCGAGATCCTCAACACCGACGCAGAAGGCCGCCTGATCCTGTGCGACGCATTGACCTACGCCGAGCGCTTCAAGCCCGCGGCAGTGGTCGATATCGCCACGCTCACCGGCGCGATCGTGATCGCCCTCGGCCACCACAACAGCGGCCTGTTCTCGCCGGACGACGCGCTCGCTGCC
>JBBQSX010000212.1:0-6014 GCA_038213545.1 Burkholderiales bacterium
CATTTTTGTCGATTCATGTATTCAATGAAGACCTCTGCATTCGCTGTAAAGTGTCTATTCCCATCCAAAACGAGGACGACACATGACACTGCGCAGCCACCCGCCCTTCCGCGCCGACCATGTCGGCAGCTTCCTGCGCCCGGCGTATCTGCTGGAAGCGCGCGACCAGTTTTTCAACAAGAAGAGCATCACCGCCGAGCAACTGCGCGCGGTGGAAGACCGCGCCATCACCGAGATCGTGAAGTTCCAGGCGGACGTGGGCATGAGCTCCATCACCGACGGTGAATTCCGCCGCACCTACTTCCACATCGACTTTCTGGAGCAACTCGGCGGCGTGAAGACCGACATCCCGGTCACCATCGTGCGGCCCGACGGCACCGAGGAACTGGCCCCACCGGTGATCCGCGTGATCGACAAGGTGCGCCACGCCAAAAACATCCAGCTGGCCGATTTCCAGTACCTCAAGGCGCAGGTCGATGCGCTGGGCAAGCCCGGCCTCACACCCAAGGTGACGATCCCCTCGCCCACCATGCTGCACTTTCGCGGCGGGCGCGCCGGCATCAGCAAAGAGGCCTACCCCGAATTGGACCCGGCGTTTTACGACGACGTGGCCAAAGCCTACGGTGACGAACTCCAAAGCCTGGCCAACGCCGGCTGCACCTATGTGCAGATGGACGACACCAACATGGCCTACCTGTGCGACGAGCGCATGCGCGAAGCCGCCCGCAGCCGTGGCGACGACCCGAACGAGCTGCCGCACCGATACGCCCAGTTCATCAACAAGGTGGTGGCACACAAGCCCGCCGGCATGACCCTGGCCATGCACCTGTGCCGCGGCAATTTCAAGAGCACCCACGCCGCTGCCGGCAACTACGAGCCGGTGGCCGAGGCCCTGCTCTCCGAGATGAAGCTCGACGCCTTCTTCCTGGAATACGACGACGACCGATCGGGCGACTTCCGACCGCTGCGCTATTTGTCGAAGGACAAAATCGTGGTGCTCGGCCTGGTGACCACCAAGTTCGGTGAGCTAGAGACCAAGGACGCGCTCAAGCGCCGCATTGAGGAAGCCGCGAAATACGCGCCCCTGGACCAGATGTGCCTGTCACCACAATGCGGCTTTTCCAGCACAGTGCATGGCAACAACATTGCGATGGAGGATCAGCGTCGCAAGCTGGCGCTGGTCGTGGAAACAGCGAATGAGGTGTGGGGTTCTGCTTGAAGGCGCCCCTGAAGTTCCACTTCGACTTCATCTCGCCTTTCGGCTACTTCGCCTCGCTGCGCATTGAAGAACTGGCCTCGCGGCACGGGCGAAGCGTTGAATGGCACCCCATGCTGCTCGGCGTGTCGGTGATGAAGGTCATGGGTCTGAAGCCCTTGCTCGACACACCGCTCAAAGGCCCGTACACGGAACGCGATGTGTTGCGATATGCGCGCGAACACGACGTGCCCATGCTGCGGCGCCCCGTCGACCCGGTGATGAACCCGCTGGCCTGTGGACGGGCGCTCGCCTGGGTGAACCGCCAGCAGCCGCAGCGCGCCGCCGAGGTGGCGCATGCGATCTACGGCGCGTACTGGGGACAAGGGCTGGACCTGTCCATGCCCGAGGCGCTGATCCCTGTGGTGGGCGACGAGATTGCGCAAGCCGCCGCCGGTGAAGACGCCGCCGCGTTGCTGCGCACCGAGGTCGACGCTGCGCTGCAGGCCGGCGTGTTCGGCTCACCCACCGTGCTGGTGGATGGCGAGCCGTTCTGGGGGATCGACAAGTTCGAGCAGATCGACCGCTGGCTCAGCCGTGGTGGTTGGTGAGCGGTGGTTGGTGATCCTCAGCCGAAGCGCACGTCGACTGGCACAGCGATTGCAGAGAGCGCCGCACGCAACCGCTGCGACAGGTCTTCATCGGCCGCACCGCCCAGCGTGATGACCGCGCGCTGGCGGCCACCTTCGTCGCTGGCCTCCACACGCACCGCGCGCTGCGGTGCCAGTTCCTGCGCCATCTCGCTCAGACGGATCTCGATCGCGCGCAACCGCAACGTGGGCTTGAACACCTTGCCGATGGCCGTGAGGGGCAAGGCTTCGACCAGCACCACGCGCTTCGGGCAGGCCGGCCGTTCGTACACCTGCGGCGCCACCTCGCGCAAGAGCGCGTCGGCGTCCAGGCCTGCACCCGCGCGCAGCACCACGAAGGCCACCGGCACTTCGCCCGCGTAGGCATCGGGCTCGGCCACCACGGCGCACTGCAGCACCGCAGGGTGGGCCATGAAGGCGTCTTCCACGAGACCGGGGTCGATGTTGTGGGAACTCCGGATGATCACGTCTTTCGCCCGGCCGGTGATGTGGATCCGGCCCGCCTCGTCGAGGTGGCCGAGGTCGCCGGTGACGATCCAGCCGTGCTCGAACAGCCCGGCGTTGCGCTTCGCCTCGAGGTAACCCGGGCTCATGTGAGAGCCGCGCAGCACCAGCACACCGGTCTCGCCGGCCGCGCAGCGCTCATCCAGCTTCGCTTCGCCTTCGCGCCAAGGCACGGCGTGCACCTCGGTGTAAGGCAGGCGCAGGCCAGCCGAGCCGGGCGTGCGTGGGCCCAGCAAGGGCTCGATGCTCACCAGCCCGGCGCACTCGGTCATGCCCAGGATGTTGCGCACGGGAATGCCGGTGGCCGCCTCGAAGCGCTGCGCCAGCTCGGCCGGCAACGGTGAACCACCGGTGAACGCCGCGCGCACGCCCTTGATGCTGGCGTCGACCGGCACACCCAGCAAGCTGGCCAGCACCGTGGGCACACAGGCCAGGTGCGTCACGCACTCGCGCTCACAAAACTGCCAATAGCGCTGCACGAAGCCGGTGTTGCGCATGCCACTCAGCGTGGGCAGCACCTGGCGCGCGCCGATGGCCAGCAGCGCCAGGCCGTACACAAAAGCACCGGCCACATGGAACAGCGGAAAGCCGTTGACCTCCACCGCCGTCTCGTCCATGTCGTAGAAGGCGTGCGCGAACCAGGCCGTGTGCGCCTCGTTGCCGGCGGTGTGCTGCGCGAGTTTGGGCGCGCCCGTGGTACCGCCGGTGTGGAACAGCGCCACCACGCGGTCGGGGTTCAGGTCGGGCTCGAAGTTGAGGGTGCCGGGCTGCGCGGCCATCAGGTCCTGCAGCGACGGTGTGCCCGGCACCGCTTCGTTCACGGTGATGGGCACGAGGGTGGTGCTGTGCAGCGCCTGCACGGTCAGCGCCGTGGGCCACACCCCCAGCTCCGCGCTCGGTCCCAGGGCCACGAGCACCTTGGCGTTGGCGGCCTGAAGCAGCGCGGCGATGTGGTCGGGCTGCAGCAGGAAGTTGATCGGGCACACGCGGCCCGCGAGTTGCGCCCCCCAGAGCACCGCGTGCGCTTCGGGCGTGTTGGGCGCGAGCAGGGCCACAGCGTCTGTTCCTTGCACGCCGAGCGCGCGGAACGCATTGGCTGCGCGGTGGATGTTGACCAGCAGTTCGCGGTAGGTCACCCGCTGCGGCGGCGTGTCCAGCCCTGCGTCGGGCAGGAAGGTGAAGGCCTCGCGGTCGGGAAAGCGGTCAGCCGCTGCGCGGATGAGCTGGTAGGGCGTGCGGTGCGGCGCCACCGCTTCCAACGGCGCACGCTCCAGCGCCTCGATGTCGGCGAGCGATGCGAACGCCTTCATTCGAGGCCGAGCAGCCTGACCGCGTTGCCCTTCAAGATGCCGGGCATCACCTCGGGCTTGAAGCCGGCCACTTCGAAGTCCTTCATCCAGCGCTCGGGCGTGATGAGGGGGAAGTCGCTTCCGAACAGGATGCGGTCTTTCAGCAGCGTGTTGGCGTACTGCACCAGTTGTTTCGGAAAGTACTTCGGGCTCCAGCCGGAGAGATCAATCCACACGTTGGGCTTGTGCGTGGCCACGCTGAGTGCTTCGTCCTGCCACGGAAAACTCGGGTGCGCCATGACGATCTGCATGTCGGGGAAATCGATCGCCACGTCGTCCAGGTGCATGGGGTTGCTGTACTCCAGCCGCAGGCCACCACCGCAGCGCATGCCAGAGCCGATGCCGCTGTGCCCGGTGTGAAAGATCGCGGGCAGCTTGTGCGCGTTGATCACCTCGTAGATGGGCCAGGCCATCTTGTCGTAGGGGTGGTAGCCCTGCACGGTGGGGTGGAACTTGAAACCCTTGACGCCCTCTTCCTTGATGAGACGCTCGGCCTCGCGCGCACCCATCTTTCCCTTGTGCGGATCGATGCTGGCGAAGGCAATCATCATGTCGCTGTTGTCGCGCGCGGCTTGAGCGATTTCTTCGTTGGGGATGCGCCGGCGGCCCAGCTGCGACTCGCTGTCCACGGTGAACATCACCAGGCCGATCTTCTTCTCGCGGTAGTAGGTCACCGTCTCGGCAATGGTGGGCCGGCGGTCGCTGCCGAAGAACTTGTCGGCCGCGCGGTCGTACTCCTCGCCGTAGTTGTCGAAGGGGTTGCGGCAGCTCACTTCGGCGTGTGTGTGGATGTCGATCGCGATCAGGTTTTGATGGTCCATGGATGTCTCTCGGTGGTGGGTCAGACCTAGGGAAAACACGGGGGGTGGTCGGACCAGCTTGGCTTGTTTTGGTTATTGTTTATAACCATAATCGGCTCTCGTTTCAAGCGCAAAAACCCCGAACAGGCGGCCGACGCCGACCCCCGACATGCCCATCCATTCCACCGACATCAGCCTGAGCCTGCAAGGCGCTTCATCCGAAATCGCCGTCATCACGCTCAACCGCCCGGCCAAGCGCAACGCGCTCAACGACGGCCTGATCCTCGCCATCCGCGACATGTTCCAGGCCATGCCGCACGGCGTGCGCGCCGCCGTCATCCACGGCAGCGGCGACCACTTCTGCGCCGGGCTCGATCTCTCCGAGCTCAGCGAACGCGACGCCGGCCAGGGCCTGCACCACTCGCGCATGTGGCACAGCGCGCTGGAGTGCGTGCAATACGGCCCGGTGCCGGTGGTGGCGGCACTGCATGGCGCGGTGGTCGGTGGTGGTCTGGAGCTGGCCAGCACCTGCCACATCCGTGTGGCCGACGAATCCGCCTTCTTCGCGCTGCCCGAAGGCTCGCGCGGCATCTTCGTGGGCGGTGGCGGCTCGGTGCGCATCCCGCGCCTGATCGGCGCCGCGCGCATGGCCGACATGATGTTCACCGGCCGCGTCTACAAGGCCACAGAGGCCGAGCGCATCGGCCTCACGCAGTACCTCGTGCCGCAGGGCACAGCGCTGGAAAAGGCCATGGAACTGGCTGCGCGGATCGCGCAAAACGCGCCACTCACCAACTATGCGCTGATGCACGCGCTGCCGCGCATTGCCGAACAACCGGCCGACCAGGGCTACCTCACCGAAGCCATGATGTCCGCGATCGCGCAAAGCGATCCGGAAGCGAAAACCCGCGTGCGTGCCTTCCTCGAAGGCCGGGCGAACAAGGTCAGCAAGGACTGAGCGTCATGAGCCAGACCGCGACCATGGCACGCTACCGCCCGCTCACATTCGGCGTCACCCGCGCCACGCTGCGCGACGGCGCACAGGGCACGCACTACCTGCGCGCCGACCAGGATCTGCCACCCTTCCCCGAGCGCATCACCGACCGGCTGGTGCACTGGGCCCACACACGCCCCGACCAGACCGTGTTTGCGCGTCGCAACAGGAACGCCGACGGCAGCACCGGCGACTGGCGCCACATCACGTTTGCGCAGGCACTCGACGCCGCGCGCCGCATCGGCCAGGGCCTGCTGAGCCGTGGCCTGTCGGCCGAGCGACCGGTGCTGATCCTGAGCGAGAACGATCTCGAACACGCGCTGCTGGCGCTGGGCTGTGTCTACGCCGGCATCGCGTATTGCCCCACCTCGCCCGCCTACTCGCTGGTGAGCCAGGACTTCGACAAACTGCACCACGTGGTGAAGACGCTCACGCCCGGTCTGGTGTTCGCCAGCGACGCGAGCCGCTACAGCCGGACCATGCTGGCCACCCTGGGTGAAAGTGTGGAACTGGTGACCACCG
>JBBQSX010000213.1:0-5892 GCA_038213545.1 Burkholderiales bacterium
GTACCCTGAGAGTGGCCCGATAGAATTTGCCCCAGATTTTAAGGGGTCGCCCTCGCGGCCTCATCGACCCTCGCGCTCCATGCCACTGACCTCCAACCAGATCCGCGCCTTGCTCTGGGCCCTGATCGCTGTGGTGAGTGCTCTGCTGCTCTCCCTGCTGGCACCGGTGCTCATGCCTTTTTTGCTGGCCGCTGTGCTCGCGTACGCGCTGCACCCGCTGGTGGAGCGGCTGCACGCCCGGCGCGTGCCGCGCTGGCTCGGCGCCGGCCTGGCGATCGCGCTGCTCATGCTGGTGCTGCTGGCCGTCATGCTGCTCATCGTGCCGGTGATCACCAAGCAGGTTCCCCTGTTGCGCGATCAGGTGCCGCTGTTGCTGGTTCGCCTGAACGACGCGCTGCTCCCGCTGGCCACCCGTTTCGGTGTCAACCTGCAGGTGGACGTGACCCAGGTGCGCGAATGGCTGCGCACCCTCATCACCGGCAACGAGAGCGAGCTGATCAACGGCCTGCTGTCGTCGCTGCGCATCGGCGGCAGTGCGCTGGCTGCGGTGGTGGGCAACCTGTTCCTCATGCCCATCGTGGCGTACTACCTGTTGCTGGACTGGACCAACCTGATCACGCGCGCCAAGAGCCTGATTCCGCCGCGCTGGCGCGAAAGCGTCCAGAGCTTTCTGAATGAGACGGACGAGGTTCTGGGCCAGTACCTGCGAGGACAGTTGCTGGTGATGGCTGTGCTCGCAGTTCTCTACACCGTGGCGCTTGCGCTCGTGGGCCTGGATCTGGCGCTGCCGATCGGCGTGTTCACCGGGCTGGCGGTCTTTGTGCCGTACCTGGGCTTTGGTCTCGGTCTGGTGATGGCGCTGTTTGCGGCGCTCCTGCAGTTCCAGACCGTGCTGGGCGTGGCCCTGGTGGGCGGCGTTTATCTGCTGGGTCAACTGATCGAAAGCCTCTATCTCACGCCGCGCCTGCTCGGTGAGCGCATTGGTCTGCACCCCATCGCCGTCATCTTTGCGCTGCTGGCCTTTGGTCATCTCTTCGGATTCGTGGGCGTGCTGATCGCCTTGCCGGCCAGCGCGGTCATGCTGGTGGCCATCCGGCGTGTCAAGCGCGGCTATCTCGCCAGCCAGATGTACCTGGGCGATGGGCCACGCGCTCACAACGGGACCACCGAGCCATGAGCACCGGCCCCAACCCCATGAAGCAGATGGCATTGGACATCGGCCTGGCGCCGGTGCCCACCTTGTCCAACTTCGTGCCCGCCAGCAACGAAGCCGCGCTGGAGCACCTCAAGCTCTGGACCCACAATCCCCTGCGCTCGCCGGTGCCCACGTTTGTGTGGGGCGAGAGCGGCAGCGGCAAGACCCACCTGCTGCGCGCAGTGCGCGAGAGCCTGCGGGAGCAGGGCAGTCGGGTGGGCTGGATCGATGTGGACGCCCTGGATCCTCCCGAGTTCGACGAACACTGGGACGCGGTGCTGCTCGACGACTGCCACCTCTACACCGCCACCCAGCAGGCGGCTGCTTTCAACTGGTTTGTGAACGCACAGAACCCTGCGCACGGCCCGGCGCGCTGGGTGTTGGCCGCAGCCAATTGCCCGCCGGCCGACCTGCGCCTGCGCGAAGACCTGCGTACCCGTCTGGGCTGGGGCCATGTGTTCCAGCTGCGCGCACTGGGCGAAACCGAACGCCGCGGCGTGCTGCGCCGCGCCGCCGACGACCGCGGTGTTTTTCTCAGCGACGAGGTGATGGACTTCATGCTCCGGCGCTTCTCGCGCGACCTCTCCAGCCTCATGCTGTTGCTGAACCAGCTCGACGTTTACGCCTTGCGCACCCAGCGCGCCATCACCATCCCCCTGATCAAATCCATGCTGGAAGACGAATGAGACTGGCGCTTTTCGACCTCGACCACACCCTGATCCCGTTCGATTCCGACTACGCCTGGGGCGAATTCACTGTGGCTCTGGGCTGGCGTGATGGCGACAGTTTCTCCAAGGCCAACGACGGCTTCTACGCCGACTACAAGGCTGGCACGCTGGACATCCATCGTTATGTGCGCTTCGCCATTGAAGCGGTGCGCGAGCGTGGCCTGAAAACCGCTCGCGAGGCCCACGCGCGCTTCATGGCCGAGGTGGTATTGCCCTCGCTCAAGGACACGGCGCTGGCGCTGGTGCGTGCCCACCAGGCCGCGGGCGACACGGTGGTGATCGTCACCGCCACCAACGAGTTCGTGACGCGCCCGATCGCCAAGGCCTTTGGTGTGGACGAGCTGATCGCCATTGATCTTGCAACCGACGCGCGTGGCGAGCCCACCGGCGAGATCCGGGGCACGCCGTCGTTCCGCGAAGGCAAGGTCGCCCGTGTGGAACAATGGCTGGCCGCGCGTGGCCTGGAATGGGCAGGCGTGCAGCACAGCACCTTCTACAGCGACTCCATGAACGACATGCCGCTGCTGGAAAAAGTGCACGAGCCCGTGGCCACCAACCCGGACGCCCGGCTCCACGCCATTGCCCAGGAACGGGGCTGGCGCATATTGAACCTATTCGAATGATCAAGAAATTCATTGACAGGCTGCTCGGCAAATCGCCAGCGGCCCCCGCGCGCCGCGCCAGCCCGTTCGGCAAACGCGAAGACGTGCCTGTCTCGGTGCACGGCATCGACATCAAGCTGGTGGACCAGCGCGCGCTTGACGTGGTGCACACCCTCAAACAAGCTGGCTTCGATGCCTACATCGTCGGTGGCGCGGTGCGCGACCTGCTGCTGGGCCTGCGACCCAAAGACTTCGACGTGGCCACCAGCGCCACGCCCGAGCAGGTCAAGGGCCTGTTCCGCCGCGCTTTCATCATTGGCCGGCGTTTTCGCATCGTGCACGTGATCTATGGCCGCGGCCGCGAACACGAAATGATCGAGGTCTCGACCTTTCGCGCCTACCTGGACAGCGCCGACGCCGAGCAGGTGGCGGGCAACGAGCGCACCAGCAAGGGCGAGCTCGCCGGTATGAAGCACGCGGTGGACGCCAGCGGCCGCGTGCTGCGCGACAACGTGTGGGGCCCCATCGAGCACGACGCCGCGCGCCGCGATTTCAGCATCAACGCCATGTACTACGACCCCGAGTCGCAGACCGTGGTCGACTTCCACCACGGCATCCGCGACGCCAAGAAAAAGACGCTGCGCATGATTGGCGACGCCGCCACGCGCTACCGCGAAGACCCGGTACGCATCATCCGCGCCGTGCGGTTCGCGGCCAAGCTCAGCGGCCTCGGGTTCACGTTTGATGCCAAGACGCTGGAGCCGCTGGCGTCTTCGCGCAGGCTGTTGCTCGACGTGCCGCAAAGCCGCCTGTTCGACGAGATGCTCAAGCTGCTGCAGACCGGCCACGCGCTGGCCAGCGTGGCCCAGCTCAAGGCGGTGGGCCTGGACACCGGCATCTACCCGCTGCTCGATGTGGTGGTGCAGCGCGCCGACGACGATTTTGTGAAGCTCGCCTTGCAGGACACCGACCGCCGTGTGGGCGAAGGCAAGCCGGTGGCGCCCAGCTTCCTGCTGGCCTGCGTGTTGTGGGCCGACGTGCGCAAGGGCTGGAGCCAGCGCCTCAATGCCCGCCCGGGCCAGCGCCCGCCGCCACCGTTTGCGGCCTTGCAGGACGCGGTGGACGAAGCCTTTGACGCCCGCATCGGCGATGTGTCGGGCCGCGGCAAGCTGGGCGCCGACATGCGCGAAATCTGGATGATGCAGCCCCGCTTTGACAAACGCGTGGGCACCTCGCCCTTCAGCCTGGTGGACCAGGCGCGCTTTCGCGCCGGCTTCGATTTCCTGCGCCTGCGCGCGCAGGTGGGCGAGGTGGAAGAAGAGCTGGCGCACTGGTGGGAAACCTTCAGCATGGCCAGCGACGACATGCGCGAAGACATGGTGGACGCGCAGCGCCGCGACAACCTGGCCAAGCCCGGCAGCGTTGGCAAGGCGCGGCGCGTGAAGCGCAGCGACGACGATCACCCGGCCAACTCGGGCGCGACGACCGACCAGCTCGCACCCGATCCGCGCTTTCGTGCTGCCGATGCCGGTGGAGACGAGCGGGACGACGAAGACGCTGGCGAATCCGATGATGGCGCAGAGTCGACGACACCAACCGACGGCTCGGCACCGGCCAAGAAGCGCCGGCGTCGCCGGCGCAAGCCCGGTGGTGGAGCCGCAGGTGGTGAGCCAGGGCCGGTCTGAACAGAGCGACCGTGGATCGCGCTGAGGTCACTGCCTTTGTTGCGCTGGGTGCCAATCTCGGCGATGCCGCACAGGCCCTGCGCGATGCACTGACGGCTTTGGGCGACACGCCGGGCGTCCGGGTCGTGCGTGCCTCCAGTCTCTACCGCACCGCCCCGGTGCAGTCCACCGGGCCCGATTACATCAATGCCGTGGCCGAAGTTTCGACCACACTCACCGCTCCTGCGTTGCTCAACGCCTTGCAGGCCATAGAACAAATTGCAGGCCGTGAACGCCCCTACCGCAACGCGCCGCGCACGCTGGATCTGGATCTGCTGCTTTTTGGCGGTGCGCGCATCGACTCACCGCACTTGACGGTGCCGCACCCGCGCATGGGGCAGCGGGCTTTTGTGCTCGTACCGCTGGCTGAGGTCGCGCCAGCCTTGGTCAGCGACGTGCAGCAGGCTGCCGTGGTCGATCAGATCATCAAAAAAATTTAAGGCGCCAGCCGCTCACGCAACCAGCCACCGTCGGCCTGCGCGGTGTAGCGCAGGCGATCGTGCAGGCGGCTCTTGCGCCCTTGCCAGAATTCCCAGCGCTCGGGCTTGAGGCGGTAGCCGCCCCAATGCGGCGGGCGCGGTGGCTGCAGCAGAAACTGCGCGCCGTACCTCGCTGCGTTGGTCACCAACACCGTGCGACCTTCGATCACCTGGCTTTGGGGGCTGGCCCAGGCGCCGATGCGGCTGTCCAGCGGTCGGCTGTGGAAGTATTCGTCGCTTTCGGCGTCGCTCACCTTCTCCACCACACCTTCGATGCGCACCACACGCTCCAGCTCTACCCAGTGAAACTGCAATGCGGCAAACGGGTTGCCCGCGAGTTCCTGGCCTTTGCGGCTGGCGTAGTTGGTGTACCAGACGATGCCGCGCTCGTCATAGCCCTTGATCAGCACCACGCGGGTGCTGGGCCTCAGGTCGGATCCGACGGTGGCCACTGTCATGGCGTTGGGCTCGGGTACCTCGCTGCTGATGGCTTCTTCCAGCCATTTCGAGAACTGAAGCAGGGGGTCGGCGTGGGAGGCGGACTCGCTGAGTTCGGCCTTTTCGTAGCTCTTGCGCAGGTCGGCGATGTTCATGTTTTCAGTATAGGAGTGGGGTGCAGACCAGGGCTTGCGGCAGGTCAATCCGCGCTGTCGACCAGTCGCAGCAATTTGCCCAGCGCCCGGTCGTGGATGCCGTGGTGCAGCAGGCCGTGGAAGGTCTGGCGCGCGTAGTCGAGTGTGGTGCCGTAGCGCCCGCACGATCGGCCGAAGATGTCCCGGTAGCGTTCTTCGCTCAGCATGCCGGTGTGGCTGGGGCTGCGGCGCGACAGCGTGAAGGCCAGCGCGTGCACCGCGCCCTGTGCAGTCTGGCAGGTGAGCCATTTGGGGTCATAAACCGGGTTGGGCATCTCGCGTGCCCACAGCAGCGGCATCAGGGCTTCCACTTCGTCGTGCGGCACACGCAGTGCCAGACCGGTGCAGCTGCCGCCGGGCATGAGCGCAAAGACAAGACCCGGGCATTCGTAGGTGCCCCGGTTGATGCGGCTCCACATTTCCAGGCAACGGTGGTGGCCATGCACGCGTGCGATCCGCTGTTCGGCGGCGGTGAATTCGGGGCGCCAGACCAGCGAGGCGTAGGCAAACACCCACAGGTCGGGACGGGGGC
>JBBQSX010000214.1:0-5846 GCA_038213545.1 Burkholderiales bacterium
CTGTTGGTGCAGCAGGCGCTGCAGGCGGCTGGTTTGCCGCAGGACGCAGTGCAGCTGGTGCAGACCACCGACCGCGAGGCTGTCGGCCAGCTTATCGCCATGCCTGCGTTCGTGGACGTGATCATCCCGCGCGGCGGCAAGGGGCTGATTGAGCGCATCAGCGCCGGCGCCAAGGTACCGGTCATCAAGCACCTGGACGGCAACTGCCACACCTATGTGGACGACCCCTGCGACGTGGCCATGGCCGTGACCGTGGCTGACAACGCCAAGACCCAGAAGTACAGCCCCTGCAACGCGACCGAGAGCCTGCTGGTGGCGCGCGGCGTTGCCGCCAACTTTCTGCCGAGGATCGGCGCCATCTACGCCGCCAAGGGCGTGGAGATGCGCTGCTGCCCCGAGAGCAAGGTGATTCTTCAAGCATCTTTTCAGATGGAGTCCATTCCCGTTCGGGCTGAGCCTGTCGAAGCCCAGCGTGCGCCCATGCTCGTCGACGCGACCGAAGCGGACTGGTCCGAGGAATACCTCGCGCCCGTCATCAGCATCAAGCTGGTCGAGGGCGTGGACGAAGCTATTTGCCACATCAACCGCTACAGCAGCCACCACACCGACGCCATCCTCACCACCAACCACATGCACGCTCAGCGCTTCCTGCGCGAGGTGGATTCGGCCAGTGTGATGGTGAATGCGAGCACCCGCTTCGCCGATGGTTTCGAGTTTGGACTGGGTGCCGAAATCGGGATCTCCACCGACAAGTTTCATGCGCGCGGGCCGGTGGGGGTGGAGGGCCTGACCTCGTTGAAGTACGTGGTCCTGGGCGAAGGCGAGGTTCGGGGCTGATCCGCTCGTCGATGGCGCCGTCGCCTTGAAAGGGTGTCATACGACCCCATTACACTGACTACCCCCACCCGTTGCCGCCGAAGGCCTACTCCTATGGTCCCCCACCTCGTCACCGCCCTCACCGGCCCCATCAACGAGCTAGAGCAGCGCATCCTCGAGTCCACGCCGGTGATCGAGCGCTGGTTCAGGTTGGAGTGGATGGAGCACACGCCGCCGTTCTACAGCTCGGTGGACGTGCGCAACGCCGGCTTCAAGCTCGCACCGGTGGACACCAACCTCTATCCCGGCGGCTGGAACCACCTCACGCCCGAGATGATTCCGCTGGCTGTGCAGGCGGCCATGGCGGCGATCGAGAAGATCTGCCCCGAGGCCAAGAACCTGCTGCTGATTCCCGAGAACACGCGCGACACCTTCTATCTGAGCAACCTGGCCCAGCTGCAGCGCATCTTCTACATGGCCGGGCTCAACGTGCGGCTGGGCTCCATGTCGAACGACATCAAGTCGCCGACCACCATCGATCTGCCCGGTGGCGAAAAAGTGGTTCTGGAGCCCTTGATCCGCACCAAGCGGCGCCTGGGCCTCAAAAACTTCGACCCCTGCACCATCCTGCTCAACAACGACCTGAGCGCGGGCGTGCCCGGCATCGTGGAAGACCTCCACGAGCAGTACCTGCTGCCACCGTTGCACGCGGGCTGGCCCACCCGGCGCAAGAGCCACCACTTCAAGGCCTACGAAGAGGTGTCCAAGCGCTTCGGCAAGCTGCTGGGCATGGACCACTGGCTCATCAACCCGATGTTCAACCAGTGCGGTGAGGTCGATTTCAACACCAGCGATGGCCTGGAGTGCCTGCGCAGCAACACCGACGCGCTGCTCGGCAAGGTCCGCCGCAAGTACAAGGAATACGGCATCAACGAGAAGCCGTTCGTGGTGGTCAAGGCCGACAATGGCACCGGCGGCATGGGCATCCTCACCGTGCGCGACGCCCGGGAGATTGACAACCTTTCCGCCAAGACCAAGGCCCACATGGCCGTCACACAGTCGGGCCAGGCGGTGCACGAGGTGATCATTCAAGAGGGCGTGCTGACCAACGAGCGCATCAACAGCGCGGTGGCCGAGCCGGTGGTCTACATGATGGACCGCTACGTGGTCGGCGGTTTTTACCGCGTGCACGCCGACCGTGGCGTGGACGAGAACCTCAACGCGCCCGGCTCCAGCTATGTGCCGCTGGCCTTCGAGCAGAGCGCACAGCTGCCCCAGCCTGGCGTGAAACCGGGCGCCAGCGTGCCCAACCGCTTCTACATGTACGGCGTGATCGGCCGTCTGGCGATGCTGGCGGCCAGCTACGAGATCGAAGCCACCGACCCCGACGCCGAGGTCTACGAGTGAGTTGCTGCAGCGCAACATAGATCGCGAACGGCGCGGATTAGACCCCCGACCCGGCAGACAAGGCGTTGCGGGCGGGCGCAAAATCGCGGTCCCCAGACAACGTACCCGCGCCCACAAGGCGAGGGTTGTTTTGTGTCAGCTACCAAATCGTCACTCACAGCGCTCACCCTGGGCGCTATTGGCGTGGTCTACGGCGACATAGGCACCAGCGTGCTGTACGCCGTCAAGGAGGTCTTCGGATCCGGCCACGTTCCATTCACCCACGCCAACGTCTACGGTGTGTTGTCCATCCTGTTCTGGACGCTCACCGTCATCGTCTCGCTGAAGTACGTGGTGCTCGTGCTGCGGGCCGACAACCACGGTGAAGGCGGCTTGATCGCCATGCTGGCGCTGGCATCCACCGCGGTGAAAGACCGGCCCGAGTTGCGCCAGAGGCTGCTGGCCATCGGCATCTTCGGCACCGCGCTGTTTTACGGCGACGGTGTCATCACGCCGGCCATCTCGGTGCTCTCGGCGGTTGAAGGTCTTGAAGTCATCTCTCCCGCGTTCCGCCAGTACGTGGTGCCGATCACGCTGGTGGTGCTGTTCGCGCTGTTCGCGGTCCAGAAGCGCGGCACCGGCGGCATCGGCAAGTTCTTTGGCCCGATCACCGTGGTGTGGTTCCTCGCCATCGCGGGCCTGGGTGTGAACCAGATCCTGGACCACCCTGAAATCCTGGCTGCACTCAGTCCACACCACGCGCTGCGCTTCATGTGGCAGCAGCCGGGCACCACCTTCATCATCCTGGGTGCGGTGGTGCTGTGCGTCACCGGTGCCGAAGCGCTCTACGCCGACTTGGGGCACTTCGGCAAGAAGCCGATCCGCCTGGCCTGGTTTCTGGTGGTCATGCCTTGCCTCACGCTGAACTATTTTGGTCAGGGCGCGTTGCTGCTGGCGCGGCCCGAGGCGGTCAAAAACCCGTTTTTCAACATGGCACCTGACTGGGCCCTGCTGCCGCTGGTGCTGCTGGCCACCATGGCCACGGTGATTGCCTCGCAGGCCCTCATCACCGGCGCTTTCAGTGTCACCAAACAAGCCATGCAACTGGGCTATCTGCCGCGCCTGCAGGTGCGGCACACCAGCGAACACGACACCGGTCAGATCTACATGCCCTTCGTGAACTGGGGCCTGTTTGCCGCCATCGTTCTCGCGGTGGTCATGTTCAAGTCGTCCACCAACCTGGCCGCGGCCTACGGCATCGCGGTCACGCTGGACATGTTGATCACCACCGTGCTCACCTTCTACGTGATCCGCTACGGCTGGAAATACCCGCTGTGGCTGTGCCTGGCCGCCACCGGTTTCTTCTTCGTGGTCGACCTCGCGTTCTTCACCTCCAACCTGCTCAAGCTGCTCGCGGGTGGCTGGTTCCCGTTGCTCATCGGCGGCCTGGTGTTCACACTCATGATGACCTGGAAGCGCGGTCGCAGCCTCATGAGTGAAGCCCAGCAGGCCGAGGCGCTGGACCTGCCGAGTTTTCTGGAGGCGGTGTTCGTGAGTCCGCCGTTGCGCGTGGGAGGCACCGCGGTGTTCCTTACCGCCGAGAGCGGCACCGTGCCCAACGCGATGCTGCACAACCTCAAGCACAACAAGGTGCTGCACGATCAGAACCTGTTTGTGACCGTGCGCAGCCACGAGGTGCCATGGATCGCCGCCGGGCAGCGCCTGCAAATCGATCCGCTGGGCCACGACTGCTGGGCCGTGACGCTGAATTACGGCTTCAAGGACGAGCCCGATGTGCCCAGGGCGTTGAAGCTCATGCGGGGGCACGGATGCGACATGGAACCCATGACCACCAGCTACTTCCTCTCGCGCGATGTGGTCACGCCCACCCTGGGCAGCGGCATGGCGCCCTGGCGCGAGAAGTTGTTTGCCCAGATGCACCACAACGCCAGCGCGGCGGCGGAGTTCCTGCACTTGCCAAGCAATGCGGTGATCGAGCTGGGCTCAAAAATCGAGATTTAGGCCCCCACGCTCCCCCGCTTCGCGTGGTCCGCTGCCCCCCGGGGGGGGCTGATCCGCCTTGGGGCGGCCCGGCGGCGGATCGGTCAGCTTCCGGTCAAGCCGCTTTCAAGATCCAGCGCGCGGCTTTCTCCGCAATCATCAGCGTGGGGCTGTTGGTGTTGCCGCTCGTGATGGTGGGCATCACGCCCGCGTCCACCACGCGCAAGCCCGCCACCCCGCGCACGCGCAGGTGGCTGTCCACCACCGCCATCGGGTCGCTCGCCGCGCCCATCTTCGTGGTGCCCACCGGGTGAAAGATGGTGCTGGCGATGTCGCCGGCCAGGCGCGCCAGTTCCTCGTCGCTCTGGAACTGCACACCGGGCTTGTGCTCCTGCGGCTGGTACCTGGCAAGCGCCGGTTGGGCCACGATGCGGCGCGTCACGCGCAGGCTGTCGGCGGCCACCTGGCGGTCTTCGGGCGTGCTCAGGTAGCAAGGTGCGATGGCCGGTGCCGCGCCGGGCAGGGCCGAGGTGATGCGCACGTGGCCACGGCTGGTGGGGTTGAGGTTGCACACGCTGGCGGTGAACGCCGGGAAGCTGTGCAGCGGTTCACCAAACGCGTCCAGGCTGAGCGGCTGCACGTGGTACTCGATGTTGGGCCAGGGCTGGGCCGGGTCGCTGCGGGTGAAGGCGCCGAGCTGGCTGGGCGCCATGCTCATGGGGCCGCTGCGCTTGAGCGCGTACTCCAGCCCGATCTTGGCCTTGCCCCACAGGCTGCTGGCCAGCACGTTGAGCGTGGTGGCGCCCTGCACCTTGAACACCGCGCGGATCTGCAGGTGGTCTTGCAGGTTCTCGCCCACACCGGGCAGGTCGTGCTGCACGGTGACGCCGTGCTGCTCAAGCGAGGCGGCTGGGCCGATGCCCGAGCGTTGCAGGATGGCCGGTGAGCCGATGCTGCCCGCGCTGAGCACCACCTCTTGCGTGGCCGACACGCGCACGCGCTGCCCGCCGCGCAAGAGCTCCACGCCGGTGCAGCGCAGCTGACCGCCGGCATTGCGCTCCAGCACCAGTTGGTCGGTGGCGGTTTCGGTCCACACGGTGAGGTTGGGGCGGCCCTGTGCCGGGCGCAAAAAGGCTTTGGAGGCGTTCCAGCGCCACCCGCTTTTCTGGTTGACTTCAAAGTAGCCCACACCTTCGTTGTCGCCGGTGTTGAAGTCGGTCGTGGCGGGCACCCCGGCTTGTTGGGCGGCCTGCGCGAACGCGTCGAGCACGTCCCAGCGCAGGCGCTGTTTTTCGATGCGCCATTCGCCGCCGTGCCCGTGCAGCTTCGCAAACGCCGGGTCCTGTGCGGCGTCGAGCCGGTGGTGGTTTTCGTGCGCCTTGAAGTCGGGCAGGCAGTTGTCCCAGCGCCAATCGTCATCGCCGGTGAGCTGCGCCCACTGGTCGTAGTCGCGGCTTTGGCCACGCATGTAAATCATCCCGTTGATGCTGGAGCAGCCGCCCAGGCCCTTGCCGCGCGGGTAGCGCAGGCTGCGGCCGTTGAGGCCCGGGTCGGGCTCGGTCTGGTAGAGCCAGTCGGTGCGCGGGTTGCCGATGCAATACAGATAACCCACCGGAATGTGGATCCAGTGGTAGTCGTCCTTG
>JBBQSX010000215.1:0-5776 GCA_038213545.1 Burkholderiales bacterium
CCCAGCGTGAAGCCCTGGTGCCCATGCCCAAAGGCGCACCACAAACCCGGCGCGCCGGGCACGGCACCGAACACGGGTTTCATGTCGGGCATGCAGGGGCGGGTGCCCATCCAGGGCTCAGTGTCCACGCGTTCACCGAGCGGGAAGTTCTGCCGCGCGATCTCCTCGGCGGCTTCCAGCTGGCGAGGTGTCCTGGGTGAATCGACGTTCGCCAATTCGGCGCCGGTGGTGAGGCGCAGGCCATCTTTCATGGGAGCGATCACGTAGCCGTTTTCGGCGTCGATGACGGTGCTGCGCAGCGTGCGCTCGGGAAGGCGTGCGTAGTGCATGTGGTAGCCGCGCTTGGGGATCACGGGCGCGGTGTAACCGAAGCGCGCGGTGAGCTGCGTGGTCCAGGGGCCGAGGGCCACGACCACCTGGCTGGCCTCCAGCGTGGGCCCGTGGGCTGCATCCAACTGCCATCCACCGGCATCGGTCTGGCGCAGCGTGGCGGCATCGCCCAAGTGCACGGCACCTCTGCGCCGTTCGAACAGGCGCGCGTACGCCTGCACCAGATCGCCAGGACTGCTGATGGCCAGTGGGTCGGTCCAGCGCACGGCACCTGCAAAGGAGCCCAACAGCGAGGGTTCTTCGCGCGCCACGTCTGCGCCGCTGAGCTTGATGTGGTTCACACCGTCCAGAGCGCGCTTGTCAGCCACCGCGAAGAAGCTGTGCAGCTCACGCTCTGTGCGGTAGAGCATGAGGTAGCCCTGCCCCGCCACGAGGTGGTTGGCGTCTGCGTCGTTCATCAGTTGGGTGTGCGTCTCCAGCGACAGCGCGATGAGGGTCTCGTACTCCTGAGCGATCTGCCGGTAGGCTGCTGGCGCGGAATTGCGGTGGTAGGCCCGCAGCGGGCCCAGCATGCGCGCGGTATCGCGGGCGTGGTAGCGCACATCAACACGCCGGTTGGCAGCGCCCGACAGCAGAAAACGCAGGTCGCGCGGCAACGCATAGGGTGCAATGGCTTCGCGCTGGATGATGCCGGCGTTGCCATAGGAAGTCTCCAACCCGGGAGCGCGCCGATCAACCAGCGCGACGCTCTCGCCTCGGGCCTGCAGATGCAGCGCGCACCCCACACCCACCATGCCTGCACCGAGAACGATGACGTCGTATTTCATGCCGAATCTTCTTTCTTTCGCTATGCTTTTTGTTGCATGCTGATGACAGCCCTGTGGGTCTGCAGGGCTATCTGTTGTATCTGATGGCAAACCCGCTTGTGACAACCGAGTGTCACAGAGTTTTCTCGGCGCTTCGATGAAATACGCAGGACTTCCTGCATGGTGCAGGAGGCAAGGGGACCTCAGGTCCCATGCAATCCATTGGAGCAACCCCATGAAAAAGAGCCTGATCGCTCTGGCCGTTCTGGCCACCACCGGCGCCGCATTCGCGCAGTCCACCGTCACACTTTACGGCCGTATCGACACCTCGGTCGGCGCCAACAAAGTGGGCGGCGTGAGCACCACCCAGGTGTTCAGCGACAACCTGACCACGAGTCGCTACGGTTTTCGTGGTACTGAAGACTTGGGCGCTGGTTTGAAAGCCAACTTCGTCCTCGAAAACGGCTTCAAGTCCGACGATGGCACCCTGGGAACCGCCAACACCGCGTTCAACCGCCAGTCATGGGTGGGTTTGAGCGGTGGCTTCGGCGCCGTGAAGCTGGGGAAGACCGACAGCGTTTTCAAAGATATCTACGACCTGGGCGTGGTCAATAACCTGTTCGACTCGGAATTCACCCCGGTCAAAATCGCCTACGCAGGTGTGTCCAACTTCACCAGCCGCCCAAACAACCAGATTCGCTACGAGACGCCCAACCTGAGCGGCTTCTCGGCAGGCCTGACCTACGCGCTGGACGAGAACGTGGCTCCCGCCACCGCCAACTCAGAAATCACTGCCTTCAACCTGCGCTACCGCGCCGGGAAGCTGGACGTGGGTGCAGGCTTCCAGGACGAGAAGAATGCCACGGCCACGCTGGACCGCGAGTTCACGGTGCTGTCGGCTGGCTACGACTTCGGCGTTGTTCGCGCCTCGCTGCAGATCCACAACGCCAAGCAGCGAAGCGGTCTCAAGGACAGCGATTACGCCATTGGCGTGGCCATGCCCCTGGGAGCGTTCACCGTGTCGGCGGGCTATGCATCGAGCACGACGAAAACCAACGGCGTGAAGACGGCAAAAGGCGAAGCGTTCGCTCTGGGCGCCACGTACGCCATGTCCAAGCGCACGACCTTGTACGGTGGTTACCTGGACGGTGACGTGAAAAACCCGTCGACCGGCGCCACCACCCTGGACCGCAAGCTCTACGCCGTCGGCGTGCGCCACGACTTCTGATTTCCAAGCCCCCTGCAATCTCCAAGGCTTGTTCCAACCCACCGCTCGCAAGGGCGGTGGGTTTTTTGTTTTCTGTTGATTCCCAGTGTTGTTTTAATACTATATAAGTACCTTACAGGGTACTA
The DNA here is from genome assembly GCA_038213545.1 of Burkholderiales bacterium. Classification (GTDB taxonomy): domain Bacteria; phylum Pseudomonadota; class Gammaproteobacteria; order Burkholderiales; family Burkholderiaceae_C; genus Hydrogenophaga. Next base: position 2,490 of record JBBQSX010000215.1, read on the forward strand.
GATAGTTCTTTAGTAATATTTATATTGCGTCGTCCCGTCTGCAATTGCAAGGGGCGGGGGCGTCTGGCCCTCAACACAACCTTCCGGAGAACCTTCCATGAAAAAGAGCTTGATCGCTTTGGCCGTATTGGCCGCTTCCTGCGCAGCCATGGCGCAATCGAATGTCACCTTGTACGGCCGTGTCGACGCTTCGGTCGGCAGTGCCAAACTCAACGGAACGAAGACCACACAAATGTCCAGCGGCCGCCTCACGACCAGTCGCTGGGGTGTGCGCGGCTCGGAAGACCTGGGTGGGGGCCTGAAGGCCAACTTCAACCTCGAGACCGCATTCAAGGCTGACGATGGCACCGCCACAGCCGGTTCAGCCTTCGACCGCCATGCTTGGGTCGGCCTGAGTGGCGGGTTTGGTGCGCTCAAGCTGGGCAAAACCGATTCCTCGTTCAAGGACATCTACGACATGGGCAACGCACAGAACGTGTTTGACTCCGACTTCACCCCCACAACGGAAGCGTATCGCGCCGGATTGGCGGGTTACACAAGTCGCCCCGCCAACCAGATCCGCTACGAGTCGCCCAATCTGTCGGGATTCACCGCAGGTGCGAGCTACAGCATGGACGAAAACGTGGCTGGCGCTCCGAACATCACATCGCTGAACCTCCGATGCCGCGCTGGCGCACTCGATGTGGGTTTGGGTTATCAGGACGAAGACAAGACCATCCTCGCGGATGACCGGGAGTTCACGGTACTGGCTGCCTCATACGATTTCGGAGTGGCCCGCGTCTCGGGCCAGTTCCACAAGGCCAAGGCGGGTGACAACCGCAAGGACAACGAGTTTGCACTGGGCGTGACGGTGCCGGTTGGCGCCTTCGAGGTGTCTGCAGGCTACGCTCGCAGCAAAGCCAAAAACGCGTCGGGTGGCACCGCTGAAAAAGGCTCTTCGTTCGGCTTGGGCGCAACCTACGCTTTGTCCAAGCGAACCAAGGTCTACGGTGGCTTTATCGATGGTGAGGTGGAGAACGCTTCGGGCGTCACCACGCGTGACAGCCGGATCTACGCTGTCGGCCTGCGCCACGACTTCTGATTCTTCGAGCTCTCCAGGGCTTGTTTCAACCCACCGCTCGCAAGGGCGGTGGGTTTTTTCATGGGAGCGAGAAAGGAATCAGGCCACCAGACCTGGATTGCCTTCCATGCCGATGATGCGCGGCGTGTTGATCTTCACACCCTTGATGACCTTCTTGTCGCGCAAGTAACCCGAAACCACGTCCCAGATCGGCTCGCCCTTGGCGCCTTCCTGCACAGACGCCCAGCCGGCCACCTTGTAGGTTTTGTCGGCCTCGATCAGCTGGCCTTTGAGCGTCATGTTGTTGATGCGCTGGCCCATGGCGGCGTTGGGTGTCATGGTGTACTGCAGACCGCCAACGCGCACCATGTCCCCGCCCTGCTGGTAGTACGGGTCGGGGTTGAAGATGTTGTCGGCCACATCTTCCAGGATGGTCTTGATCTGCTCGCCGGTGAAGGTGTTGAGCGTGGTGGCCGGATAGGTCAGCGCCATCTGGTCCATCATGCGTTCGTAGGTAATGGCGTCGCCCGGCAGGAGCGAAGTGCCCCAGCGCACGCCGGGTGAAAACGCGATGTCGGCGCCCTTGTTCTGCATCAGCGCGTCGCAGATCACCTGGTCCCACGAGCCATTGAAGTTGCCTCGGCGGTACAGCAGGTCTTCGGTCACGGCGAGCTTCTCGTCGAGCTTGGTCTTGTAGGGCGCGCGCACCTTGTCGATGTGCGCCTGCATGGCGGCGTCGGCCGGCAGCAGGTTGGAGAAGATGGGCAGCAGCTTGTACTGAAAGCCCTGCACCTTGCCACCGCGCACGTCGAAATCGAGCACGCCGAGGAACTTGCTGTTGGAGCCGGCGTTGGTCACCAGGGTCTGGCCACCGGCGTTTTTCACCACAAAAGGTGCGGGCATGCCGTCGTGCGTGTGGCCACCCAGAATGGCGTCAATGCCGCGCACGCGCGAAGCCATCTTGATGTCCACGTCCATGCCGTTGTGCGAAAGCACCACCACCACCTGCGCGCCCTTGCCACGCGCTTCATTCACCATTTTCTGCATGTGCTCGTCCTGGATGCCGAAGGTCCAGTCGGGCACCATGTAGCGCGGGTTGGCGATGGGGGTGTAGGGAAAGGCCTGGCCGATCACGGCGACCTGCACGCCGTTCATCTCGCGCATCGCGTAAGGCTTGAAGACCATGTCTTCGAAGTCGGTGGTCTTGATGTTCTGCGCGAGGAATTCCATGTTCCCCTTCAGGTCCTTCTCCACAATCTCCTGCACGCGTTTGGCGCCGAAGGTGTGCTCCCAGTGCGAGGTCATCATGTTCACGCCGAGCAGCTTGCAGGCGTCCACCATGTCCTGGCCGTTGGTCCACAGCGACGTGGCCGAGCCCTGCCAGGTGTCACCACCGTCAAGCAGCAGCGCGTTGGGCCGACTGGCCTTGAGTTGTTTGACCAGCGTGGCCATGTGCGCGAAGCCGCCGACCTTGCCGTAGGTTTTGGCGGCCTGGCTGAAGTCGAGGTAGGAAAACGCGTGGGCTTGGGAAGAGCCAGGCTTGATGCCGAACTGCTTGAGCAGCTTCTCACCCACGATGTGCGGCGGGCGGCCCACGGCTTCGGCCACCCCCAGGTTCACGCTGGGCTCGCGGAAGTAGATGGGGGTGAGTTGCGCGTGGCAGTCGGTGAAGTGCAGAAAGCTCACGTTGCCGAACTTGGGCACGTCGTACAGGCGCTCCCCGGCACCCGGTGCAGCGGCGAGCACGTCGCGGTGGTTGAGGGCCATGCCGGTGGCGCTCGCCACCGCCAGCACCTGCATGAATTCACGGCGGCTGAAACTCATCTCTGCACCTATCAATAATTGATCGCTGATATTTGAGCGAAATTTTTTAGCAAGAAACCCCGATTGCCTGAGGCAACCGGGGTGTGGCGGTCACTTGTTGACGGGCGAGGCCGGGTCCAGCAGCAAAGCCATGACGTCCTGGATCTGCTTCTGGTTCAGGATGCCCATGTGGCCCACGCGTGGCATTTGCGAACACGCGTTGTAAGCGCGCGCGTTCCAGAGCTTGCCCCAGGTGTATTCCACGATAGGCTTGCTGCCCGCGCTGTTGGGGTCGGTCACGCCGCGCAGCTTGCCGTAGTTGTAGAGGCTCGGGCCCAGCGTGCCGAAGGAGATTTCTTCCTTGCTGATCATGTGGCAGTTGTAGCAATTGCCGCCATTGGCTTCGCCAGCCTTGTCGCTCCAG
>JBBQSX010000216.1:0-5770 GCA_038213545.1 Burkholderiales bacterium
GATCGTTGCAGCTTGCTGTGGCAACAGATCGACAGGGACCAGGGAGGCGATGGCCAGGCCGATTGCGCTGCACCAGAAGGTGATGCGGATCAGTTGAATGTTCGTTGGGCGCATGGAACAAACAGAAACAAGAGCGGCAGAAACAACAAAGGCCTTCGCATGAAGGCCTTTGTGTGGGTGTTGGGTGGCTCCCCGACCTGGACTCGAACCAGGGACCTGCGGATTAACAGTCCGTCGCTCTACCGACTGAGCTATCAGGGAACAGCCTCAAATTATAGCGTTGAAATTTTGGGTTTCCGGCGGGCTGTTCGAATTGATCGAAATATCTCGTGCTGCGGCGGGCTCAGGCGATCGCTGCAGGCGTGACGCCCAGGACCTTGTGCAACTGGGTGCTGGTGGTTGTGTACTGAAGCATCACTTTCTTGTCGGGGAACACGAAAGACGCCGCACCAAAGGCCGCGAGCGTGGCTTCATGGAAGCCGGACAAAATAAGTTTCTTCTTGCCGGGATAGGTGTTGATATCGCCCACCGCAAAGATGCCGGGCACGCTGGTGGAGAATTTTTCGGTGTCCACCACAAGCTGCTTGCGCTCGATGTCGATGCCCCAGTCGGTGATGGGACCGAGCTTGGGGGAAAGGCCCAGGAAGACCAGCAACACATCGAGTGGAACGGTGTGGGTGTTTGCCTGCGGATCAGTGACTTGCAATGCAGTGAGACGTCCGCCCTCGGCGTCGAAAGCCGTCGGCTGGCCGACCATGAACCGCATCTTCCGGCGTTCGCAGAGTTCACGCATGCGCTCGATGTTCGAGGCGGCGGCCTGAAAGGCATCGCGCCGGTGAATCAAGGTCACGCTTGCAGGCGCGTTGGGTATTTGTTCGGCGAAAGTCGCAGCCCATTCCAGCGCGGTGTCGCCGCCGCCCACGATGACGATGTTGCGTCCAGCCCAGACGTCGGGCGACTTGACCCAGTAGAAAAGTTGTTCTCCATCGAACGTTTCAATGCCGTCGAGCTTGAGTGCGCGCGGTTGAAATGCACCAACGCCAGCTGCGATGAACAGGGTCTTGGTAAGGAAGAGCGTACCCTTTGTAGTGGCCACAAGAAAGCGGGCATCCGCCTGCTGTTCCACGGTGCTGACTTCCTGCCCGAGGTGGAAGGTGGCGCCGAAGGGTTCGATCTGCTTGAGCAGGTTGTTCACCAGTTCCTGCCCGGTGCAAACCGGGATCGCCGGAATGTCGTAGATGGGCTTGTCGGGGTAGAGCTCCGCGGGTTGACCTCCGGGAAACGGCAGCGAGTCAATCACGTGGGTCTTGATCTCCAGCAAGCCCAGTTCGAACACCTGGAACAGGCCCACCGGGCCTGCACCGATGACAACCGCATCGGCTTCAATGGGACCGTCGTGCGCCATGCCGCTCAGCGCAGCAGCTCGGGCAGTTTGCCGGTGCGGTCTTTCCAGTCGTCGGCGTCTGGCAGGGGGGCCTTGCGCTTGGTGATGCTCTTCCAGCCCGGCAGCTGCGCCAGATCGGCGTTGAGCTTGGTCATGTGCAGCTGGTCTTTGGGGAGGTCTTCCTCGGCGTAGATCGCGCTCACCGGGCATTCAGGAATGCAGACTGCGCAGTCGATGCACTCGTCCGGATCGATGGTGAGGAAGTTCGGACCTTCGCGGAAACAATCCACGGGGCAGACGTCCACACAGTCGGTGTATTTGCAGCGGATGCAGGCTTCGGTGACAACGTGGGTCATGGTGGTCTTGGGAATCGATGGAAGCCGTGATTTTAGGGTCTTCGGCAGGGGCGGGCCTGGCCATGGCCCTTGCCATGACACGAGTTAAGGGGATGGGGTGTTCGTCCGGCTGCGCGAGACCGTCACTGGACCAGCAACGCGCCCGCCGTGCGGTGGCTCGACGTGTCCACCAATACCAGCGAACCCAGCGCACGGGATTTCGCAAATGACAGCGTGACCAGCGGTTCCTGCAGCGTCAGTTCGATATGGCCAATCGCGTTCGGCTCAAGCTGGGTGGCGTCTTCTTCGGCCAGGGTGTGGATATCGAGACGGTTCACGATGCGCTTGATTTTGGCCTTGACCCAGCGGTGACCGTGCAGCGCCCAGTAGACACGGCCAGGCACCAGAGTTTCGTCGTCCAGCCAGGCCACGGTGGCGCGGATCTCGCGGCTGCCGGGCAACGAGCCATCTGTGTCTTCGGCCAGAAGCCAGTCGCCGCGTGAGACGTCGACTTCGCGGTCGAGCACGATGCCGGCGCTGTGTCCAGCAAGTACGGCCTGCGGTTGACGGACATGGTTGAGCACCTGCGCCACCACGGCGGCCTGGCCGTTCGGCATGATGCGCACACTCTGGCCCGGCTGTACACCACCTGTGGCCACGCGGCCCCAGAAGACACGCCGGCCTTGGGAGGTGTCGGCAGAGCTGCTGAATTTCTCCACCCACTGCACGGGAAGTGCAAAGGGCAGCGTGCTGTCCGCCGGTGTGACCGGCAGACTCTCCAGAATCTCGAGCAGCGTGGGGCCACGGTAGCCGCACCAACCGGACTGTTCGCTCGTGTCGACCACGTTCCAGCCTTTGAGCGCCGAGATCGGCACGACGGCCGTGACCGGGATGCCTGCCTGCGCGGCAAATGTGCGAAGCGCGGTGGCGATGTGTTCAAACGCAACGGTGCTGTCTTCGACCGCGTCGAGCTTGTTGATGGCAAACACCACCGAAGGCACGCGCAGCAGCTTGAGCAGCAGGCTGTGGCGACGGGTCTGGGGCAGCAACTTGAGCGCGGCGTCGGCCCAGGCCAGTTTGGTCGCATCGACCAAAACCACGGCGGCATCGGCGCTGGATGCTGCGGTCACCATGTTGCGCGTGTACTGCTCGTGGCCCGGCGCGTCGCCGATGATGAATTTGCGCGCCTCGGTGCTGAAGTAACGGTAGGCCACATCGATGGTGATGCCTTGTTCGCGTTCGGCCGACAGGCCGTCGGTCAGGAGGGCCAGATCGGTCTGGCCGTGGCGCTGCACGCCGGCCAGGTGGTCTTGCAACACGGCCTTGCTGTCCACGAGGAGACGACCGATCAGCGTGCTCTTGCCGTCGTCCACGCTTCCGCAGGTGATGAGGCGCAGGGCAGAACGCGTGTCTTGCAAAAGGGCTTCGACAGGCTCAGCCCGAACGGGGGTGGTTGCAGCAGTCATGTCATTCCTGTTTGAGTGAAGTGTCTTCGTCAAGGGCGTCGAGGGTCCGGCTTTGCCGGCCCACAGACGCCGTCCCCCAGTGGGGGGTGACGCGCCGAAGGCGCGGCGCGGGGGGCGTCAGAAATACCCGTCTTTCTTGCGTTTTTCCATGGAGGCGTCGGACGTCTTGTCGTCCATGCGCGTGGCGCCGCGTTCGCTCACCTCGGCGGACAGGGTCTCGATCACGATCTCGTCGGCCGTTGCTGCCAGGCTTTCCACCGGGCAGGTGCAGGTGATGTCGCCCACGGTGCGGAAGCGCACGTCGCGCACCTGCACGGTTTCTCCGTGACGCGGCGGGGTGAGTTCGGTCACGGGCACGAGCAGGCCGCGACGGTCCACCACTTCACGTTGGTGGGTGTAGTAGATCGAGGGCAGGGCGATGTTCTCTCGCGCGATGTACTGCCACACATCGAGCTCGGTCCAGTTGCTGATCGGGAACACGCGGAAGTGCTCTCCGGGCTGCAGCCGGGTGTTGAACAGGGTCCAGAGTTCGGGACGCTGCGCCTTGGGTTGCCACTGGCCGAAGCTGTCGCGGTGGGAAAAGATGCGCTCTTTGGCGCGGGCCTTTTCCTCGTCGCGGCGAGCGCCGCCGATGAGCGCATCAAAGCGGAACTCCTCGATGGCTTCCAGCAGCGTCACCGACTGGTGCACGTTGCGGCTCTCGCCCGGGTGGGCCAGGCGCACGGTGCCGCGCGCCATGGAGTCTTCAACGCTGCGCACGATCAGCTCGGCGCCCAACTCTTTGGCCCGCATGTCGCGGAAGTCGGTGACCTCGGGAAAGTTGTGGCCGGTATCGATCATCAAGAGCGGGTAAGGAATGCGGCCAGCGCCAAACGCCTTCTCGGCGCACTTGAGCATGACCAGCGAGTCCTTGCCGCCGGAGAAGAGCAGCGTGGGGCGCTCGAAGGCGGCCGCCACCTCGCGCAGGATGAAGATGGTTTCTTCTTCGAGCGCGTCGAGGTGGGCGTTGCTCAGGTGGTGGTCGCTGGCGTGCTGCAGGGCGGTCTGGATCACGGCGGTTTCGGTGCGGGCGTTCATGAGGGGGTCCGTTCGATGGAGGACACGAGGGGGGAGGTGGCGGGCTGGACGTGCAGACCACATTCCTTGGCGCTTTCCTGTTCCCACCACCAGCGGCCGGCGCGGAAGTCTTCTCCGACGCTGATGGCGCGCGTGCAGGGGGCGCAGCCGATGCTGGGGAAAAACTGGTCGTGCAGGGCGTTGTAATCGAGGCCATGCAGGCCGATGAAATGCCACACGTCGCCCCAGGCCCACTCGACGATGGGACTGATCTTCACGCGCCCGGCTTCCTGGATGATCTCGCCCACTTCAGCGCGTGCGTTGGACTGTTCGCGGCGCAGCCCCGTGATCCAGCCGTCGTGCCCGGCGAGTGCACGCGCCAGCGGCTCCATCTTGCGGATGTCGCAGCAGGCCTTGCGCAGCTCGATGCTCTGGTACATCGCCTCTTCGCCGTTCTTGCGAACGAAGTGGACGACCGATTCTTGCTTGGGACGGAACACCTGCACGCTGGTGCCGTAGCGCCGTTCGATGCGGGGGATGAGCGCGAGCGTCTCGGCGTGCAGCTTGCCCGTCTCGAGCACGAAAACGCTGGCGTCGACGTCGGCCAGGTGCAGCAGGTGCGTGACCACCATGTCTTCGGCACCCAGGCTGGAGGCCTGGGTCAGTTTGGGATGGCGGGCGACGGTTTCGCGCAGCAGGCCGAGGCTGCGCGCAACCTTGGTGGCAAAGTCGGGCGATGGTTTGTCGTACAGGGCTAAGGCGGTCATGGCTGCTGGTCTTTGAGCCGTCAGGCGGTGGCGAAATGGGGAGCGGTGTGCACCGCACCGCCTTGATAGAAGGCTGGGTAGTGCGACAGCAGCGCCTTGCCGTGAGCCAGGTTCTGGTCGGCGCGCAACACGGCTTGCGTGAACCCGCTGCGCTGCATTTGCACGAGCTGGTCGATCAACACGTCGCCGGTGGCGCGGATCTGGCCTGTGAAGCCCAGGCGGCGGCGCAGCAGAAAGGCCTGGCTGAAAGCGCGGCCATCGTTGAACTTGGGAAAGTGCAGTTCGATCGCGGTCACGCCGCTGAGGTCGGTCTCGCGCGGGTCGGCGTCGTTGGCGAGCGAAAGGCGCTGAGTCTCGGCCTCGGTGGCTACGAATGCGTCTGCGCTGAAGAGTTGAAGGGTTGTGCTCATGGTGTCGGTCCTCAGGCCGCGGCGCGGGCCGTGCTCGTGCGCACCGCGTTGGCGGCGGTCTTGAACGGGTCGGCGCCGGTGCGGCGCAGCGTGGCCACAAACGTCTCGGTGCCGGTGCGCTGGGCGCGGTAGGTGTCGAGCAGGGCTTCGATCACGTCGGCCACTTCGCTGGCTGCAAACGAGGGGCCAATCACCTTGCCCGGGGCAGACTCTCCAGATAGGCGTGTGCCGTCCGAGCCACCGAGGGTGACCTGGTACCACTCCTGACCATCCTTGTCCACGCCCAGGATGCCGATGTGGCCGCTGTGATGGTGGCCGCAGCTGTTGATGCAGCCGCTGATGTGCAGGTCGA
>JBBQSX010000217.1:0-5748 GCA_038213545.1 Burkholderiales bacterium
GCGAACGGCTGTGATGCGACTCGAGCGCGCCCTTTGGCTTGGCCCTGCAGCGCCATCGCCCCGGATTTGGCCTTACTGCGGAGCGGGTTGATTGCCATTTTGGGTGCCGTCGGTCGATCCAGTCGCGGTGGGCTCTCCGTCGCACTGAAGCACCCCAACAAACCTGTCCACAGTGCGGCGGAGCCGCGTTCGCAAGCAGGGCGCACACGGGACCCGAAGTGCTCCAGCGACGCTGATGCCGGTCAAGAAGTCACGTTTTCTTTCGGCTGAGGCTTGCGCCGGTGTGTCTTCGTCGGCATAGTGGGCTCAAGACATCCCCGTGGCCGTCGGGAGGTTTTGCCCCAGGCGGCTTGTCTCAACCCGGAGCATATGGAGGCTCTTCTATGAACCTGACGATCAGCGGTCACCACCTTGAGGTCACACCCGCCTTGCGCGGCTATGTCACCAGCAAACTCGAACGCATATCCCGACACTTCGACCAGGTGGTCGACATGAAGGTGCTGCTGACGGTGGACAACCTGAAGGAGAAAGACCTGCGGCAAAAGGCGGAGTGCAACATCCACGTCAAGGGGCGTGATCTGTTCGCCGAAAGCGCTCACGCCGATCTGTACGCCGCTGTTGACGAACTGGCCGACAAGCTGGACCGGCAAGTTTTGCGCTACAAGGACAAGACACAAGACCACCACCACGACTCGGTCAAGCGTTTGATGTGACGGATATCACGGGCTGCTGCCCGTGAGGGAAAACCCGATGCTGCACTGCAGCAGGCCGCTTGGAAAGTCAAGCGGCTTTTTTGTGCCCCCAGTCTAGCCAACACCGCTCAACTGGTCATAATTTGCGCTCTACGAGGGCTCACATGAACCGACTATCCGCCATATTGCCCGCTGCGCAAGTGCTCGTCAGCGTTGATGCCACCAGCAAAAAACGCGCGTTTGAAGAAGCCGGGCTGCTTTTCGAGACCCTTCACGGACTCAACCGGGCGCTCATCACCGACAGCCTGTTTGCCCGCGAACGGCTGGGCTCCACCGGCCTGGGTCATGGCGTTGCGATCCCCCATGGCCGCATCAAAGGCCTGAAGCAGCCGCTGGCCGCCGTGTTCCAGCTTGCCAGCCCCATCGGGTTCGATGCGCCCGACGAACTGCCGGTTCAGTTGATGATCTTTTTGCTCGTGCCCGAAGCGGCCACCCAGAAGCACCTCGAAATCCTCTCCGAGATTGCCGAGCTGCTGAGCGACAGCGGCCTGCGTGAGCAGATGAAGACCTCAGTCGACGCGACCGTGCTCCACAAGCAGATCACGTCCTGGCAGTCCGCGCACGCTGCGGCCTAAGCCAGTTTGAAACCCACCGTCGTCAGCGCCGATGTCCTGTTCGAGGACCATCGGGACGCCCTGAAGTGGCAGTGGATCGCCGGGCTGGGAGCGTCCGAGCGCCGTTTTGACGAGGTGGCCATTCGCGCTGCGCGCTCGGGCGCCGATCTCGTCGGCTATCTCAACTACATCCACACCTACCGGGTGCAGGTGTTTGGAGAACGTGAAGTCGGCTATCTCACGAGCCAGAACGAAGAGGACAACAAACGCCGCGTGGCACGCATTGTCACGCTGGAGCCCCCGGTGCTGGTGGTTGCCGACGGTCAGACCGCGCCCGACGCCCTCACCGCCATGTGCGAGCGGGCGCAGATCCCGATGTTCTCCACACACGAGTCGGCGGCCTTCGTTATCGATGTGCTGCGCGCCTATCTTTCGCGCCACTTCGCCGACCGCGCTTCCATGCACGGCGTGTTCATGGACATTCTGGGCATGGGCGTGATGATCACAGGCGAGTCGGGTCTGGGCAAGAGCGAGCTCGGGCTCGAACTGATTTCGCGTGGCCACGGTCTCGTGGCCGACGATGCGGTCGACCTCTACCGCATCAACCAGACCAGCATCGAAGGCCGTTGCCCCGAGCTGCTGCAGAACCTGCTCGAGGTCCGCGGTATCGGCCTGCTCGACATCAAAGCCATTTTTGGCGAGACGGCGGTGCGCCGCAAGATGCGCCTCTCGCTGATCGTGCACCTCGTGCGCCGCGAAACGCTGGAACGTGACTATGAGCGCATGCCCCACGAGCCGCTGTACCAGGACGTGCTTGGCGTGCCGGTGCGAAAGGCGGTCATTCAAGTGGTGGCTGGGCGCAACATCGCCGTGCTGGTGGAAGCCGCTGTTCGCAACACCATCCTGCAGCTGCGCGGCATCGACACCTATCAGGAGTTCGTCTCTCGCCACCGTGCGGCCATGTCACGCGGCGAGTGAGCTCGTCACGCCCTGTGTGAATGGCCCTTGTGCGGGCAGTCGGTTTTGGTGCAGTTCGCGTAGAGGGACAGCGCGTGCTCCTGCAGCACGAAGCCCCGCGACTTGGCCACCATCTGCTGGCGCTTTTCAATCTCGGCGTCGAAGAACTCTTCCACCCGCCCGCAGTCCAGACACACCAGATGGTCGTGGTGCTGGCCCTCGTTGAGCTCGTACACCGCCTTGCCCGACTCGAAGTTGCTGCGCGTGAGCAGGCCGGCTTGTTCAAACTGCATCAGCACGCGGTAGACCGTGGCCAGACCGATGTCGGAACGTTCCTCTAGCAGCACTCGGAACACGTCTTCAGCCGTCATGTGCCGCTGCTTGGCGTTCTGAAACACCTCCAGGATCTTCAGCCTGGGCAGGGTGGCTTTCAGTCCGGTGTTCTTGAGTTCTTCGATGTTGGTCATGGCGGTGCGCACGGTGCGTTGATTCGGGCGTCGAGATCTTTGCGGTGCCCTCAAGCCCCAAGACTACAATGAAAGGATCATATCGTCAGCGTCTGGCGCACGCTGCATTTTTGCCCCCGGCAACGCCTGTGCGCGAGCCCCATTCACGGTCCGATCCCATGCTCCACCACACACCCGATTGCGCTTCTCCGACGCCGCAGGGTTGGCGACTTCGCCGCCCGGTTGCCTTGTTCTGCGGCGTGGTTTCACTGGTCGCCTTGTCGGCGTGCTCCAGCGTCACCAGCCGCCTGCCGGGCATCACCAGCGTTGTCACGCCTTACAAGATCGACATTCTGCAAGGCAACGTGGTTACCCGTGAACAGGCGGCAGCTCTGAAGGCCGGCATGACCCGCGATCAGGTGCGCGACATCGTGGGCTCTCCGCTGCTGGCCAGTGTGTTCCACGCCGACCGCTGGGACTATGTGTTCACCTTCCGGCGTCAGGGTCAGGCTCCCCAGCAGCGCCGCCTGACCGCCTTCTTCAAGGCCGACGTGCTCGAGAAGTTTGAGGCCGACGAATTGCCGAGCGAAGCCGAGTTCGTTGCCTCGCTCAACGCTGGTCGCAAGTTCGGCAAAGTGCCGCCGCTGCAGGCCACCGAAGCCCAACTCAAGGCTTTTGACGACCGCAACAGGGTTACTGCGCCAGTTGAACCCGCTGCACCCGCCGCCGCGCCCGCCGCCAGCTACCCACCCCTGGAGACGCCGGGGACCACCCGATGAGCAGCGCAGCGACCCTGCACCGCGTGTGTGTGGCGGGCGCCAGCGGCCGCATGGGGCAGATGCTGGTGGAGGCCGTGCGCAGCAGCGGCGATTGCCAGCTCACCGGCGCGCTCGACATCGAAGGCAGCGCCATGTTGGGCCAGGACGCCGCCGGTTTTGCCGGGCAGGCCAGTGGCGTGCTCATCACCGCCGACCTCTCGCAGGGCCTGCGCGGCAGCCAGTCACTGATCGACTTCACCCGCCCCGAAGGCACGCTGGCGCACCTGCGCGAATGTGCGAAGCACGGCGTCAATGCGGTCATCGGCACCACCGGTTTCAGCGACGCCCAAAAAGCCGAGATCGCCGAAGCCGCGAAATCGATCGCCATCGTGATGGCGCCCAACATGAGCGTGGGCGTGAACGTCACGCTCAAGTTGCTGGAGATGGCGGCCAAGGCGCTGGCCACCGGCTACGACATCGAGATCATCGAAGCGCACCACCGCCACAAGGTGGATGCGCCCAGCGGCACTGCGCTCAAGATGGGCGAGGTCATCGCCGACGCGCTGGGCCGTGATCTGAAAGATTGCGCGGTCTATGCGCGCGAAGGCGTGACCGGCGAGCGCGATCCGTCCAGCATCGGCTTTGCCACCATCCGCGGTGGCGACATCGTGGGCGACCACACCGTGCTGTTTGCCGGCACTGGCGAGCGCATCGAGATCACACACAAGTCGAGCAGCCGCGCCACCTACGCTCAGGGCAGCCTGCGCGCGGTTCGTTTCCTGGCCGGCAAGCCGGCCGGGCTGTACGACATGTTCGACGTGCTCAACCTGAAATGATCGACAGCGCAGGCCAGGGTCTTTTGCAGACGCTGGCGCAGGCCGATGCACTCGGCCGCGTGGTCGCGCTGCTGCTGCTGGCCATGTCGGTGACGAGCTGGGTGGTGATTCTGTGGAAGGGCTGGCTGCTGCGCCGCGCCGCGCGTGACTTGCAGCTGAGCACCGCCGCCTTCTGGCAAGCCGCCGATCTGGACGACGCCCAGCGCCGCCTGGGCACTTTCGATGCGCAACAACTCGTGTTGCCGCTGCTGCAGGCCGCGCTGGGCCTGAAGAGCGCCGCGCCCCAGACCCTGGCCGCTGCGGGTGACCGGTCGCAACAACTCACCCGTGTGCTGCGCGACGCCCTGCACCAGGTCTTGCACCGCTTGCAATACGGCCAGGTGATGCTCGCCACGGTCGGCTCCACCGCGCCCTTCGTGGGCCTGCTGGGCACCGTCTGGGGCATCTACAACGCGCTCACCGGTATCGGGCTCGACGGCGGTTTTCGGATCGAGCAGGTCTCCGGCCCGGTGGGTGAGGCGCTCGTCATGACGGCGGCCGGCCTGGTGGTGGCGATTCCTGCGGTGCTCGCGTACAACGTGCTGGGTCGGCAGATCGCGCGCATCGAGGCGGACCTCGAAGGCTTTGCGCGCGACCTGCGCGAACTCATGGTCCACACGCCATGAGCTTCGGCAGACTTGAAAAGCCGGTGGGCCACAAGCCCATGAGCGAGATCAACGTCACGCCTCTGGTGGACGTGATGCTGGTGCTGCTGGTGATCTTCATCATCGCTGCGCCTTTCATGGCCGACCGGCTGGCGCTGGAGCTGCCCAAGGCCGAGCTGCCCAAGGCGGCCACGCCGGTGCAACCCGGGCCTTTTGTGTCGCTGTCGGTCGATGGGCAGGGCCGCATGCAGTGGAACGGCGAGGCCGTGGACGACAGCACCTTGCGACAGCGCCTTGGCGAAGCCGCGCAGCGCGATCCAGCCACCGAGGTGCAGCTGCGCGCCGACGCCAGCATGCCCTACGGCCGGGTGGTGTCGCTGATCGGCATGGCGCAATCGGCCGGGCTCTCGCGCATCGGTTTCGTGGCCGACGCAGCAGCCCCACGCTGAATGCCTTGGCCCGCGGGCGTGATGCAGCCCAAGGCCTAAAATCCGCCATTCCCCCGCGCCACTGCGCGCAGCCTCTCCCCTCACCGTCGCCGGCTGGTCCGGACCCTGGTTCATGCAAGACAAATACGCCCACAAGGAAGTCGAGCGCGCCGCGCACGCCCACTGGAACGCCACCGACGCCTACCGTGTGACGGAAGACGCGGGCAAGCCGAAGTTCTACGCCTGCTCGATGCTGCCCTACCCCAGCGGCAAGCTGCACATGGGCCATGTGCGCAACTACACCATCAACGACATGCTGGCGCGCCACCTGCGCATGAAGGGCTTCAACGTGCTCATGCCCATGGGCTGGGAC